>CAZTEV010000018.1:0-5862 GCA_964612785.1 uncultured Roseivivax sp. | reverse complement strand
GCCAATCTGCGGGCGTGGCAGATCGTCTATCTGCGCTCGGGCGGGCTCGAGATCGTGCCGCAGGACGGGCCTTCGGGCTCCGTGCTGCTGGCGCTGGTGGCGCCCGCGATCCTGTGCCTCCCGCTCGATCCCGGAAGAAGACTTCGGCTTCTGGCGGGCTCTTCGGGGGCGACGCTGTCGGTCAATGACATGGCGATGACCACCGCGCTCGGGAACCGGCCCGAGGCGTTTCAGCTGCGCCGGATGGTCGAGGGACGCATCACGCTGTCCCTGGCCGACCGACCCGTCGAACATGCCGATATCGCCCGCGCCATGGCCGCGATCGAGGCGGAAGCCCTGCGCGCGGCGCCCGGCCAGCAGATCATCATCGAGGCGCAGCTGCGCATTCTGCTCGTGCTTTTGTGGCGCCATGCCTTCGGCTCGTCCGAGATCACGGCGCATGAGGGGCCGCAGACCTTCCTGTTGCGACGTTTCCGGCAATTGGTGGAGGCGCATTTCCGCGACCGCTGGCGGGTGTCGGACTATGCCGCGACGCTGAATATCACCGCCGACCGGCTGCACGATCTGACCACGCGGCTTCTGAACCGAAGCCCGCGCGCGCTGGTGCAGGAGCGGTCCCAACGCGAGGCGCGGGCGCTACTGATGCGGTCGAACATGACGCTGGATCAGATCGCGGCCTATCTGGGCTTCAAGAGCGCGGCGCAGTTCAGCGCCTTCTTCGCCAAGCTGCAGGGGGTGCCGCCGGGACGTTTCCGCGCCGAGGCGCTGGACCGGCAGGCGCGCAATGCGGTCGAGCCCGAGGCGGGCTTCACCGACTGGCCCTGATCCGGCCCGGTAGGGCGCGGCGCGGAAAAATCCGCCGCTCCGTACCATTGGGTATTCCTTGCGCAAATCCGCAAGGCTAGTGTTGCGCCACTCAAACGATCCGCCGGGGAGAGGGTCGTCGCGGTGCAAGGGCGAGGGACCCTGCCTCCGTAGCCTCCTTCCGGCTTTACCAATGGGAGGAACCACATGGATCGTCGTGCATTTCTGAGAACGTCCGCATTGGGCGGCGGCGCCGCTGCCGCCTCGACGCTGGCCGCGCCGGCCTATGCGCAGGGCAATCGGACGCTCACCATGGTCACGTCCTGGCCCCGCGGCTTCGCGGTGCTGGATGATGCGGCCACCTATCTCGAAAACTACGTAGCGGCCCTGTCGGATGGCGAGCTGACCATCGACAAGAAGGCCCCGGGCGAGCTGGTGGGCGCGCTTGAAGTGTTCGACGCCGTCTCCTCGGGTCAGGCCGACATGTATCACTCGGCGGATTACTACTTCGTCGGCCAGCATCCGGGCTACGCCTTCTTCACCGCCGTGCCCTTCGGCGGCACCGCGCAGGAAGTGACCAACTGGTACCACCATGGCGGCGGCCAGGAGCTGCATGACGAGCTGGGCTCGATCTTCAACCTCAAGGGTCTGATCGCCGGTAACTCGGGCTCGCAGTCGGGCGGCTGGTTCCGCAACGAGATCACCTCGGCCGAGGATTTCAACGGCCTGAAGTTCCGGATGCCGGGCCTTGGCGGTCAGGTGCTGGGCAAGCTCGGCGCGTCGGTGCAGAACATCCCCGGCGGCGAGCTTTATCAGGCGCTGTCCTCGGGCGCCCTCGACGGTCTCGAGTGGGTTGGCCCCATGGCCGACGAGCGCGCAGGCTTCCAGGAAGTCGCGAAGATCTACTATACTGCAGGCTTCCACGAGCCCGGCTCGGCGCTGGCCGCTTCGGTGAACCTCGATGTCTGGAACGAGCTGTCCCAGAAGCACAAGGACATCCTGAACATCGCGTCCCAGGCCGTGACGCATTACCAGCTGGCCGAGACGCTGGCCAATAATGGTGCGGCGCTCGCGCGTCTGCAGTCGCAAGGCGTGCAGACCCTGCAATTCCCCGACGATGTGTGGGATGCCTTCGGCGCCGCCTCGAAAGAGGTCATGGACGAGAACATGGATGACGAGATCTTCGCGAAGATCCGTTCCTCCTTCGACGAAAGCCTCGCAGCCTCGGCGTCCTGGATCAACAAGTCCGACGGCTACTACGTCGCGCAGCGCGTTCGCGTGCTCGGCGAAGGCTGATCCGTACCATTTCCTGACAGCGAAGGGTCCCGCATCCGCCGGGGCCCTTCGGCCATGACATGCGACACCCCGGCATCAGACCGGGGAGAGGGGGGAGAGATGGAAGAGGATGCCGCAATCGGCCTGGGCGGTGCGTTTCTCGCGCTTGGCAGCGGGATCGTCTGGGTGCTCCAGAACATCGCGCTCGCGTTCTACAATTTCGGCTATGCGATCACGCATCCCGGCCTCTGGCTCGACTGGTCCGAGAAAGAGGCGATCATGCGGTTCGTCTATTACGGCGGATCGACCGAGTTCTTCTTTGTGGTCTTCACGGCCTTCCTGGTCCTGACGGGGCTCGGACTTTGGAAGAACGCGATCATGTGGGGCGCCGTGCGCGGGCTTGAGGGGCTTGCCAACGTGCTGGGCCGCGTCTTCGCCTGGGCGGGGCTTTTGATGGTCATCCAGCAGGTGGTGATCGTCTTCATGCAACGGATCTTCACCCGGCCCGACATCTCGCTCAGCTTCGGCATTCCGCTGTCCTTCGACATCTCGTGGTGGGCGGAGGAGCTGAAGCTTTACAACGCCTTGGTGGTCGCGCTTTGCCTGACCTACACCTTCGTGCAGAAGGGGCATGTGCGCGTCGATCTGGTCTATGCCGCCGTCAGCTACCGCACCAAGCGGGTGATCGACATGGCGGGCAGCCTGTTCTTCATGATGCCCATGGCGGTGCTGATCTGGCTTTACGCGTGGTTCTTCATGTGGCGGCACCTCATTGTGCCGAACCCCTCGGCCTCCGACACGCTGGAGCGGCTTCTGATGAAGTCCCGCGCGCTGCGCTGGAACGTGGAGACCATCGGCTTCAGCCCCAACGGCTTCACCGGCTATTTCCTCTTCAAGATCCTTCTGCTCTCGATTGCGGGCCTCATCTTCCTGCAGGCCATTGCGTTCTTCTACCGCTCCTACCTCGAGTGGAAGGAAGGACCCGAGAGCGAGGACAAATATCTCGACATCGACCGCCTCGACGATCCCGTCGAAGTGCACGCTGACCGCGTCGACATCTAAGGGGCAGGGGACAGACTATGCTATTCGGACTGGACGGGGTCGAAATCGGCCTGATCATCGTCTTCATCACGCTCTTCTCGGCGATCCTGTCGGGCTTCCCGGTGGCTTTCGCCATCGGCGGGGCGGGCGTCATCTCTTTCGGGATCATCGCCGCGCTCGACAGCGCGGGGCTGCTCATTCACCAGGCGCTCGACACCGGATCGGCGGAGTTTGCCGCCGTCGTGGCCGCAGGCGCCAACGAGAAAGCCATCTCGATCTTCACCCATCCCGACCTGCCGCGCGTGGCGGAAGGGGTGTTCCCCGATGGCTGGCAGACCGCACTCGACCGCAACGTGTCCTTCATCGTGAACCGGATCAACGAACGTGTGCTCGCGGGCCAATCCATCGAGACGCTGCTTGCGGTTCTGATGTTCGTGCTGATGGGGATCGTGCTCGAACGCTCGAAGATCGCCAATGACCTTCTGACCACCATGGCCCGGGTCTTCGGGCCCCTGCCGGGCGGTCTTGCGGTCTCCATCGTCGTTGTGGGCGCGTTCCTTGCGGCCTCCACGGGCATTGTCGGCGCGACCGTGGTGACGATGGGCCTTCTGGCGCTCCCCACGATGCTGCGCAACAATTACTCGCCCGAGCTTGCGACCGGGGTCATTGCCGCGTCCGGAACACTGGGCCAGATCATCCCGCCCTCGATCGTGATTGTGCTTTTGGGCACGCTTGCGGGCGATCTCTACTCGGCCGCGCAGGAAAACCGCGCGCAGCTTGCCGGGTGCACCGATGCGCTGACCTATCTGGGCGAGCCTGCCGTGGTCTCGGTCGGCACGCTGTTTCAGGCGGCCCTTCTGCCGGGCATTCTGCTGGCGTTTCTCTATGCGGCCTATGCCTTCGGCTACGCGCTTCTGAACCCCTCGAAGGCCCCCGCGGTCGAGATGGGCGGCCAGATGGGCGAAGTCATCACCCCCGGCGAGAAGCTGACCTGGTTCCTCTTCGTCCCCGTGGCTCTGATTGCGGGCACGCTGATCCTGTCCAACGTGAATCTGGTGGGCAGTCAATCGACGCAGGTGAACAGCTTCACCACAACCGGAGAGGCCGCGTCCCTGCGCACCAATGTGGGCCCCGAATGCCAGGCCTCGATGATCGAGCTGCATGGGCAGGCGGCCTGGGACCGGGCCGTGGCCGAACAGGCCGAGATCGACGCCTCGGGCGGAGCCGTGGCCAGCGAACGCCGCACGCCCGAAGAGATCGAGGCCGTCCGCGCCGAACAGATCGCGAATGCCGCGCCCATCGGCACCGGGATCGCGCTGATCGCGCTGTTCTTCGGCCTGATGCTGTCTGTGGGGCGCGGTGTGGCGCCCGTCGATGAGCCTTTGCCGCTCATCGCCGGGGCTGTGGGCACGCTGGGCGTGCTTCTGGTGGACGTCGTGCTGATCTCGCCCACCACCTCGCCGCTTGCGACCGTGACGCTGATCGCCCTGCCGGCCCTTGTCGCGCTTTGGGGCGTGAAACATGCAAGCGCCCGCATGGCCCGGAACGAGCTGATCCGCGTGGTCTTCCCGCCGCTCGTCCTGATCGTGGCTGTGCTCGGCTCGATCCTGGGTGGCATCACCAACCCCACGCCCGCGGCGGCGCTGGGCGCGGCAGGCGCGATCATGCTCGCCGCCTATCGCAAGCTGAAGGAGCAGGGCCGCGATCCCTGGATCATCACCTGGGCCACGCTCGCGGTGATCGGCACGATCCTCGTGGGCATCAACTTCGATCTGCGCATCAACATCGAGACGGTGACGGCGGAAAACTGGTTCGCCTTCTTCGTGGCCTACGGGATGTATCTCTTTGCCTTCTTCGGGCTGCTCTATGCCTGCTGGGTTCTGTTCCGCAGCCGCGTCCTGACGCCTGCGGTGCGCGAGACGGCGAAGGTGACCTCGATGGTCTTCACCATCCTCATCGCCTCGCAGCTTCTGAACCTCGTGGTGATCTCCTTCGGGGGCGAGCATTACATCCAGCAATTCCTGCAAAGCTTCGACAACGAGTTCAAAGTCTTCCTGATCGTGATGCTGGTGCTGTTCGTGCTGGGCTTCGTGCTGGATTTCCTCGAGATCATCTACATCGTCGTGCCCATCGTGGGCCCCGTGATTTATGGCGGGTCCTTCGATCCGAAATGGGTGACGATCATGATCGCGGTGAACCTGCAGACCTCGTTCCTGACACCGCCCTTCGGCTTTGCGCTGTTCTACCTGCGCGGCGTGGCACCCAAGGAGGTGACCACAGGCCACATCTACCGCGGCGTCGCGCCCTTCGTGCTGATCCAGGTGCTGGGCCTCGCGATCCTGTGGTTCTTCCCGGGCATCGTGACGATTGTGCCGGATCTCATGCCGAATTGAGGCCTTATGGGGGGCCACCCCTGAGCGTCTAACGAAAAGCCCGGTCTCAGGACCGGGCTTTTTGTTTCGGGGGTATGGCGTTCGCGGGGGGCGCGGAGGAATGTCCGTTTTGACCCCGTAATGCGCCCGCGTCCAAGGCGCGCAGCGTCGGGCCCTGGACCGGCAATTACACCGCGTCAGCCTCTCGATTTTTCCCGCAGACTGGCGCGCGACGTGGACAAGATGCGCTGACGTCAACGAAATCGCCGGGCCGTGGGAGGGCCCGACGATGCGCGGCGGCGCGTGCCGCGCCTTGTGAAGTGGTCCCAGATTTCCGGACAGCTTGACGGCTGATCTAAGGTGTATCCGG
>CAZTEV010000017.1:7915-24873 GCA_964612785.1 uncultured Roseivivax sp. | reverse complement strand
AGATCGACCGCGGCGGCCGGATTTCCGGCCCGCTTGATCTGCGCGCGGAAGACTGGCGCGCTCTTCTGGAGCGGGCAGGCCGCGAAGGCCGGCTCCCGCGCGAGGTCGTGACACTTCTCGAAAACGTCTTCGGCGTGATTTCCGGGCTGCAGGGCTCTGACGACACGCTGGACCTGACGCTCAGCATCGACAAGGGGGCGGTTTTCCTGGGTCCGCTGCGCGTCGGCAAGCTGCCACGGCTGCGATGAGCCTTGCCCCCCGCGCAAGCTGACGCCAACATCGCGGCCATGTCTGATCCCCTGTTCACCCGCATCGAGGCCAAGCGCGACGATATCGTCGCGCTGACCCAGGCGCTGATCCGCGTGCCGACGCTGAACCCGCCGGGACAATTCTATCGGGAATGCTGCGATCTGGTGGCCGACCGGCTGGCCCCGCGCGGCTTTTCGACCGAGATGATCCGCGCCGAGGGCGCGCCGGGCGACACGGACCAATATCCGCGCTGGAACCTCGTCGCCCGCCGCGAGGGCACGCGCCCGGGCGAATGCGTGCATTTCAACTCGCATATCGACGTGGTCGAGGTCGGTCAGGGCTGGTCCCGCGATCCGTTCGGCGGCGCGCTCGAGGGCGACCGGATCTACGGACGGGGCGCCTGCGACATGAAGGGCGGGCTTGCCGCCTCGATCATCGCGGTCGAGGCGTTTCTGGAAGAACATCCGGACTATGCGGGCGCGATCGAGATTTCCGCGACGGCGGACGAGGAATCGGGCGGCTATGGCGGCGTCGCCTACCTGGCCCGACAGGGATATTTCGACCCGGCCCGCGTGCAGCATGTCATCATCCCCGAACCCCTGGGCAAGGACCGGATCTGTCTGGGCCACAGAGGCGGCTGGTGGGCCGAGATCGAGACCCATGGGGAGATCGCCCATGGCTCCATGCCGTTCCTGGGCGATTGCGCCATCCGGCATATGGGCGCGGTGCTGGAGGCGTTCGAACGGGATCTGTTCCCGGCCATGGCCGCACGACGCACCGAGATGCCGGTGATCCCCGATGGGGCGCGGGCCTCCACCATGAACATCAACGCGATCCATGGCGGCGAGCCAGAGCGCGCGCCCGGCAGCACCGCCCTGCCCGCCCATAACGTGCCCGACAGCTGCCGGATCACTGTGGATCGCCGCTTCCTGATCGAGGAAGGCATCGAGGCCGTGGAGGCCGAAATGCGCGGGCTTCTGGACAGACTGAAGGAGACGCGCGAGAATTTCGACTACTCCCTGCGCGAGATAAACCGCGTGCTGCCGTCGATGACGGATGCGGACGCGCCCGTGGTCCGGACGATCCGCAGCGCCATCGCCGATGCGCTTGGGTCAGAGGCCGCCTTCGTGGCCTCGCCCGGCAGCTACGATCAGAAACATATCGACCGGATCGGCACGCTGAAGAATTGCATCGCCTACGGGCCGGGCGTGCTGGAGATGGCGCACAAGCCCGATGAATGGGTGGGCGTGACGGATATGCTGGATTCCGCGCGGGTCATGGGGCGGGCGCTGGAGCGGCTGCTGCTGCCGGACTGACGCCGCACCGCCGTACCGCCGCGCAGCTTCTCCGCCCAGTCGGGCGTCGTCGCGGCTCAGGCCGGTTCGCGCAAGACGCGCGGCACCTTGAACTCGACGTTCTCCTCGGCCGTGGTGACGGTCTTGACGCTCACGGCGTAGCGGGCGCGAAAGGCGTCGATCACCTCTTCGATCAGGACGTCCGGCGCCGAGGCGCCCGCCGTCAACCCGATGGAGCCGATGCCCTCCAGCGCGCGCCAGTCGATATCTGCGGCACGCTGCACGAGCTGAGCGTATTTGCAGCCCGCCTTCGCCCCGACCTCCACGAGACGCTTGGAATTCGACGAATTGGGGGCGCCCACGACCAGAAGCGCGTCGCAATCGGGCGCCATGGCCTTCACGGCTTCCTGCCGGTTCGTCGTGGCATAGCAGATGTCTTCCTTGTGCGGGCCGACGATGGCCGGGAACCGCGCCTTCAGCGCCGCGACCACATCGGCGGTATCGTCGAGCGACAGCGTGGTCTGGGTGACATAGGCCAGCCGTTCGGGGTCGCGGACGTTCAGCGTCGCCACATCGGCGGGCGTCTCCACCAGCAGCACTTCGCCCTCGGGCAGCTGGCCCATCGTGCCCAGCGTTTCGGGATGACCCGCATGGCCGATCATGACCATCTGCAACCCGTTTTCGTGATGCCGCGCCGCCTCGATATGCACCTTCGAGACAAGCGGGCAGGTCGCATCCACATAGACCATCTCCCGCGCGCGGGCCTCGGCCGGAACCGCCTTCGGCACGCCATGGGCCGAAAAGATCACCGGGCGATCCTTGGGGCACTCGTCCAGCTCCTCGACGAAGACGGCGCCTTTGTCGCGCAGCCCGTCGACGACATACTTGTTGTGCACGATCTCGTGGCGCACATAGACCGGCGCGCCCCATTTCTCGAGCGCCATTTCCACGATCTTGATCGCGCGGTCGACGCCGGCGCAGAAGCCGCGCGGGGCAGCAAGGTAGAGCGTGAGGGGCGGAAGGGCGGTGTCGGCCATGAAGTCACTCCTGTCTTGGCTCACAGGTAAGGGATGCCGCTGCGCGAATCCACCCCGCGGATCGGTCATTCCCGCGGCAGAAGCACCGCCTCGACGCGCCGGTTCGCGCGGCGCCCCGCTTCGGTGAGGTTCGAGGCGATGGGCGCGAGATAGCCTGCCCCCTCCGCCGCGATCTGCGCCGGATCAGCGCCTGCATCGCGCAGATAGGCGGCCACGGCGCCCGCACGCCGCTGCGACAGCGCGCGGTTGCCCTCAAGCGATCCCACGGCATCGGTGTGGCCCACCAGCAGCACCCGACGGTCGCTGTTGTCGGCGAGATACGCCACGAGCGCGTCGAGCTGCGGAAATGGCCCGGCGCCGAGGCTTGCCGTGCCGCTGTCGAACCGCGCATCGGACAGGATCATCGCGCCCTCTGCCTCAAGCGTTGCGATATCGCCCGTGGCGGGCCGTCGGACCGGGGCCGGACCCGGCTGCGCGGTGACAGCGGCCGAGGCTTCCGGGGCGGCGCCCGCCACGACCTGCAGGACCTGCACATAGCCCGCCGCCGCGTTGCGGCTGGTCAGCACCGTGACGCCCTGCCCGTCGCCCTTGCGCGCCGACAGGAACCGGTAATTGGCGAGGTCCACATACATCTCGGGCGCGGGCACGACGTCTATGGCGAAGCGGAAATCGAACCCGCCACAGCGCCGGTCGGCGCAATCCAGGAGCACCTCGAAGCCATCGGACACAAGCGCCTCGCGGATCGGCGCCAGAAGCGCGCCGGGTGTGGCGGGGGCGTCGGGGATGCGCCAGCTCAGGCGTGTCACATTGCCTTCGATCACCCGGACGGGCACGCCTGCATCGGCGCTCCAGGGGCCGGTCGGCAGGGCCAGCCGCGCACCCGAGGCATCCGCCGACAGCAAGGGCTCTGCCCCTGTGGGCAAAGGCACATCGAGCGCCATGGCGTGCCCCGCCCAGAGGCAGAGCGCGAGGCTAGCGCGCCTGAGAATGGTAGTCGTCATTGGGCCGCATGTCGGTCGCGCTCGCGACGCGGTTCGTCATGTTGAAAAAGCCCGCCACGTTGGCGATGTCCCAGATGTCGCGGTCGGTGAAGCCCGCCTCGCGCAGGGCTGTGCGGTCGGCCTCCTTGATCTCGGCAGAGGCTTTGGTGACCTTCTCGGTGAAGACCAGCATCGCGCGGTGCCGATCGGACAGATCCGCCACGCGCCAGTTCATCACCAGCATCTCACCCAGGGTCGGATCGCCCGAGAGCTGCCGCACCGCGGCGCCATGCGCCGTCAGGCAGTAGAAGCAGCGGTTGATCGAGGAGACGCAGACCGCGATCATCTCGCGTTCGAGCTTGGACAGCCCGCTCTCGGCCAGCATCAGATCGTTATAGAGCGCGGTGAAGGCGTTCAGCTTGTCGATGTCGAAGGCATGGGCGCGCAGCACGTTCGGCACCATGCCGAGCTTGTCCTGGCAGATGTCGAAATATTTCTGCGTCTCGGGCGGCAGCGGATCGACCGGCGGCAGGTCGAGCGCGGTTGGGCTGGTCTGGTCGCTCACGATGGCTCCTCGGGATGGGTGCGGTAATGATACCCTCCCATCTCCACCATCCCAAGGGAAGCATAGAGCGCATTGGCGCCCGCATTGGCGCGGGTGACGAGGATCGCGATCCGGCTTGCGCCCTGCGCCCGCCCCCAGCGCGCGGCAAGGCGCATCATCCACACCGCCATGCCGTTCCGGCGCAGGCGCGGCAGCACCTCGACCGCGTGAACGAAGACCGTACCCTCGTGGATCGCCGCGAAGGCGGTGCCCGCGGGCTGGTCCTGGGTGCGGCCGAAAATGGCGGTCTTGGGCCCGCGGACCCTGTCCATCACCGCAAGGCGCGCAGGCCCGATGCCGCCTGCGGCCCAGATCTCGCGCATGATCGCCAGCGGCTCCCAGATGGTGAAGACGGTCACGCGCGGGATGTCCCGGTCGTGCAGAACCTCGACAGGCGCCATGCGCAGAAGTGTCGGATCGGTGACGATGTACCCCCGCGCCTCGAGCTGCGCGTCAAGGGCCGCCTCGCCCGCGCGCACCATAAAGCGGGGGAGTTGGCCCAGATCGCGCATGCCCGCCTCGGCGCCTGCGATATGGCTTTCGTCCCAGCCCGCACGCGCTGTTGCGGCTGAAACCCGGCTGCCACCACCCGCGCCTTCGCGCAAGGTAAAGCCCGGCACCTCGATCTGCCGCAAGGCGGGCCAGGTCGCGTCGATGGCGGCGGTCAGGTCGATCATATCTCGAACAGATCGCCGAGCCGCGTCGCCGCAGCGTCGAGCCTGCCCGGATCGGTCCCGCGCACCACGATATTGGCCCCGTGAATGCCGTCCTCGTAGAACGGATAGGAGCCGAAGGAGAGGTCGTCGAATTCCTCGGCCAGGGCGCGCAACGGCCCGGCAATATCGCCCTCTCCGCGCATCACGCGGATGGATTGCGACAGCATCGGCGCGCCGCCGGTGAGCTTGGGCAGCACGCTGGCCACCATGGCCTGAAAGACAGACGGCACGCCCGCCATCACATGCACGTTGCCGATGGAAAAACCCGGCGCGGCAGAGACCGGATTGTCGATCAGATCCGCGCCGTCGGGGATGCGGGCCATGCGCAGGCGGGCCTCGTTCAGCTCTTTGCCGGTGCGTTCGTAATGCGCCGCCAGAATGGCCCGGGCATCGTCGCGCACGTCGATGGAGGCCCCGAAGGCCTCGGCCACGCAATCGGCGGTGATGTCGTCATGGGTGGGCCCGATCCCGCCCGAGGTCACGACCACGTCGTAGCTGGACTTAAGCGCGGTCAGCGCCTCGACGATGGCCGTGGGCTTGTCCGAGACGATGCGCACTTCGCACAAATCGATGCCGCGCTTGGTGAATTCGCCCGCGAGGAAATGCATGTTCGCATCGCGGGTACGCCCGGACAGGATCTCATCGCCGATCACCAGCATCGCGGCACGGGGGTTCGGCATGGTCTCGCTCCTTGGCCTTGGCTCGGGCCTTAGCTATAGGCCCGGTCCATGCGCTTTCAAACCCCTCTCGTGCCCGCGCGGCTGATCCGCCGCTACAAACGGTTTCTGGCCGACATCACGCTCGAGGACGGGCGCGAGGTGACGGCCCATATCGCCAATCCGGGCTCCATGCTGGGCCTCGCAGAGCCCGGCGCCCGGATCTGGGTAGAGCCCAACGACGACCCGAAAAAGAAGCTGAAATGGTCCTGGAAGATCGTGGAAGTGCCCGGCGGCGGACGCGTCTGCGTCGATACCGGCATCGCGAACCGCGTGGTTCGCGCGGCCCTCGAGGCGGACGCCGTGCCGGGGCTTGAGGGCTATGACGCGATCCGGCCCGAACAGAAATACGGCACCGGCAGCCGCATCGACTTTCTGCTGCACGGGGCGGGGCGCAGGGACGCCTATGTCGAGGTGAAATCCGCCACTCTGTCCCGCCATCCGGGGCTTGCGGAATTTCCCGACAGCGTGACCGCGCGCGGCACCAAGCATCTGCGGGAACTGGCGCAGGTGGCTGCAGAGGGACACCGCGCGGTGATGCTGTTCCTGATCGCCCGCGACGATGCCCGAAACCTGAGCATCGCGGCCGATATCGACCCGGCTTATGCGCGCGCTTTTGCCGAAGCGGCCGTGGCCGGTGTCGAGATGCTGGCCCTGACCACCCGCATCACGCCGGAACGAATCGATCCCGGCGGGTTGTGTCCGGTAAAAGACGTTTAAAACCCTGCTATAGCTGCATTGCAGCATTGGATTGGCAATCTCGCCCCGAACGCACTACATTGGGGTCAAGATTTATTTGGAGGCCCGGTGTGAACGAAGTGCCCAGAGGCCGTCTGACCCGCGACGGCATCCGCATTCACGAACCCGCCGATTTCGACGGGATGCACAAGGCTGGCCGCCTCGCGGCACAGCTTCTGGACGAGGTGGCCGACCATGTCTTCGTCGGCCAGACGACCGGTGCGATCGACGATTTCATCCGCACCCGCATCGAGGAAGAGGGCGCGACCTCGGCCACGATCGGGTACAAGGGCTATCAGCACGCGACCTGCATCAGCGTCAATCACGTCGTCTGCCATGGCATTCCCGGCGAGAAGAAGCTGAAGGATGGCGACATCCTGAACATCGACGTGACCGTGATCGTCGATGGCTGGTTCGGCGATACGAGCCGGATGTATGTCGCAGGCAAGCTGCCCCGCAAGTCCGAGCGTCTGATCCAGGTCACCTATGACGCGCTGATGATGGGGATCGAGGCGGTCAAGCCCGGCAACACCTTCGGCGATATCGGCCACGCGATCCAATCCTATGTCGAGGCGCAGCGCATGTCGGTCGTGCGCGACTTCTGCGGCCACGGTCTGGGTCGTGTCTTCCATGCGCCCCCCAACGTTTTGCATTACGGACGCGCGGGCACGGGGCCGGTGCTCGAGGAAGGCATGTTCTTCACCATCGAACCCATGGTGAATCTCGGCCGTCACGAGACCAAGGTGCTGGCCGATGACTGGACGGCGGTGACCCGCGACAAGTCGCTGTCGGCGCAGTTCGAACATTCCGTCGGCGTCACCGCCGATGGCGTCGACATCTTCACCCCTTCCCCGGCAGGGCGGTTCCACCCGACCTATGGGTGACGCTGCCGGGCGCAGCGTGATCGCGACGCTGTCCGCCTCGAACTTCGTCATCGGCATGGGCGCCTTCATCGTGATCGGGCTGATCGACCCGATCGCCGAGGCGTTGTCCGTCTCGCGCGGGGCGGCGGGCTGGCTGATGACAATCTACGCGCTGTCCTATGCCCTCCTGTCGCCCGTTCTGGTGTCGATGACCGGCCATATCGGGCGACGGCGGGTTCTGGCCTTCGGCATGACGCTGTTCGGGCTGGGCATGCTGGGCTGCGCGACCGCGACCTCCTATCCGGTCCTGCTGATCGCGCGGGCTGCGGCGGCCGCGGGTGCCGGGATGTTCACGCCCGTTTCTGCCGCGGTGGCGGCGGGCCTCGCCTCGGACGCCAATCGCGGCAAGGTGCTGGCCGCGGTCATTTTCGGACTGTCACTGGCGCAGGTCGCGGGCGTGCCCGCGGGCAGCTGGATCGCCTATACGTTCGGCTGGCGCGTGGCGTTCTGGATGGTGGCCGTGCTCGCCGCGCTGGCGGTCGCGCTGGTCTGGGTGCGGGTGCCGCAAGGCCTGCGGTTCGCGCCCGTCCGGCTGCGGGATCTGGGTCAGGTCATGCGCGACGGCATCGCCATGGGCGCGGTGCTGTTCACCGCCTCGATGCTGGGGGCGATCTTCATTCTCTATACCTATCTCGCGCCGCTTCTGAGCGAGACTATGGGCTTCGGACGCGACGGGCTGACGCTGGTGCTGCTGATCCTGGGCGTCGGCGCCGTGCTGGGCAATCTGATGGGCGGCGCGCTCGCGGACCGGATCGGCTACATGCGCACGCTGATGCTGATACTGGGCGCGGTGGCGGTGACGATGCCGCTGTACTCCGCGCTGCCTTTGCCGATCTGGGCGTTGATCCCGCTGCTCTTCGTGTGGTCGCTGATGGGCTGGTCGTTCATGGCCGCCCAGCAGATCCGCATCCTGCGCCTCGCCCCGGATGAGGCGAGCGTGGTGCTCGCCCTCAATGCAGCCGCGATCTATGTGGGCAGCGCCGTGGGCTCGGCCATCGGCGGCGGCGTGGTCGAGACGCTGGGCCTTGGCGCGCTCGGCATTGCCGGGGCTATCGGGACGGTGCTTGCCATGGCGCACCTGCTCGCCTCCCGCCGCGCGGCGGTTCTGGCCGGGCGCGAATAGGGGCGACGCCGCGGGTGTCGCGCCCCAAGCGCCCGGACGATCACTCCCACCGCCAGAGCGCAGGCACGAAGCGATAGGCCTCGCCGTCGCGCATGACATGACCCACGCCCGGATAGGGGAAGTGGTAGCCCAGCACCGCCATGCCATCGGCGGCCGCCATGTCCAGAAGCCGCCCGCGCGTCGCGGCGGTCTGATCGCCGTCCATGTCGAAATTGTTGACCCAGCCGGGATGGGCGAAGTTCAGATAGGCATGGTTCAGCGCATCGCCCGTAATGAGCATCTGCGCACCGCCCGATTCGAGGATCAAGCTTTGATGGCCCGGCGTGTGACCGGGCGTGTCGATAACGCGCAGGCCGGGGGCCACTTCGGTCTCACCGCCGACCAGCGTCCACTCGGCGCCCTCGGCCCCGATCGAATTCTGGGCGCCCACGACGAATTGCTGCATCTCGGCAGGCACCTGGTTCACCAGCCCGTCATCCATCCAGAAATCATGCTCGACCTGGCCCAGGAATTTCTGCGCATCGGGCAGCAGCGCCTCGTCGAAATCGTCGCGGATGCCCCAGATGTGATCGGGATGCGCATGGGTGATGACGAGATGCGTGATCGCATCCGCGTCGATCCCCGCCGCCGCAAGGTTATCGAAGAGCCGCCCCGCGGTCGGCAGGAACCGATTGCCGGAGCCGATATCCACGAGCACTTTCGCCTCGCCGGTCTCGATCACGATGTGATTGGTGTGGGCATAGTTCGTCTCGGTCGACAGGAAATGCCGGGTCAGGAAGGCGCGCACCTCCTCGGGGTCGGCATTGACGCCCAGACCATCCGCGGGGATCTCCAGATGCCCGTCGGAGACCACGGTGATGGCCGCCTCGCCGAAGGTGAAGCGCATGAAGCCGGGATTGGGCTGGCCGGGCGCGGTGATCGCCGCGCGCGCAGCCGTCGCGGTCAGCGTCAGCGCGGGCATGGCGGCAGCGATTTTCAGAAGTGTGCGGCGGCTGGGGCGCAGGGTCATGGTTTCTCTCCTCCCGATATTCAAAAAATTGAATGCAACGGTAGGGCGCGGGCGCGATCTTGGCCAGCGCTAATTACAGCGCCTCGAGCAGGCTCACATGCGTATCGCCATAGCGTCGCGCCTCGAGCGCTGCGAACCCCTCGGGCGGGGGCTGAGGGCTGCTTTCCTCCCACACGATCAACGCACCCTGTGCGATCCAGCCCTGCGCCCGGGCCGCGTCCAACGCCCGCGCCCCCAGGCCCTTCCCATAGGGTGGATCGAGGAAGACGAGGGTGGCGGCCCCGTCCGCTGCGTCCGCCGCGGGCAGGCGGGTGGCATCGCGTGCCAGGATCCGGGTGCGGTCGGCGCAGTCCAGAAGCGCGATATTCTTGCGCAGGATCGCCCCCGCCTTTCGGCCATCCTCGACGAAGATCACCTGGGCCGCGCCGCGCGACAGCGCCTCGAGGCCCAGCGCGCCAGTGCCTGCGAAAAGATCCAGCACACGCGCCTGGGTGAAGGGATCGCCGAAGCGCCCGCCGCCCAGCATGTTGAACAGGCTCTCGCGCACCCTGTCGGTCGTGGGGCGCAGATGCGCGGCGGGATCGCCCTTGCCCACGGGGGTCAGCGCCCGCCCGCGATATTCCCCGGCAACGATCCTCACGCCTTCAGAAGCGCCTTGAGCTCGGTATCGGGATCGGCCAGCAGCTCCGGCGCGGGCGACTTGCCGCCCTCGATCAGGCGTTTGCCGACCATGTAGGCGCGCGGATCGTTCATTGCATCGACCGCGATCAGCCGGTCCCCGGCATAATACCAGAACGACACCGCGTCGCCTTCGCCCCTGCGCGTCACGATCCGGTCGTAGCCCGCGGACAGACCCGCGATCTGCAATTTCACGTCGTATTGGTCCGACCAGAACCAGGGCTTGGCCGCGTAATCGCGCGTTTTGCCCGCGATGTTGTCGGCCACACATTCGGCCTGGTCGATGGCATTGCCCACGCTTTCGAGCCGCATCTGCGCGCCCTCATGCGGGAAGGAGGCGCAATCGCCCGCCGCCCAGATATGCGGATGCGAGGTGCGGCCCTGCGCATCGGTGCGGATCCCGTTCTCGAGCGCGAGGCCCGCCGCCTCGGCCAGGCCCGTATCCGGCAGGATGCCCACGCCCACGATGACGAAATCCACGTCGAGCGTGCTGCCGTCGGACAATTCCGCGCCGGCGACATGCCCGTCCTTGCCCGTCAGTCGCGCCAGCCCCGTGCCCTCGCGGATGTCGACACCGTGCTTGCGGTGCAGATCGCGGAAGTAATCCGCGGTCTCGGCGGCGGCGACGCGGGCGAGGATCCGGTCGGCCATCTCGACAAGGGTGACCTTTAGGCCAAGCTTGGACGCGACCGCCGCCGCTTCCAGACCGATATAGCCGCCGCCCACGATCAAAACGCGCGCGCCCTCCGTGACCCGCGGCGCCATCGCATCCACATCGGCCAGCGTACGCACGGTGAAGATCCCGTCCAGATCGCCGCCCATCGCGGCAGGCAGGCGCCGGGGCAGCGATCCGGTCGCCAGCACCAGATCGCCATAGGGCAGCGTGCCGTCTTCGAGCTGCACCTCGCGCGCCGCCGGGTCGATACCGGTCACGCGGGCGCCCAGGCGCAGCGCGATGTCGTTTTCCGCATAGAATTTCTCGGGCCGGAGATAGAGCCGGTCGAGATCCATCTCGCCCAGCAGATAGGCCTTCGACAGGGGCGGACGCTGATAGGGCGGCACAGGCTCGTCCCCGATCAGGGTGATCGTCCCCTCAAAGCCCTGCTGGCGCAGCCGCGCGACGCAGGACGCCCCGGCCTGCCCCGCCCCGATGACCACAACATCGCTCATGTCGGACCCTCCGCGTGCCCCATTTCCTTTTCCAATACCCGCCTATATCCCGCCCAAAGGGGACGCAAAAGCGAAAGGACGCGCAATGTCGATATCCGTGGGCGATACGCTGCCGGGGGCCACGCTGATCCAGATGGGCGCCGACGGGCCGGAGCAGGTCGATCTGGGCGAGAAGATGAAGGGTCGCCGTATCGTGATCTTCGCCGTGCCGGGCGCCTTCACGCCGACCTGCCATTCCGCCCATGTGCCGAGCTTCATCCGCACCAAGGGCGGCTTTGCCGAAAAGGGCGTGGACGAGATCATCTGCATCGCGGTGAACGATCCCTTCGTGCTGGGCCACTGGGCCGAGGTGACGGGCGCGAAAGAGGCGGGCATCACCATGCTGGCCGATCCCGAAAGCGCGTTCACCAAAGCCGTGGGCATGGCCTTCTCGGCGCCGCCCGTGGGCTTCATCGACCGCTCGATCCGCTACGCCATGGTGGTCGAGGACGGCGTCGTGCAGGTCTTCCACGAAGAGGAAAGCCGCGGTGTCTGCGAAGCCACGGGCGGCGAGTCGCTTCTGGCGGCGATCTGAGACGCGGCGCGGCGCCGGGCGCATATCCAGCGCGGGCGATTTTGCGGTCTGACCGGGTGTGGTGGGTTTTCACCCAGCCTACGGGGCCGGGGTCTGATCTTCATCGGTTGGGTGGGTGAAAAACCACCAACCGCGGAGGTCCGTGGCCCCTGCCCCGATCAAAGCGCGTCCATCTTCCCGGCCAGCTTGATGTCGAGCGGCGACAGCCCGCCCACGTCATGCGTGGTCAGCGTCACCGTGACCGTGTTGTAGACATTCGACCATTCGGGATGGTGGTTGAGCTTCTCCGCATGGATCGCGGCCTGCGCCATCCAGCCGAAGGCCCCGACGAAATCGTCGAACTTGAAGGCCTTGGTGATCGCGTCCTGATCGTCGCTTAGCGACCAGCCATTCTGCAAGAGCGGTGCCAGTTCGCCGTTCTGGGCGGGATCGGTCAGCTTCTCAGTCATTCCTGTTCCTCCGGATTGGCTTTGCGGAAGGGGCCATAGGCGGTGAGGACCTCGATATCCTCGGCGATGGCCCGTCTCTCTGCTCTCAGGTAGTTCTCCACGGCGTCGGAAAAACCCGCATCCGCGATCCAGTGCAGCGAATGCGTCTCGGACGGCAGGTATCCGCGGGCGAGCTTGTGTTCGCCTTGCGCGCCCGCCTCGACCCGCGCGAGTCCCCGTTCGATGGCGATGTCGATGGCCTGGTAATAGCACAGCTCGAAATGCAGGCAGGGGTGATGCTCGATGCAGCCCCAGTAGCGGCCATAGAGCACGTCGCGCCCGGCGAAGTTCAGTGCGCCCGCCACATAGCGGCCATCGCGCTCGGCCAGCACCAGCACCATGTCGTCGCGCAGGTGTTCCTGCGCCTCGTCGAAAAAGGCGCGCGTCAGGTAGGGCGTGCCCCATTTGCGCGCGCCGGTGTCCTGATAGAAGGTCCAGAAGGCATCCCAGTGTTCGGGCTTCAGATCGTCCCCCGAGAGCCGGTGGATCGTGCCGCCGAAGCCCTGCGCCTGGGCGCGTTCCTTGCGGATGTTCTTGCGCTTGCGCGAGGACAAGGAGGCCAGGAAATCGTCGAAGCTGGCATAGCCTTCGTTCAGCCAGTGGAATTGCTGCGTGACGCGGTGCAAAAGCCCCCGCTCCGCGCCGCGCTGCGCCTCGTCCTGCGTGCAGAAGGTGATGTGCAGCGACGAGACGCGGTTTTCTGCCGCGACCTGAACCGCACCCTGCAGAAGCGCGGCCTCGGCTTCGGCCTCGAAGCCCGGACGCGCCAGCAGGCGCTTGCCGGTTGCGGGCGTGAAGGGCACGGCGATCTGCAGCTTGGGGTAATACCGCCCGCCCGCGCGTTCATAGGCATGGGCCCAGTTGTGATCGAAGATGTATTCGCCCTGACTGTGCGACTTGGCGTAAAGCGGCGCGACGCCGATCACCTCATCGCCCATCTCGGCGGTCAGATAGCGCGGATCCCAGCCCGTTCCCGTGCCGACCGAGCCCGAGCGCTCCAGCGCATAAAGAAACCGGTGCGTGGTGAAGGGATCGTTCGGGCGCCCGCCATCCGCGGCTTCGGGGCAGGCGCAGGCATCCCAGACCTCGGGCGGGATCGCCGCGAGGGTCGGGTGCATGGTGATGGAAAGCGTCTGCGCGTCTGCCGTGTCGTCCATGGAAAGCCTGCCTGTTCAGGGCTCAATCTGGCCCCGAAATGACGGGCTTCAAGCGTCGTATCCCTCGAACGTGATGTTCTGCGCGATCTGCCGCGCGGCGGCTTCCTGATCGGGGCTGCGGATGGTCCAGCACAGGATCGGCAGGCCCGCCTCCGCGACGCGCGCCACATGCGGGCTTTGAAGGTCGCGATGGTCGTGACTGATGAACCCGGCCTCGCAGGCGGCAAGATCGGGCATGCCCGCCAGATGCGCGCGTGTCGCCTCGGTCAGATGCGGCCAGTCCGTGGCGTTGTAGTCCGAGGTGGTCAATCCGCGGGGCACGTTGGGCATCAGCTCCGCCAGCCGCCGCACCGAATGCGGGTTGAAGGACATCAGCGCCACCTTGCCCTGGTAATTCGCCAGGACACCCGCCGCCGCGGCCTCGAGCGCGCCGATATCGGCGCCCATCGCCCCGTCCTGATCCTTGAACTCGATGAGCAGCGGCGCGCGTCCCGCGATGATTTTCAGAAGGTCCGCCAGGGTCGGGATGGTCTCGGCGCTGTCCTGAAGACGCATTGCGCCCAGCTCCGCCGCGTTCCGGGCGCGCACCGGCCCCGAGAGGCCGGTCAGTCGGGCGAGGTCGTAATCGTGAAAGACCATCGCCTGCCCGTCGGCGGACAATTGCAGGTCGATCTCGATACCGTAGCCCGCGGCGATGGCCGCCTCGCAGGCGGCGACGGAATTCTCGGGCCGCCCCGCCGCCCTGTCATGCAATCCCCGATGGGCGATGGGGCGCGCAAGAAATTCGGGCGGCAGAGGGACGGGCATCGGTCAGGCGAGCTCGAAGATGGCTTCGATCTCGACCGCGACGCCCAGGGGCAGAGACGCCGCCGAGACCGCAGAGCGCGCGTGGCGCCCGGCCTCGCCGAAGACCGCGACCATCAGATCGGAGGCGCCGTTGATGACCTTGGGCTGATCGGTGAAATCGGCGGTCGAGTTCACGAAGCCCGTCAGCTTCACCACCCGCGCGATACGGCTCAGATCGCCGTCGCAGGCAGCGCGCGCCTGGGCGATGAGGCTGAGCGCGCAGGACTTCGCGGCCTCCGCGCCCGCGGCCACATCCATATCGGCCCCAAGCTTGCCAAGCGTCAGGCCCTCCGCTGTCTGGCTGATCTGGCCAGAGACATAGAGCATCGCGCCACTTTGCACGAAGGGGACGTAATTGGCCGCCGGCGCGGGGGCGTCGGGCAGGGTCAGGCCAAGCTCGGACAGACGGGTTTCGATCGGGTTGCTCATGAGGGCCTCGCATGGATTTCGCGTCGCGACACGCTAATCGCCCCGCCCCGCGGAGGAAACCCGCAATCTGCCGCGGCCTGTGGTCTCAGGCCTCGCGGAAGGCGCGCGTCATGTAATCGGTCAAGGGCTTCAGCAGGTAGGACAGCGGCGTGCGCGCACCCGTGCGCAGGAACGCCTCCACCGGCATGCCGGGCACGAGGCTTGCCCCCTCGGGCAGCTGATCCACCGAAAAGGCGATCTCGGCGCGGTAATAGGCGGTGTTCTGCTGCGCATCGACCAGCGCATCGGCGGAGACCCAGCGCACCTCGCCGTCGATCCGGGGCGTGCGGCGCTGATCGAGCGCGGTCAGTTGCAGCGTCACCGGCTGGCCGGGCCAGACCCGGTCGATATCGGCGGGCGCGATCTGCGCCATGACACGGAAGGTTTCGTCCTGCGGCACAAGCGTCATGATCGGATCGCGCGGCGCGATCACCGCGCGGGCCACGGTCACGCGCAGATCGTGGATCACGCCCGCGACGGGGGCCACGATTTCAAGCCTGCGGCGATCCTCGGCCAGCGCGTCGCGTTCGGCAGCCAGAAGCCGGGTGCGCGCGCGGATCTCGCGCAGCTCTCCGATCACCTCCGCGCGGCGTTCCTGATCGAGCCGCGCAGCCTCCGCGCCGATCTCCTCGATGCGGATGCGCGTCGCGCTCATGCGCGCCTCCAGCGTCTCGAGCTGGGTGGCAAGCTGCGCCTCGGTGCGGCGCAGGCTGCGCACGCGGCTCATCTGCACGAGCCCCTGATCGAGCAGGCTTTGCTGGTCGGCCAGTTCCTCGGCCACGATCTCGGTCTCGATCACGATGCCGCGGCGTTCGGTCTGAAGCGCCCGCAAATCGTCCTCGAGCCGGGCCCGGATCAGGCGGCGTTCATCCTCGGCCCGCGACAGCGCGTCGGCGCGGGCCTTCAGGAAACGGAGTTGCCCGGCCATCAATTCGGCCACGTCCGGATCGGCCTCGGCGCGCGCCACAAGCTCGGGCAGGAAGTCGAGCGTGTCGCGCCCGTCGCGTTCCGCCTCGAGCCGCGCGCGGCGGGCGAGGAATTCGAAATACTGGCTGTCGGCCTCCGCGATCTCGGCGTCGATGCGGGTGGGATCGAAGCGCAGCAGCGTCTGGCCCGCGGCCACGCTGTCGCCCTCGCGCACCGCGACCTGGGCCACGACGCCGCCTTCGGGATGCTGGACCACGCTTTCCTCGGACGCAACCTCGACCACGGCGGAGGCCACGACCGCGCCCTCGATCTCGGCGGTGGCGGCCCAGCCGCCCAGCCCCGCGCCCAAAACCGCGATGGCACCGAGGCCCGCAAGGATCGTCGGGCGCAGCGAAAAGGTCGGATCGCTCATGTCGCCCCTCCCGATCCCGCCTTGCGCGCGGGGGCGATCTTGGCGTGGTTCGAGACGCGGGCGCGCAGCACCTCCTCGCGCGGGCCGAAGGCCGCGCGCTGGCCGTTTTCGAGCATCAGCAGCATGTCGCATTCGGCGATGGCCGCAGGCCGGTGCGCCATGATGATCGCCGCGCGGCCTTCGGCCTTCATGTGCCGGATCGCGGCATTGAGCGCCTCCCCCCCGGGATGGTCGAGATGCGCGTCAGGCTCATCGAGGACCAGCAGCACCGGATCGCCGTAGAGCGCACGGGCGAGGCCCACGCGCTGAACCCGTCCGCCCGAGAGGGGCGCGCCGGGGGCGGTGATCCGCGTCTCGTAGCCCTGCGGCAATTGCAGGATCATGTCATGCACGCCCGCGGCCTTGGCGGCCTTCAGCACAGCCTCGGGGTCCGGGTCGGGATCCATTCGCGCGATATTCTCGGCCACGGTGCCGTCAAACAGCGCGATATGTTGCGGCAGGTAGCCGATGAGACGGCCCAGCCGTTCCTCGTCGTAGCGATCGAGCCGCGCGCCCCCCAACCGGATATCCCCGATCCGCGCGGGCCAGAGGCCCACGAGCGCACGCGCGAGCGTGGTCTTGCCCGCCCCCGAGGGTCCGATCACGCCCAGCGCCTGGCCCGGCTCCAACTTGAAGGTCACGCCGCGCAGCGTGGGTTCGGGCTGGCCCGGAGGCAGCACGGTGATGCCCTGCACGTCGATCCGCGGTTCGGGATGCGGCAGCGCCAGCCGTTCGGGCGCTGCGGGTCGATCCTTGACCGCGCGCGTCATCGCGCGCGATGCGGCCCATGCGCCCGACAAGAGCCGCCA
>CAZTEV010000017.1:0-7815 GCA_964612785.1 uncultured Roseivivax sp. | reverse complement strand
CCGCGCATGCCCAGCGCATGGACCGTCTCGCGCTCGGACCGGGCAATCTGTTCGAGCCGCTGGGCGCGGCGGACATTCTCGGTATAGGCGCCTTCCCGCGCGGTCGTGCTCCAGCGTTGTGACAGGGCCACGAGGATCAGGACCCCGCCGCCGCAGGCCGCGAGGATCCCGAGCCAGGGGTGAAACAGCGCGATCACGAACAGAAAGAGCGGCGTCCACGGAATGTCGAAGACCGACGCCGCCGCAGACGAGGACAGCCCCCGCGTCATCGCCGACAACGCCTCCGGCCCCGGCGCGGGTCCGCCGCCCCTGGCCGCATTCGCATCGGGATCGAGGGCCACCTCGAAGGCCACGGGATCGAGCCGGGCCTGAAACGCGCCCGCAATCCGGCCCAGCGCCCGCGCGCGCAGACCGTCCAGAAGCCCCATCGCCGCATAGAGGAAGACCGCAAGAAGCGAGAGCGCGACCAGCGTCTCGACCGATCCCGAGCTCAGCACGCGGTCATAGACCTGCAGCATGTAAAGCGGACCGGTAAACATCAGGATGTTCACCACCGCGCTGAACAGCGCCACCGCAATCAATCCGCGCCGCACCTGTGCCCGCGCGCGCGCCAGTTCCGCCTGTGCCGAGCGATCCGCCCCGTTCATGTCGTCCGCCTGTCCGTCCCTTGTGAGGCGACGTTACGACCCGAATCCTTAGCTGTCCATTTACGCCCGCAGGCGCGCGCGGCTTTTTCCGGCTAGTTGCCGAAAAGATCGCGCAGGACCTGGTTCAGGATGTCGCCCACAGGATCATTGCGACGCTCGCGCCGTTGCGGCTGCGGCTGGCGTTGCGGCTGCTGCTGGACTTGCGGCTGCGGGCGGTCGGGCACGGCCATGGGCAGATCGCGCACAGGCAGACCTTCGTGCACGCGGATCATCGCCTCGTGCCAGATCTCGGCGGGCAGACCGCCGCCCGTGACACCCGTGAGCGGCGTGTTGTCGTCATAGCCCATCCAGACGCCCGCAACATAATCTGCGGTGAAGCCCACGAACCAGGCATCGCGCTGTTCGTTCGAGGTGCCGGTCTTGCCCGCGGCGGGCCGCCCGTCGAGCCGCGCGCGGGTGCCGGTGCCCTCGGAGACGACCTTTTCCATCATGAAGACCAGCTGTCGCGCGGCCTCCTGCTGGATCACCCGCTCGCCGATGCCGCCTTCGATATCGACAAGCGGATCGCTGTCACCCTGATAGCGCAGCCGCGTGATCCCGTAGGGCGCAACCGAAGAGCCGCCGTTCAGGATGCCCGCGAAGGCGCCCGTCATCTCCAGAAGCGAGGCCTCGGACACGCCGAGCGCGACCGACGGCGTGTCCACCACCCGGCTGTCGATCCCGAAATCCGTCGCCACGCGGGCCACCAGATCGCGCCCGACCGATTCGGAGATCTTCACCGCCGGAATGTTGAGCGAGCGCTTCAGCGCCTCGACCATCGTGACCCGGCCTGCATAATTGCGGGTGTAATTCTCGGGGCACCATTGGCCCGAGCCGGGAATGTTCATGCAGAAGGGCTCGTCCACGACCGTGTCATAGGGGGAATAGCCCAGCTCCAGCGCGGTGGCATAGACGAAGGGCTTGAAGGCCGACCCGGTCTGGCGCTTGGCCTGCGTCGCGCGGTTGAACACGCCCGACACGCCCAGCTTGCGCCCGCCGACCATGGCGCGCACCGCGCCGTCTGCAGACATGATGACGATGGCCGCCTGCGCCTTGGACCCTTCGCGTACCTTCGCCTCGAACACGTTGGTCATCGCGGCTTCGGCGGCGGATTGCAGGCGCGGATCGAGCGTGGTGGTGATCTCCACATCCTCGCGCGAATTGACGTCGGCGAAGGGCGGCAGCTCATCCATGACCCAATCGGCGAAATACCCGCCCGTGCGCCGCTCTGCCGCCTGGCTCAGGGTTGCGGGATTGGCGCGGGCCTGATCGGCCTCGGACGCGGTGAGATAACCCTGTTCCTCCATCAGGCCGATCACCACATTCGCCCGGTTCTGGCTGCGCTCCAGGTCGTTCGTGGGCGCGAGCGTCGACGGCGCGGTCAGAAGACCCGCAAGCATCGCGGCCTCCGCAGGCTCCAGCAGCGCGGCGGGCTTGGAGAAATAGCGCTGCGACGCGGCTTCGGCCCCGAACGCGCCCGCGCCGAGATAGGCGCGGTTGAGGTAGATCGAAAGGATCTCGTCCTTGCTGTACTTGGCTTCCATCGCCAGCGAATAGATCGCCTCCCGCGCCTTCCGGGCGAGCGAGGTCTTGCGGCAATCGGCGACGTAATCCGCCTCCGTCTCCCACACTTCGGGGTCGAACCGCACCCCAAGGCATAGCAACTTCGCGGTCTGCTGCGTGATGGTGGAGCCGCCATGGCCCTGCAGCGGGCCGCGCCCTTCGCGCAGGTTGATGCGGATGGCCGAGGCGACGCCGCGCGGGCTGATGCCCAGATGCCAGTAGAAACGCCGGTCCTCGGTGGCGATCACCGCATGCTTGAGGTGCCGCGACACGCTGTCGGCGGTGACGACCCCGCCGAACTGGTCGCCGCGCCAGGCGAAGACCTCGCCGTTGCGATCATAAAGCGTGACAGAGCCCTTGGCGCGTCCGTCCAGCATGTCGGCGGCGGGCGGAAGCTGGGTGTAGGTATAGGCGACCCAGGCACCGATCAGCAGCGCCACCACCAGCGCCACGCGCGAGGTGACGACCCAGACGATGCGCCCTATCCAGCGACAGAGCCCGAGGATAAAGGCCGCGACCGGGTTGCGCGGCCGGGCTGGCGCCTTTGCCTTGCGCCGTTTCGCGGGCTTTGCAGGCTTGGCCTTCTGCGCCTTTGCCTGCGGTTTGGCCGCATACCGACGGTCGGCCACAAGCCGCCCTTTGCCTTTGCCTGAATCACTCATGTACCGCTTGGCGCCCCTGAACGTTTTGCTGCACGATAACGGCTGTCGGGTCGGATGTGGACCAAGCGCCGCGCGCAATCACCATCATTTTTTCGATTAATTTTTGTGCGATTTTTCATATCAGCACAATTTTTAATCATTTTAGCAGGGAATTCGCACCAAAAACAGGCCGAAAACCTTCCTTCGCGCGCTCCGCGCCTTCTTACCTCTCGGTGTCAATCGCAGGCGGCGGCCTGCCAAACCGAAAGGGACACAGGTGAAACTCATCATTGCGACGATCAAGCCGTTCAAGCTCGAGGAGGTGCGCGAAGCGCTGACCTCCATCGGCGTGCGCGGCATGATGGTGACCGAGATCAAGGGCTTCGGCTCTCAGTCCGGGCACACCGAAATCTACCGTGGCGCGGAATACGCCGTGAATTTCGTGCCGAAGATCAAGCTCGAGATCGTCGTGGCCGCCTCCATGGCGGATCAGGTGGTCGAGACCATCGCGAAGACCGCCAAGACCGGCAAGATCGGCGACGGCAAGGTGTTCGTCCTCGATGTCGGCCAGGCCATCCGCGTGCGGACCGGCGAGACGGATGCGGACGCGCTCTGACGCGCCTTTCGCGTTGCGACAAGAAACTCAAGGGAAACGGAAAACCATGAAACTTCTCAAGACTCTCGTCCCGGCCGTGGCGCTGATCGCGCTGCCCAGCCTGGGTCTTGCGCAGGATGCCGAGGCGGCCCCTGACATCAATCCCTACATCTTTACCACCCTGCTGTTCCTGATGGGCGGCTTCCTGGTGTTCTGGATGGCCGCAGGCTTCGCGATGCTCGAGGCGGGCCTCGTGCGGTCGAAGAACGTGACCATGCAGCTGACCAAGAACATCGGTCTCTTCGGCATTGCCGCGATCATGTACTGGCTGATCGGCTTCAACCTGATGTATCCCGGCGATGGCTGGATCGTGCCCGGCTATGTCGGCCCGTTCTTCGCGATCACCTCGCTCGAGCCCGTGGGCCTCGAGGCCTCCGCCGCGGCGCTCGACTACGCATCGGTCGGTTCCGACTTCTTCTTCCAGCTGATGTTCTGTGCGACCACCGCGTCCATCGTGTCCGGTACGCTCGCCGAGCGCATCAAGCTGTGGCCCTTCCTGATCTTCGTCGCGATCCTGACCGGCGTCATCTACCCGATCGAGGCGTCCTGGCAGTGGGGCGGTGGCTGGCTCTCGGAAGCGGGCTTCTCCGACTTCGCGGGCTCGACGCTGGTGCACGCAGCCGGTGGCTGGGCAGCCCTTGCAGGCGCGCTGATCCTCGGCCCCCGTATCGGCAAGTTCAAGGACGGCCGCACGGTCCCGATGCCGGGCTCCAACCTCGCCCTCGCCACCCTGGGTACGTTCATCCTGTGGCTCGGCTGGTTCGGCTTCAACGGCGGTTCGCAGCTGGCCATGGGCACCGTGGGTGACGTCACCGACGTGTCGCGCATCTTCGCCAACACCAACATGGCGGCCGCATCCGGTGCCGTGATGGCGCTGATCCTGACCCAGGTCCTCTACAAGAAGCCCGACCTGACGATGACCCTGAACGGCGCGCTGGCCGGCCTCGTGTCGATCACCGCAGAGCCGCTCGCACCGTCGCTCTTCGGCTCGCTTCTGACCGGCGCTGTCGGCGGCATCATCGTGGTCTTCACCGTGCCGCTGCTCGACAAGTTCAAGATCGACGACGTCGTGGGCGCCATCCCGGTGCACCTCTTCGCCGGCATCTGGGGCACGCTCGCCGTGGCCTTCTACACCGGCAACTGGGGCGCACAGGTTCTGGGCATCGTGTCCATCGGCATCTTCACCTTCGTGGTCTCCGCCATCGTGTGGTTCATCCTGAAGGCGATCATGGGCATCCGCGTCTCCGAAGAGGCCGAGATCAACGGTCTCGATATGTCGGAGCTGGGCATGGAAGCCTATCCGGACTTCTCCAAGGGGTAATCCTCCCTCCTCTTGGATCTTCCTGGCCCGGGCGGCAACGCCCGGGCTTTTTCATGTCTTGGGGAAATGTACGCGCGCCCGATCCGGCGCCGCGGACTCAGGAGCCGCCCAGGATCGCGCTGGTGTCGAGCAGGAAGCGTTCCGAGAGCGGCAGACTCGCCGCGCCCAGCGCACGCGCATCGGGGCCCACCCGGCCCGGCTCGATCACCGGGGGCACGAGGCCCGCCATGTCAAACTCGGCCAGCGCCGCGGCGGTCTGCCGAACAAGCTGCGAGCGCAACGCGCCGGGCATCCAGCCGTCGATCACGATGCAGGGGAAGTCGATGAAGGAGATGGCCGAGGCGATCGCATGGGCCAGAGCCGCCGCCGCCTGGGACAGCCAGTCCGAACATTCCGACAGGGCGAAGGGCCAGTCCTGGGGCGACAGCCACATTTCGGCCGTGTCGATCCCGCGTGCCTGCAGCATTCGTTCGAGCGTCGAGAGCGAAGCCACATCCATCAGATGCGCCTGCCGCCCCCCGGCCCCCGGCACCGGCGTCGGGCCGATAGCGCCCGCATTGCCGGATGGTCCCGTGAACAGCGCGCCGTTCAGCACAACGCCGCCGCCGATGAAATATCCCATGTAGAAATAGAGATAGCTCGCGCCCGCATGCGGCGCGCCGAAGGTCAGCTCGGCCCCGCAGGCCGAGGTCGCGTCGTTTTGCAGGAACACGGGCAGGTCGATCATGTCCGCCAGCTCCGCCCCGAGATCGCGGTGACGCCAGGCATCCATCTCGGCCGGATCGAGACCGATCAGGTTGCCCCACTCCCAGATCTGATAGGGCATCGCGATGCCAAGGCCCGAGATCCGCGCGCGCTCACCGGGCGTAAGCCCGCCAGTCAGCGTCTCGATGGAGCCGCGCGCAAAGCTCAGCATTCCGTCCGGGGTCGGGAAGCGATGCACCGCCATGGTGCGGTCGAGCACCCGGCCCAGAAAGTCGATCAGGACCATCTCGGCGCTGCGGCGGCCGATCTTGAAGCCAAGGAAATACGCGCCGCCGGGGGCCAGACGCATGGGCACCGAGGGCTGGCCGACCTTGCCACGAATCGGGTCGCCCTTCACCAGAAGGCCTTCCGCTTCGAGCTGGCGCATGATGACCGACACGGTCTGCGCCGAAAGCCCGGTGCGCCGGGCGATATCGGCCTTGGCCAGCGCGCCGAAGCGGCGGACCAGCGACAGGACCAGACGTTCGTTCCGCGCCCGGAGACCGGCCTGATTCGACCCGCGCAGCGCAGGCGCGATCTTGATACGCGCAGCGGGCTGAGGGGGGGCGACCGGCGGGGACACGGCATTTCTCCTGCTATGACAGGGCTTCAGCATAGCCTCGGCCTGCGCTGTCCTGTCAATAATAAATCAGTCTGATTTATTTATCATTGACAGACTCGGCCTGACGCGTGTTTCCTTAAGGATGAAGCGTCGGATGCAGATCCGGCTTCCGCGTCGCCCGCGCGCTCGGGCCGCGCGCTCAAACGCAAGGGAGGATACGATTATGACCAAGACACTGACGCGCACCGCAGGTCTTCTGGGCGCCGCGGCGCTGGGATCGCTGCTTGCCGCCCCCGCATTCGCCGGCGGCCACGGAGGCGCCAGCGCCTGCCTGATCACCAAGACCGACACCAACCCGTTCTTCGTCAAGATGCGCGAAGGCGCCAGCGCGAAGGCCGAAGAGCTGGGCGTCGAGCTGAACACCTACGCAGGCAAGATCGACGGTGACAACGAAACTCAGGTCGCCGCTATCGAGACCTGCATCGCGAATGGTGCCGACGGCATCCTGCTGACGCCCTCGGATCCCGCGGGCATCGCCGATTCGGTGCAGCAGGCGCGGGATGCGGGCCTTCTGGTGATCGCACTCGACACGCCGCTCGATCCCATCGAGGCCGCCGACATGACCTTCGCCACCGACAACTACAAGGCGGGCGTCCTGATCGGTCAGTGGGCCGCAGCCCAGCTGGGCGATGCGGCCGCGGATGCCAAGATCGGCCTGCTGAACATCAACATCTCGCAGCCCACCGTGGGCGTCCTGCGCAACCAGGGCTTCCTTGAGGGCTTCGGCATCGACCTGGGCGATCCCAACAAGTGGGGCGACGAGACCGATCCGCGCATTGTCGGCCATGACGTCTCGGACGGCGCCACCGATGGCGGCCGCCGCGGCATGGAGAACCTGCTCGCGATCGATCCCGAGATCAACGTCGTCTACACCATCAACGAGCCCGCCGCTGCAGGCGCCTACGAGGCGATCAGCGCGATGGGCCGCGAGGATGACGTGCTGATCGTCTCCGTCGACGGCGGCTGCCCGGGCGTCGACAACGTGGAAGCGGGCGTGATCGGCGCCACCTCGCAGCAATACCCGCTGCTGATGGCCTCGCTCGGCGTTGAAGCCATCGCCAAGTACGCCGAGACGGGCGAGAAGCCCGAGGCGACCGAGGGCAAGAACTTCTTCGACACGGGCGTCGGCCTTGTCACCGGTGACCCGGTGGATGGCGTCGAGTCCATCTCGGTCGAAGAGGGCAAAGAGCTCTGCTGGGGCTAAGGCCCGCCGAGCCATAAGGCCTCATAGCCAAGGCGCGGCCCGCACCATATGCGGGCCGCGACATTTTAGGGTAGACTGTCACCCAGGGTGTCGAGGAGCACCCGATATCGGGAGGGGAACCCATGTCTTCAGACTCCACCGGCAACGACTACGAATCCGCCTCGGCGGGCGCATCGACGGACGTTGCGTCCTTCGCGCCGCATCGCAAGGGATTCGTCGGCTATTTCCACGACATGCTGCATTCGCAGCCGGCCCTCGTGCCGCTCATCGTGCTCGTGGGCGCGATCATCGTCTTCGGCGCGGTGCTCGGCTCCAAGTTCTTTTCGCCCTTCGCGCTGACGCTGATCCTGCAGCAGGTGCAGATCGTGGGCGTGCTGGC
>CAZTEV010000016.1:6823-25985 GCA_964612785.1 uncultured Roseivivax sp. | reverse complement strand
CCTGCGGGATCTCGGGCGGCGGCGTGCCGGTCAGGTCAGAGGCCACCTCGGCCAGCGTCCACGGCGCCCCCTGCGCGCCACGACCGATCATCACGCCATCGGCGCCGGACAGGCGCAGCGCCTCGCGCGCCGCGGCCGCGTCGGTGATGTCGCCATTGGCCACGACCGGGATCGTCACCGCCTCTTTCACCGCGCGGATCGCCGCCCAGTCGGCGCGGCCCTTGTAGAACTGGCAGCGCGTGCGGCCATGGATCACCACCATCCGCACGCCCGCCCCCTCCGCACGCCGCGCCAGATCGGGCGCATTCAGCGCCGCATCGTCCCAGCCGAGCCGCGTCTTCAGCGTCACCGGAACCGAGACCGCGCCCACGACCGCCTCGATCAGCCGAAGTGCATGGTCCGGATCGCGCATCAGCGCCGAGCCGGAATACCCGCCCGTCACCTTCTTGGCCGGACAGCCCATGTTGATGTCGATGACCCGCGCGCCCGAGGCCTCCACCACGCGCGCGGCCTCGCCCATCCAGTACGGGTCGCGCCCGGCAAGCTGCACCGATGTGTTCTCGATCCCGAAGCCCAGCTCTGCCTTTTCGCGCGTGGCCCATTTGCCCTGTACCAATTCCTGGCTCGCCACCATTTCGCTCACCACGAGGCCCGCGCCGAAACGCGACACGAGGCTGCGGAAAGGCAGGTCCGTGATTCCCGCAAGCGGAGCGAGGAACACGGGTTGGGAAATGACTTGGTCGCCGAGCTTCACCCGAAAACGCCTATTTGCTGTGCAGATGCTTTGGGCTACCGCCGGGCAGACGATCAATCAACGCCTTAGCAGGCTTGCAGGTCAAAGGATCGGCAGCCATGCCTGTTTTTTAGGCATTCCTCTCGGCAATTGCACCCCCCGAACGGCTCGCCTAAGGATAGGGCGTCAGCGAAAGGAGGCCGCCTTGCGCCATGCCGCGATCATCGTCGCCGCCGGTCGGGGAAGCCGCGCGGGCGGGCCACTTCCCAAGCAATGGCAAGACGTTGCGGGCCGATCCGTGGCCGCCTGGACGCTGGCACGCTTAGCAGGCGCCGAAACCCGGGTGCTTGTCGTGAACGAGGCCGACATCGACCGCGCCCGCGCGCTGGCCGCGACACCTGACATCCGCATCGTCATCGGGGGCGCGAGCCGCGCCGCCTCTGTCCGGGTCGGACTGGAAGCGCTGTCTGACGACCCGCCGGATCGGGTCCTGATCCACGATGTCGCGCGCCCCTGCGTCACATCAACTGTGATCGACAACGTACTGGAAAAGCTTGACACTTCCCCGGGCGCAGCCCCCGCTCTGGCCGTCACGGACGCGCTGTGGTCGGGCGCGGACGGACAAGTGCAGGGCATCACCCCGCGCGACGGGCTTTTTCGGGCGCAGACGCCGCAGGGGTTTCACTATGCGGCGATCCTGGCCGCGCATCGCGCCGCATCGCAGGATGCCGCGGACGATGTCGCCGTCGCCCTGGAAGCGGGCCTGCCCGTCGCCATTGTCGAGGGCAGCGAGGACAACATCAAAATCACCGGCCCCGCGGATTTCGCCCGCGCCGCCGCGATCCTGGAGAGACAACAGAATGGACATTAGGCTGGGCAACGGCTTCGACGTGCACCGGTTCGCACCGGGCGATCACGTCACGCTCTGCGGTGTGGACGTGCCGCATGACAAGCGGCTCGACGGACATTCGGACGCCGATGTCGCCATGCATGCCGCAACAGATGCGATCTATGGCGCGCTGGCCGAGGGCGATATCGGCCGCCATTTCCCACCCTCCGATCCGCAGTGGAAAGGGGCGGCAAGCGACATATTCCTGCGCCATGCCGTCGCCCTTGCCAGCGAGCGTGGATTTACCATTTCGAACATAGACATCACGATTATCTGCGAAAGGCCCAAGGTGACCCCGCACGCATCGAACATGATGGCCCGCATGGCCGAGATCATGGACCTGCCCCACGACCGGGTGTCGGTGAAGGCCACAACCTCGGAGCAGCTGGGCTTTACGGGCCGCGAAGAAGGCATCGCCGCCATCGCCACAGCCGCCCTGGTGGCCGCATGACCCGCTGGATCGCAACCGTCGCGGGCGTGGGTTATCTGCGCCCTGCCCCGGGCACCTGGGGATCGCTAGCGGCGCTGCCGCTCTTCTGGGCGCTCTACACCGTGGGCGGTTTCTACGGCACGCTTCTGGGGATCGCCGTGGTCACCGCCTTGGGCACATGGGCCATCGACGTGGAGACGCGGGGACGCGACAACCACGACCCGTCCGAGATCGTCATCGACGAAGTGGCGGGCCAATGGATTGCTTTGCTGACAGTCGCTTACGGCGCACACTTCACGGGCAGCGACATCCTCGCGCTCTGGCCGGGCTGGGTCGCGGGCTTCGTCTTCTTCCGGCTTTTCGACATCTGGAAACCCTGGCTCGTGGGTCGCGCGGACCGGATGGGCACGGCCTGGGGCGTGATGCTCGACGACCTGATCGCAGGAGCCTTCGCGGCCATTGCGACCTTCGTGCTCGGCGCGCTGTGGCATGCGGTGATGCTGTGAGCGCGCTGGCCGAGACCCTGCTGGCCGCGGCGCTGGAGCGTGGCGCGACAATCACCACCGCCGAAAGCTGCACGGGCGGGATGATTTCCGCCGCGATCACCGATGTGGCCGGCTCTTCCGCGATCTTCGAGCGCGGATTCGTCACCTATTCCAACATCGCCAAGGTCGAGATGCTGGGTGTGACCGAGGCGAGCCTTGCCGCCCATGGCGCGGTTTCCGAAGAGGTCGCGCGCGAGATGGCCCAGGGCGCGCGGCGCGCCGCATCCGCCGATTTGGCGGTCGCGGTCACCGGGATCGCAGGGCCCGGCGGATCCGAACACAAGCCCGAAGGCCGGGTCTGCTTCGCCCTTGCCAGCGACGCGGGCACGCGCTGCGAGACGGTGGAGTTCGGCGCGATCGGCCGTGCGGAGGTCCGCCTGGCGACGCGCGATCATGCCCTCGGCCTGTTGATCGCCGCCCTGCGCGCCTGACTTCGCAAAGCGCCCGCATTCCGGGCGCACCCCGCGCATTTCAGCCTAATTTAAGGGCAGTTTGATAATTGCTGATATTTTTCGCGCTTTATCTGCCGCCTGCCGCTTTCTTGCGCAGCCCTTTTCCGATTTGAGCCCTCGAAACACTCAAACCGAGGAGGGACATCACCCATGAACGGAGCGGATACCGCCTGGATCATCGTCGCCACGGCGCTGGTTCTTTTCATGACATTACCGGGGCTTGCACTGTTTTATGGCGGGCTCGTACGGGCGCGGAACGTGCTGAGCGTGTTCATGCATTGCTACGCCATCGCCTGCCTGATGAGCGTGCTGTGGTTCGCGTTCGGCTATTCCATCGCCTTCGGGGATGGCGGCGCGCTCTGGGGCGGTCTGGGCAAGGCCTTCCTGTCGGGCGTCACCGCGGACAGCCTGTCGGGCCCCTTGCCCGAGGTCCTGTTCTTCGCCTTCCAGATGACCTTCGCAATCATCACGCCCGCCCTCATCGTCGGCGCCTATGTGGAGCGCGTGGGCTTCGGCTTCGTGCTGATCTTCTCGGGCCTGTGGATGCTGATCTGCTACGCGCCGGTCGTGCATTGGGTCTGGGGCGGCGGCCTTCTGGCCGATGGCGGGCTGTTCGGCGACACCGGGGTGCGCGACTTCGCAGGCGGCATCGTGGTGCATGAGACGGCGGGGATCGCCGCGCTTGTCATCGCGGTCATGCTGGGCGCCCGCAAGGACCGCACGACGCCGCCGCACAATCCCGGCTACACCATGATCGGGGCGGCCATGCTGTGGGTCGGCTGGTTCGGCTTCAACGGCGGTTCGCAGCTTGCCGCCGATGGCGGGGCCGCGATGGCGCTGACGGTCACGCATATCTCGGCCGCGACCGCATCGCTGACCTGGGCCCTGTGGGAGCGCGTCAAATTCGGCAAATCTTCCCTCGTGGGCATGGTCACGGGCACGATTGCGGGCCTGGCCTCAATCACGCCCGCTTCGGGCTTCGTGGGCCCGGTCGAGGCGCTGCTGATCGGCGCTGCGGCGGGCATCCTGTGCCAGGAGGCCGTGAACCTGATCCGCAACACGCTGAAGATTGACGACACGCTCGACGTCTTCGCGGTCCATGGCGTGGGCGGCATCTTCGGCACGATCATGATCGCGGCCTTCGGCGCGGGCACCTGGGCGGCGCAACTTGGCAGCCTTGCGATCGTTGGGGTCTTCACGCTGGTGGTGACGGTGGGTCTGGTCCTGCTCGTGAAGCTGGTCACGCCCCTGCGCGTCACCGACGAGACCGAGCAGAGCGGCCTCGACATCATGGTCCACGGCGAACGCGCCTACGACCACGCAAGCTGAGCGCGCGGGCGGGCCTCACAGCCCGCCCCCTGCCCTGCTCAGGCCGCCACGTCGACCTGCGACTCGTCCGGCGGACCTGATGCGATCTTGCTCATCATGTATCCATTCTGAGCCTCTTCCGCCGGATCGGCCGCCTTGAGCGGTTCCAGCGAAATGCTGGAGTCGACCGGCGCGCTCAATCCATCGATCAGCGCCTGCTGCGCCGCCTCTGTCTGCGCCCGGATGGCTGCAGCACGCGCCTGGTCAAGCGCAGAGCTGTCGCTCGGCTCGGTCGCAGCTACAGCGTCCGGCCGCACGGATGCGTCAGTCCGGGGTTCGGCGGGACGGCTTGCGGCATCGACGTCGTTTTCGGTGGCCGATGCCGCCTTCGCGGTTTCGGTCTCCTTCGGCGCGGATGTGGATGTGCTTGCCTGGGACTCAGTGCCATCGGTCGCGGCATCGTCCTGGCTCGGCTGCGTGGATGTCCGTTCCGTGTCGGATTTTGTGGGATAGGTGGTTGTCGAACCACCGGCCAATACGCCCAAGACCATGGGACACTCCTTTACTGGTTTACGTCAGCATCTGCAGCTAGGCAGCAATCATGGCAAAAAAGGGTTCGAGATCTTGGTAAAATTAAGCCCGAATTAACTTTCGAGACCGGATCGCGAAGCACGGCAGAGCGGTCCCGAGGCGCCACCGCGGACAGCGCATGGGCGTCCCTCAGGACAAGGAATGCTAAATCCGATACGAAATCGGCTCAGGACGTCAGGTCGACAGAAGAACCCGCCGCACCCGGTTCCGTCTTTTCACCCCTGAAATATCCGCTCTGGACCGCTTCCGCGAATTTCGTGGCGTCGACCGGGTCGATCGGCGGACCAAGCTCGGGCCGGGCGTTGAGCCGTGAGATCAAGTTCTGCAGACCCGAGAACGTCGGAACGATGGTGTCCCGCAGCCGCGCCTCCTTGATCGGATCGGGTTCAGCGGGGCGCCCGGCGGCGTCCATATCGGCCGCAACGGCGACCGTCGCGGGGATGTTTTCCACGGAATTGGCCGTCGCCGTGGAGATTGTTCCCCGCGGTTCTATCCGGCTTGGCGCATCTGCGGTTGCTGCGGTCCGCTGGGACGCGCCTGCGGACGTTGTCTGCCATGCAAAGAGGGAGGTCTGCATACCTCCGGGAATGCTCGAAGCCACTTCACTCTCCTGTAACAGATCAGGTGAATGCCAAGTGTATCAGCCCTTTGTGGCAAAATGCGGGCCACTCGCGCGATGTTTTCGTGCTCAATCGGCCCTAGCCGTAAAGCTCGGCGGCGCGCCGTTCGAAGGCCCGCACGATGCGCTGCATCGCCTCGTAGAAGAACATGCCCGCCGCACCTTGCAGGATGCGGTTCTTGAACTCGAAATCGACGAAGAAGGACACCTCGCAACCGCCCTCCACATCCTTGAAGGTCCAGCGGCTTTCCATGTAGCGGAACGGCCCGTCCAGGTATTCCGTGTCGATCTGCTTCGTCTCGGGCCAGAGCGTGACCCGACTGCCGAAGCGTTCGCGGAAGACTTTGAACGAGATCACCAGATCGGCCAGCATCTCCGTCCGGTCGCCCTTGTCCTCGGTCGAGCGCACACGCGCCGCCGCGCACCAGGGCAGGAATTGCGGATACTTCCCCACATCGGCCACCAAAGCGTACATCTGATCTGCCGTGTAGGGCAGCTTCTTCGTCTCGGAATGGGTGGTCATGAGGCTCCGGTCCGGTGGTGACACTGCGTGCAGATGTCGTATAGAGGCGCGGGGAAATCAAGGGAACGGGATGTCTCAGCCTGCCACACAGCCCGCCACGCGGCCCGCCTATGTCATCGACGAGATGATCTCGGCCAAATCCATCGCGGCCCGGATCGAGGCGCTCGCGCGGAAGATCGAAGCCGAATTCGCCGCGACCGAAAAGCTGGTCGTTGTGGGCCTTCTGCGCGGCTCTTTCGTCTTCATCGCCGATCTCGTGCGCGAATTGCGCCTGCCGGTGGAGGTCGATTTCCTCGAAGTCTCCTCCTACGGGGATGCGATGGAATCGAGCCGCGAAGTGCGGATCCTGAAGGATTTGCGCACCGGCATCGAAGGCCGCGACGTGCTGGTGGTCGAGGATATCGTCGATACCGGCTACACCCTCAGCCACGTCATTTCCCTGCTGCAAAGCCGCCATCCGCACAAACTGCGCACCATCGCGCTGCTCGACAAACCGTCGCGCCGCGAGGTCGAGGTGCGCGCGGACTGGATCGGCTTCGACATCCCGGACGAATTCGTGGTGGGCTACGGCATCGACTACGCCCAGCGCGACCGCAACCTGCCACATATCGGCAAGGTACGCTTCACCGAGGGCGCGTGATGCGTGGGCTGCTGCGCATGCGGCTTTGGGCGCAAAAGCCTCGAAGCGAGAAACAGGTCAAGGTCATGCTGGCCATCGTGGCCGCCTGCCTGACGATCTACGCGGTGGAGCGTTGGATCGGCTGGCCCGCCATGCTGACCGCCGAGAAGACGACCGCGCCTGCCCGCGTCGCGGATTGAGCGGCGGGGCCGCCGCCTAATAGACCATCCCTTCCAGAAGCGGCCGACCAGCCGCCACCCGCCCCCAGCCCAGCGGGCTAAGATCAAGACTGCGGTAGCTGCCATGGGCGATCCATTCCGCCACGCCGCGTCCGGCCGCGGGCGCGTGCTGAATGCCATGCCCGGAAAAGCCGCAGCAGAACAGCAGGTTGCCGAAGCGGTCATGCGGCCCGATCACCGCATTCTGGTCCAGCAGGCACATCTCGTAATGCCCCGCCCAGGCGCGCGTGAGGCGCAGCTCTTCCATGGTCGGGATACGATGGGCGAGCGGCGGCCAGAAGGCCTCGAGCAGCAGATCGTGATCGGGCTCCAGATCGTCGGTCGCGTGCACGTCACGCTCGGGCGGCGGCTGGATGCCCCCGATGAAGCCCGCCCCCTCAGGGCGCACCCAGAGGCCCGAGGTGTCGAAGATCATCGGCACGCCGTCACCCGGCACCGGGGCGGCAAAAGCGAACGCCGTGCGTTTCTTCGGCACCACGGGCAGGTCGATGCCCAGCGTGGCCACGACCGGCGCCGAATGCGCGCCCGCGGCGATCACGCAATAATCGCAGGGGATCGTGGTGCCATCCTCCAGCAGCACGCCGGACACGGCCTCGGCTTCGGCCTGCAAGGCGCGCACGGTTCCCGTGACATAATCCGCCCCCGCCGCTTTCGCACCGGCGCGCGCATGGGACAGCAGCGACCAGGCGTCGAACCAGCCCTCATGCCGCGCGCCGAAGGTGCCGCAGGCCAGATCCTGCGTGTTGAGGAACGGAAACCGCGCCGCAAGGGCTGCCCGGTCGTAGAACGCGACCTCCGCGCCCGCGGCGTTCTGCATCTGCATCAGCCGCGCGCGGCTCTCGGCCTGCTCAGGCCCGGCGAGGACGAGATACCCGCCTTCGCGAAACGCCATTTTTTCCGCCCGCGCGCGCAGGAAGGCCGCGCCATGAAGCGACATCTCGACCAGAAGCGGCGTGTCGAACTGCGTGCGGATCGAGGCCGCAGAGAGCGCCGTCGAGGAGCGCGCATAGCTCGGATCACGCTCGATCACCGTTATGGGGCCGGTGAAGCCGAGGATCCGCAGGCTCAGTGCGGTGAAGCTGCCCATGGCCGCCCCACCGACGATGACGACCCTCTCAGGCAAAGGGTTTGACAGCGATTCCCGCGGCTTCCAGCCCGTCTTTCACGCGCTGCGCAAGGGCCACCGCATCGGGCGTGTCGGAATGCACACAGATGGAATCGATGGGCGTTTCCAGTCTCTTGCCCGTCACGGTCTCGATCGCGCCGTCCGCGACCATCTGCGCCACACGCGCGGCGGCGGCATCGGCGTCATGGATCACGGCGCCCGGCTTCTTGCGGTTCACCAGCGTGCCGTCTTCCTCATAGGCGCGGTCGGCGAAGATCTCGGAGGCGACGGTCAGGCCCGCCTCGCGCGCCGCGCGCTCCTGATGGCCCAGCGCGATGGAGAGCGACACGAGGCTCGGGTCCACGGATTTGATCGCGCGGGTCACCGCCTCGCCCACCTCGCGGTCCTGCGAGCCCAGATTGCCCAGCGCACCATGCGGTTTGACATAGGTGATCTTGTGCCCGGCATAGGCCGCCATCGCCTGCGCCGCGCCGATCTGGTAGGCCACGAGCCGCTCGATCTCCCCGGTCGAAAAGGGAATGTTGCGCCGCCCGAAACCCCAGAGATCGGGAAAGCCCGGATGCGCGCCGATGGCCACGCCGCGCTCTTTCGCCATGGCAAAGACGCGGGCCATGATCTCGGGATCGCCCGCATGGAAACCGCAGGCCACATTGGCCGAGGAGACAATGCCGAGGATCGCCTCGTCATCGCCCGATTGATAGGCGCCGAAGCCCTCGCCCATATCCGAGTTCAGATCGACCCGTGTGACCGTCATTGCGCCCTCCGCTGCCATGGTGATGGCCGCAGGGAACGCGATGCGGCCCGCCTGTGCAAGGGCGGATGCTCAATCCGGCACGGGAACCGTGTAATTCAGGATCATCCGGCCGCCATCGGGATAAATCGTCTGGCCCACCATGTAGGAGGCATCGGGCCCCGCCAGGAAAGCCGCGACCGACGCGATCTCGGAGGGCTCTCCGCAGCGGCCCGCGGGCGTGCGCGACAGGATCGTCTGGCGTGCGGCCTCCGATTGCATCACCGACTGGCGGACCATATCCGTGAGGATCGTGCCCGGCCCGATGGCATTCACGCGGATCCCGTGCGGGATGAGCCCGACCGCCATGACCGCCGTCAGCTGCTTCATCCCGCCCTTCGAGCAGGCATAGGCGACCGCGTTCGGGATCGCGAGTTCGGCATTCACCGATGACATGTTGATGATCGCGCCGCCCTCGCCCTGCGCCTTCATCTGTCGGCCGACCGCCTGCCCCATCAGGAAAGGTGCCTTGAGGTTCACCGCAAGCGTCTGGTCGAAGCCGTCTTCGGGAAAGTCGAGGAAATCCGCCTGCAGGATGATGCCCGCATTGTTGATCAGCACATCGACCCGCCCGAAGGCATCGACGCAGGCCGCGACGATGCCCGCGGCCCCTTCGGCCCCGAGCGTGGACAGATCGGCCACATGCGCCACGGCCCGATCGCCCAGCTTTGCTGCCGCCGCCATCAGCGCCTCTTCCTTCACATCGACCATGAAGACCCGGTCCCCATCGGCGATGAAGCGTTCGGCGCAGGCCAGGCCCAGGCCCTGCGCGGCCCCGGTCACGATCACGGCCCGATCTGTCTGTCGCATGCTATCTCCTGTGTTCTGTCGCTATTGCACCGCATCCCAGGCCGCGACGACGTCCGCCGCGCGGGCCTTCACATCCGCAAGCGTGAAGCCCGGCTTGTAAAGCCCCGTTCCCATGCCAACGCCGGCAATCCCCGCCGCGCGCCATTGGGCGAAGTCTTCCGGCCCGACACCGCCCACCGCATAGCTTTTTGTCTCCGGGGGCAAGACGGCGGACAGCGCGTGAAACCCGTCGAGGCCCAGCTTGAAGGCGGGAAACAGCTTCAGCCCGTCCGCCCCGTTGCGCAAGGCCGTGAAGCATTCGGTGGCGGTGAAGACCCCGGGATAGGACAGCATTCCCGCCTGTTTCGTGGCCACGATCACGCGGGGGTTGCAATCAGGCGAGACGATCATGCCCGCGCCCAGATCGCGCAGCCGCAGCACGTCCCCGGGATCGAGCACGGTGCCCGCACCGATCACCGCCGTCTCCCCGGCTGCGGCGATCATCCGGCGAATGCTGTCGAAGGCGTTTGGCGAATTGAGCGGCACTTCGATTTTGGTAATGCCCGTGCGGATCAGGGTTTCGCAGACGGGCGCGGCCTCATCGGGGGTGATGCCCCTGAGAATGGCGATGATCTCGCGGCTCATGCTCCGGCCTCCGTCATCTGCGCGCGTGCGGAGACGAGGCCGCCCAGCGTCACCGCCTCCGCGTCGATCATCTCGGCGGGTGCGCCTTGCGCCGTCAGGGCCGCCTGATAGGCCCGCGCGAGCGGCCCCTCATCCACGATCAGGATCTGCTGGCCCAGCCAGTAAGCCCGGGCGCCTGCCAGCTCCATACCGATGAGCAATCCCGACAGTCGTGCGCGGGCCGTCTCGGGCGAGAGCCCCGCCAGAAGCGCCTCGGCGCGCAGCGAAAAGAGGTTCGCCGCAAGGGGCGCGGGGCGCGACATGCCCTCGCCCACAGCGTCAAGGAAGGCCGCGTCGTCCCAGCCCTCGGTCCCGACCGTGTGGCGCAGCACCGTGTTCTGCGACAGTGCCGCGAAGATTTCGCCGGTCATGAAGGTGCGGAAGGACACCACCTCGCGCGCAGAAACCTGCACCCATTTCGTGTGGGTGCCCGGCATGCAGATCACGCCGTCGAAGTTGGGCTGCGCGGCAAAGATGCCCGCGATCTGCGTCTCCTCGCTGCGCATCACGTCGGCGGGCTGCTTTTGGCTGAGGCCGGGCAGGATGCGCACGTCGAGCCGCGGATCGAGCGTCAGCGCGCGCGTCGCCTGCGCGGGGCCCGGCGGCGCGCAGGGCACGGCGCGATAAGGGGCCTCTGCCCAGCCTTGCCGGGCGCCCGCCGATCCGCAGATCAGAACCGGCACGCTGCCGCTTTCGGGCAAGGCGTCGCCCACGAGATCGAGAAAGCTGCGCTCGAACGCGTCCCGGTCGAGCCGCGCCGCGCCCTTGTCCGAGCTGCGGCGGTCCAGCACATCGCCCTCCGCGCCAATCAGCCAGGCGCGCAGCCGCGTCATGCCCCAATCGACGGCAATCCAGGCAGGGGGCGTCATGGGCGGGCCTCGAACGGGCGAGACCCGGTCTGAAAAGGCATCGGGTGCAAGATCGTCTCCTTCAGGACCAAACGGGCGCCGGTCCGTTGTCGCCGAGACGCGCGCGGATCACAAGGCGCGGTCAGTCCTGCATCACCCCCTCGAACCAGTCGAGCGCCATGTCCGTCCAGCCCCTTGGCACCGCATGTCCGCCATCGAAGAGCGCAAAGCCAAGGGCGGCGCCCGGATCGCAGCTGTCCCAGTCGCGGCGCATATACATCCCCTCCGCGCTGAACCGGTCGGCCTTCAGCCCGCAGCCATTGGCCCGGCGCCAGACATCCATCGCGTACCAGACATCGCCCTGGGCCACCGCACCGGGCGCGTCGGGCGCATCGCCCCGCAGAAGACGCCCTTCGAGCGGCACGACCTGATCGCGCCAGCCATGGGTGTGAAACAGCCGCACCGGGCCCGTGCAGCCTTTGGGATGCGGGCGCCAGAAACTGCCCGCGACAGGCGCATAGGCCGCGAAGGCATCAGGCGCGGCGCAGGCCAGATAGCTGGTCATCGACCCGCCGATGGAGAAACCCGACAGCAGCATCCTGTCGGACGCGAGGCCGAACCGGGCCGCAGCCACGTCGCGCACATTGCCCAGAAAGGCGATCTCGTCCCGGGGTCCGGGCCTGTCGGGATGAAACGCCCATGTCAGCCCGTTTCCGCCCCCGCGCGGCACGCCGTCGGGCGCGATCACCGCATAGCCACGCGACAGCGCGGCCTCGACGACGCCCCGCATGGTCAAAGTGCCCTGCCCGCTCGATCCCCAACCGTGCAGGAAGACAAGCGCGGCACCGTCGGTGCGCGGCTCGGTCGGGAGTTCGATGTGATAGCTGCCGCCTCCGGGCATGGCGCAGGGCTCCGGCGCGTCGGCGCAGCCTGCCGCGGCCCCCTGCGGCGTGACCAGGACCCATGTGGCAAAGGCGAGCGTCGCCCAAAGTCCCGATCGCCTGTCTCGCTTCATTCCGCCGCCATCGGTGCGGGCGCGGCATCGTCGAGGGCTGCGCGCAGGCGCGCACGCTCGGCCCTTGCATGCAGCTGCACGCGGGGTTCGCGCAGCGACAGCGGCGTGTCGAGCCGGAAGGGCCGGAACCGCATCTGCGAGACGTTGAGCGAGGAGAGCCGCGACAGCAGCGGTGCGATCGTCAGGCTGAGCGCAACGGGCGCCAGCCACAGCGACAAATAACCTGTCGTCATGCCCGTGACCATGCCGATGCCCAGCACCGTCTCGATGGCGTGAAAGCGCAGCAGCACCGGCCAGGGATGGCGCTGCGCACCCCGCGCCTGCGGCGCCCAGGGCTCTGCCCGGCCCCAAAGCGCCGACAGCACTGCGCGGCTTTGCTGCACCATCAGGATCGGCGCATAGAGGATAGCGAGCGCGATCTCCACGCAGGTCGTCGCGGCAAAGCGGCCAACCCCGCCATAAAGCTTGATGACCCCGGGCGATGCGGCCAGCAGCGCCGCCGCCACGATCTTGGGCAACAGCAGCATCGTGTAGATGAAGGCCAGGAACCAGACCCCGTCGATCCGGCTGACCGTGGGCCAGACCGGGTAGAAGGGGTTGGCGGGACTGAAATAGCTCATCTCGGGGGTGCTCATCGGCAGGAAGGCCGACCACAGGACCAGCAGCGCGAACCAGGCGGGCGAAAGCAGATAGGCAAACGCCCCCTGTAGCAGGTGGAAGCGCGAGATCGGGTGGAAGCCCCGCGCGGACAGAAGCCGTAGATGCTGCAGGTTGCCCCGGCACCAGCGCCGGTCGCGCAGGACGTAGTCGATCAGCGATGCGGGCGTTTCCTCGAACGACCCGCCCGCATGCGGCAGGAAGCGCACGGCCCAGCCTGCGCGCCGCAACATGCCCGCCTCGACGAAATCGTGGCTCAGGATCAGCTCTGACTGGCCATGCCGCCCGGTCAGATGCGGCAACTGCGCGCTTTCGGCGAAGGCGCGGGTGCGGATGATCGCGTTGTGGCCCCAGTAATTACCCTCCTGCTGGGACCAGAGCGACAGGCCTTCGGCGGCCAGCCAGCCGTAGACCGCGGTCGCGAATTGCTGCATCCGCCCGAACAGCGTCTCGGCCGAGATCAGCACCGGAAAGGACTGGATGAGCCCCGCATCGGGATCGCGCGCCAACGCATCGGCCAGCCGTCGGATCGCCGCGCCGGTCATCAGGCTGTCCGCATCGAGGACCAGCATCGCATCCCAATCCGCACCGTATTCCGCGATCCAGCCGTTGATATTGCCGACCTTCTTGTCGGTATTGGCGCTGCGGCGGCGATAGTAGACGTCGATCCGACGGTCGGCCTCGGCGCGCAGATGTTGCACGGCGCGCCATTCCTCGGCGGCAATCTCGGGATCCTGGGTGTCAGACAGGATGAAGAAGGCGAAGGTGTCGCGACGGCGCCCGCGCTCGAGCTCGCGGCGCATTGCGGCGACATTGCCGACCACGTCGGCGGGCGTCTCGTTATAGACGGGAACCAGCAGTGCGATGCGCTGCGCAGGTCCGCGCGCGCCGTCTTCGTCTCCGCCCCGGCCAAGCCAGAGCCGGATGACCGCAAGAACCACTGCCGAGACCGACAGCGAGACCCAGATGAAGGTCAGCCCGATCAGAAGCGTGGCGAGCGCCTCACCCCAGGTGAAGCCGCCCGCGTCGAACCAGCGCACAAGCCCCACGATCAACGACAACGTGATCGCGATGGCCGGGCCGAAGGCGCCGACGCGCCAGGCCAAATCGCGGGCGCGGCGCCTGCGGGACTGCATCGCGCGCGGCGTGCCCGCCCGGTCGAAGCGTTGCGGCGCCAGATCGAGCGGCGCGCGCGGCGGCATCATCGGATCCATGGGGCGGGTCATCGCGTCCACCTGTAAAGCCAGACCTCGGAAAGCGGATCGTCGCCCGTGCGCAACTGCGCGCGCATCTCCACCAGATCCGCCTCCCCGGGATCGAGCTTGAAGCCCAGACGCAAGCCGCCGGTCTGGGGATTTTCCTCGATGATCGGGGCGATCACCTCGCCCGCCGAGGCCCGCACGAGCGGCGTGACCTGATCGCGCGGCACCGCGGCCGCATCATCGGCCGCGAAGTCGATCGTAAAGCGGATCCCGCCCCCGCGATCATTGCCCGCGCGGGTATTGGCGACCGGCAAACCCGTGCCGTATTCGGTGCGTGCCCCCCAGATCATGTCGTAGGAGATAGCGCGCGACTGCCCGGGCTCCAGCGGCTCGGCGGGGCGCCAATAGGCCACGATATTGTCGTAGATCTCATCGTCGGTGGGAATTTCCACGAGCGTCACTTCGCCCTGGCCCCATTGCCCGCGCGGGGCGATCCACAGGGACGGGCGCCGGTGGTAGAGCGCCTGCAGATCGCCGAAATCCTCAAAGTTGCGGGCACGTTGCATCAGGCCGAAACCGCGGGGGTTTTCGTCCTGAAAGCCGCTGACCTGGAGGCTGCGCGGATTGGCCAGCGGTCGCCAGATCGTCTCGCCGCCGCCATTCTGGATCAGCAGCCCGTCGGAATCGTGAATGGCCGAGCGGAAATCAGAAAAGCGGTCGCGGTTGGTCTCGTCGAACTGGAACATCGAGGTAAGCGGCGCGAGCCCCATATGGGTGATCCGCTCGCGCGCGAAGACCTCTGCCTCCACCGCGATCTCGAGCGTGTCGCCCGGCACGATCTCGAACCGGTAGGCGCCTGTCACGGACGGGCTGTCGAGAAGCGCGTGCACCACCACCCGGTCCGATCCCGGCGCGGGCCGTTCGAGCAAGAAATGGCGGAACTCGGGGAATTCCTCGCCCGTGGGTTCGGCCGTGTCGATGGCGAGACCGCGCGCGGAGAGGCCGTAGATCTGCCCCGCGCCAATGCCGCGGAAATAGCTCGCCCCCTGAAAGACCGAGAATTCGGTGAAGATGTCCTGCCGCTCAAGCTCGGCCCGCAGGCGGAAGCCCGAATAGCCCAGCGTCTCGTCCACGGGCAGGTCCGGGAATTGGTCGGTCGTATCGAACACGCCCATGTCGAACAGCACCGGCCGCGCCATGCCCGCCTCCACCACGTCGAGCCGGATGGGCGTCGGGAAGTAGAGACCGGGGGCGAAGACATCGACGCGCACCGGCACGTCGGGCGCGCCTTCCCAAAGCGCATTGCGGGCATCGAACCAGATCTTGCGGTACTGGTCGTAGCTGATCTCGGTCCAGGCGTCCGGAATGCGCGTTGGCGGCACATAAGGCTCGGCGGCCAGACGTTCGGCCCGGGCGCGCAGATCGGCGGGCGTGAAGGGGCTGCCCTCGCCCAGTTGCAAACCGGGCTCCGGGGCGGCCTCGGTCGCCGCATGGGCCCGGGTCGCGGGCCAGGCCGACAGGGCCAGTAGACCTTGGATCACTTCACGTCGCAGCATCGTCCGTTATCCCTTTGACTTGCGCCAGGGGTGGGACTTGAACCAGCCCGCCCCGTAGGCCACTGCCACGAGGATCAGTGCGCCCGCCGCGTTAACCAGCAGCATTGTCAGGTGGTTCCGGCCCAATACGTCCAAAACGACGCCCATGAGCCGCGCGAGGTACATGGAGGTGATGAAAACGGCGAGAGATTGCTGACCGACCTTCATGATGACGGCGAGAACCCGCCGCCAGAGCGCGGCCAGCGCGCCTCCGGCCTCGGGCGGAAGCAGCCGGTTGCCCCGAGGCCCGACCGCCACCCAGGCAAGATAGGCCAGCGCAAGGAAGTGCACGTAGCGCAGGATGCCGAAATCGGTCTTGGCGATCAGCAGGTCGTATTGCGCGCGCCAGAGCTGCGCATATTCCCAAGCGCCGATGATCCGGTAATAGGCGAAGGGCAACGTGGCGAGCACGATGAAAGTCGCCAGGATCACCAGACGGCGATCCACCGGCGGCGCGGGCAGCCAGCCCGCCATCAGGGCAAAGCCCGTGAAGAAGACAAGCTGCCAGCCAAAGGGATTGAAGAACCATTCGCGCGTGGACCATGGCTCGGCCGGCAGGAACAGAAGATCGGCCTGCGCCAAGGCCCAGACCGTCACCACCACAAGTGCTGCCAGCCCGCGATGCACCCAGACGAGCGCTATCACCACGGGCATCATCGCGAGGATCACCAGATACATCGGCAGGATGTCGAAGTAATTGGGCACATAGGTCAGGGTGACGAGGCCGATCAGCATCTCTGCGGGGTTGTTGAAGAACGGGTAGAGATTGAGTTGCCCGACATAATCACGCGAAAAGGCGCCCGAGGCATCGAGCGCGGCCACGCTCGCGGCGATGGCCAGGAACAGGCCGATATGCGCCCAGTAGACCTGCCAGCAGCGGAAGGCCACGCGCGCCGTGCCCAGAAACCAGCCGCGATGGGCGAAGACCTTGCCGAAGGCGATGGCCGAGGCCATGCCCGAGCAGAAGACGAAGATCTCGGTCGCATCCGAAAAACCGAACCGCGCGGGGATCCACAGGGCCAGCCAGTTGCCCGGCACATGGGCGATGAGGATGATGAACATCGCGATGCCGCGGAAGAAATCGAGCCGCGGATCGCGCAGCCCGGACGCGGCTGCGGTGGTGTCCCGGCTTTGCGGACGGGCGGTGGTGAGTGTCGGGTCTGCAAGGCTCATGAAATCGGGGCGGTCCTGTCGTGGCTATTGCGCGGCGTATCGGGCGGCGTCGCGTCGTGCGTCGGCGATGGCGGCGGCACGGCTTGCGGCGAAGGCATCTTCGCGGCCCGCGCGTAAGGTAGTGCGCTCGGCCAGGATTGCCTCTGTCGCGCGCAGTTCGCCTGCGCGCAGCCCCGCATCAACGCAGATCCGCTCGAACACATCGCGCTGTGCGTGGCTGCCGCCGATATTGCGCAGATGGGTGCGCGCGGCGCTCAGGTCCCGGAAGGCGGCGGTATACTGCCCCTCCCCGAACGCGGCGAGCCCGCGTGCGGCCAGCTCGCCCGGATGCGCGGCCAATCGCGCGGTCTCGGGCATCGCATCGCCCTGATCCGCGATCCGGGCGGCGAGCCTGCGCGCCGCATCGGGCCGTCCGTCGCCTGTCAGCGCCAGCATGTAATGCAGATCGGCGAAGACCAGACAGCCATCGTTCAGCCGCGCCTCGGCCAGATCCGCAAGCTCCGCCCAGCGCGTCCCGCAGGGCACGCCCTCAAGCTCGAGCCGCATCAGGAGCGAGGTCGCATTGGAGATGTCGCGGTAATCGTCGGTCTTCTCGGCCCGGATCTGGTCGTCGTAAAGCGCCAGCACCCGGTCGACCTCGCCCCGGTCGAGATGCAGAAGCGCCTTGTGCCACCAGACGTGGTAGCGGAAATTGTTGCAGTGATCCCAGGCGCTGGCATTGCCCTCGATCAGCGCGATGCCGTCATCGGGGCGGTGCGTCATGTCGCAGACATGGGCCACCGCGTGCAGGCCCCAGGCATCGTCGGGCGCGGCCTCCAGGCCTGCGCGGCCCGCGCGTTCCGCCTCTGCGTAGGCCCCTGTTTCCTCCAGCGCGAAGGCGTGACAGCCTAGGGCAAAGCCGCGCAACGGATGATCGGCGCCATGGGCCGCAAGCGCGGTTTCGACAGACAGCCGCATTCCGGGCGCATCGCCCAGGATGAACCGGATGCCGTGCACGATCTTCAGCGTCAGCGTGTCGGCCGGATCGCGTGCCAGCACCTGTTCGAGGTGAAAGACCGCGCCCGACGGATGTCCCCCCAGCCAGGCATCGAGCGCCCCCGCATAGGCCCGGGCCCGCCGGGGCGCGGCGCCCTCGCGCAGGGCCAAGCCCGCGGCCTGCGCGGCCTCGCGCGCCGCCGCGACCATCTCGCGCCGCCCGAGCATCAGGCAGAACAGTCCGCGCGCGGCCAGGGCCAGCGCCGAATGCGGTGCGGCGCGCAGCGTCTCGGCCAGATGATCGGGCGCGTGCAGATCATGGGCCAGAAAGCCCCGAACCATCGCGTTCCACGCGCGATGCGCCGCCGCATCGTCGAAATCGGTCTCCGCTCCGCAGATATCCCGGGTCATCGGCACTCCTGTATTCGCGCAAGGGCTGGCGCGGTCAGGGTAATCGCGGGCCTTGCACAGGGCGCCTCACATACCCGGCACAACGCGGTTTCGTGAAATCCGCTTGAGCGGGTTTCAGCGCGGCGACCGGCGGCTTACAGCCGAGCGCAGAAGCGCCAGCGCCTCCTCGCTGTCCTGCCCCATGCGGGGCGGAGCGTGCCGGTAGCGCACCGGGGTGCGCGAGAATTTCAGCGGATTTCCAAGAAGTTGCACAGCGCCCGCGGTGCAGTCCTGCCGCGCCATCTCGACCACGGCGCCGCGCGCACGGGCCTGATCCGACATGAGCGCCTGAGCGACATTATGGATGGGGCCCGCCGGCACGGTTTCGCCTGCGAGACGCTCAAGAATGTCACATTGCGCGAGCGGCGCCAGAATTTCTGTAATAATCGCCGTGAGTGCGGCGCGATTCTGCAGACGCAGCGGGTTTGTTACAAACCGGGGATCCTCGGCCAGCGCCGGTCGCCCCATCGCGCGGGCAAAGCGCGCGAATTGTCCGTCATTGCCCACCGCGAGGATCACATGCCCGTCCGCGCAGGCGAACACGTCGTAGGGCGCGATGTTGGGATGGGCATTGCCGCGCCGCTCGGGCACCGCGCCGGAGGCCAGGAAATTCGTGCCCTCGTTGATCAGCCACGCCATCTGCGCATCGACCAGCGCGAGATCGATATGCTGCCCCTCGCCCGTGCGGTCGCGATGGCAGAGCGCGGCCAGAATGCCCACGGTCGCGTACATCCCGCACATCACGTCGGCGATGCCCACGCCCACCTTCATGGGCGGCCCCTCGGGCGCGCCGGTCAGCGACATGATCCCGCCATAGCCCTGCGCCATCAGGTCATAGCCCGCGAGATGCCGGTTGGGCCCCGTCTGCCCGAAACCCGAGATCGAGCAATAGACCAGATCGGGCCGCACG
>CAZTEV010000016.1:0-6723 GCA_964612785.1 uncultured Roseivivax sp. | reverse complement strand
TTGGGGTTCTCGATCTTCAGGATCGTGGCGCCCAGATCGCCCAGAAGCTGCGTGGCGGTCGGCCCCGCGAGGATGCGCGAGAGGTCGCAGACGATCAGCCCGTCAAGCGCGCCCGGGCGGTCAGAGGCGTCCGTCATAAGCTCTCCTGTCGATCTCGGCTGCAATCACGGTGAAGGTGGGCGCGCCAAGGGCCTCCTGAAAGGCGGCCTCGAGCCCCGCGCGGTCCGACACATGCACCCCCTGCCCGCCCATGGCGCGCGCGAGGCCCGCGAAATCGGTGCCGCCGAAATCGACGCCGGTATTGGCAAGCTGGCGCTGGCGCTGTTTCAACTCGATCAGCGCGAGCGAGCGGTCCACGAACACGACGAAGATGGGCGCGACGTCCAGCTCTGCCGCGGTTGCCAATTCGCCCGCGACCATCAGAAAGCCCGCATCGCCCGAAAAGCTGACCACCGGCACGTCCGGGTCGGCCAGTTTCAGCCCGATGGCCAGCGGCACTGCGCAGCCCATCGTGCAAAGCCCCGAGGATTGCACCAATCCGCGCGGGGCGTGGCAGCGCCACATCTGCGACAGAAGGATCCGGTGCGCGCCGCTATCGGCGGTGGCGCGGGTCTCGCGCGGCAAAACCCGGCGACAGGTGTCGATCACGACGCCGGGGCCCCAGTCTGGCTCGGGCGCGAAGGCCTGGGCCAAGGCGGCCTGCGTCGCGGCGATCCGCTCGCCCCAGCCGATCGCGGGGCTGGCGCCTGTCGTCAGCGCGGCGAGGCTCGGGCCCACATGGCCCAGCACGTTCACGCTCCCCTGATGCATGTAATGCGTGTTGGGCGCGGCGGCGATGTCGACCACGCACTGGCGGTCCGGATCGAACGCGTCCTGCCAGCCGGGTCGCATCTCGATCGGGTCATACCCCGCAAGAAGGACCACATCCGCCTCGCGCACAAGCGGCAGAAGATGCGTGTCGGCCTTGGGCGACAGCCCTGCCCCGCCCAGGGCCAGCGGATGATCCTCGTCCAGCAGACCCTTGGCCTTGTAGGTGGTGATGACCGGCGCGTGCAGCGTCTCGGCCGCCAGACGCAGCGCATCGCCCGCGCCTTCATTCATCGCGTCGACACCGGCAACGATCAGCGGACGATCCGCGGCGGCGATGGCCGCGCGCGCGGCGTCAAGATCGGGGCCCGCCGCAGGCGCGACCGGCATGGCCGGGCGGCGACGCAGATGCAGCGCGGGCGTTGCGGGCGCATCGGCCACGGCGATGGGCAGGTCGATATGCACCGGCCCCGGACGCCCGTCGGTGGCGATAGCCAGCGCCTTGTCGGCGATGACCTCGGCCGCGCCGGGCTCCATGGTGAAACTGGCTTTGCAGACCGCGCCGAAGACCGCGCGCTGATCCAGCACCTGATGGGTGTAGCGCGCCGCCGCATCGGCATCGATGGCGCCTGTGACGACGATCATCGGCACCCGGTCCTGGCGCGCATTTTCCACCACGTTGACCGCGTTGAGCGCCCCCGGCCCCACCGTCGCCACCAGAAGCGCGGGCGCGCCGTCGACGTGATGGACACCCTCGGCGATGAACCCGCCTGCATTTTCGTGCTTCACGAGATGAAAGGCGATGCCTGCCTTGCGCAGCGCATCGAGAAGCGTCAGCACCTCGCCCCCCGGCATCCCGAAGGCATGGCGGCACCCCGCATCATGCAGGCGGCGGGCAAGGATGTCGGCGGTGCGGGTGTCGGGCATGGGGCCTCCGATGCATGCCCCTGCCACGAGAGGCGAGCGGCGCCACAATGGCAAGGCCCCGGGCAACAAAGCGCCGCGAGGCGGCTGTAACATGCCGAGGGATGAACGCCATCGGCCCATGAAAAAACCGCCGCGCGAGGGGCCCCGCGCGGCGGTCTGCAATGGCTCCGGTCAGGCTCAGTTCAGGGCTTTGTCCGTGATCGCATGGGTCCAGGCGCCCTCGGGCTCCTCGGTGATCGCGGGGTTGTCCTCGGAGATGGCGGACAGCAGCGTGTCGACCGTCTGCTGGTAATCGGCGGGATCGAGCGCGCCGTTCGAGCCCGCGGTCAGCTTGGCCACCTCACCCATCATGTAGGTCTGGTGATCGAGCGTCTGCGCGCCGGTCATGTCGTTGTCGACAACGATCTGCGCGGCTTCCTCGGGGTTTTCCTCGGCGTATTTCCAGCCCTTCATCGAGGCGCGCACGAAGCGGACCATCTTGTCCTCGAATTCGGGATCGGCGAGGTCGTCCTCCATCACGTAAAGACCGTCCTCGAGCATGCCGACGCCCTGTTCGAGATAGTTGAAATTGGCCAGCTCCTCGGGCGTGTAGCCCGCATCGAGCACCTGACCGTATTCATTATAGGTCATGGTCGAGATGCAATCGGCCTGCCCCTGCAGCAGCGGGTCGACGTTGAAGGCCTGCTTCAGGACCGTCACGCCATCCTCATCCGCGCCATCGGTCTCGATGCCAAGCTGCGCCATCCAGGCGTAGAAGGGATATTCGTTGCCGAAGAACCAGACGCCCAGCGTGCGGCCGGGGAAATCGTCCGGGCTCTCGACGCCGGTGGATTTGAGGCAGGTCAGCTGCAACCCGCCCGTGGCGAAGGGCTGCGCGATGTTCACCAGCGGCACGCCGCGTTCGCGCGCGGCCAGCCCCGCGGCCATCCAGGTCACGATCACGTCGGCGCCGCCGCCCGCGATCACCTGTTCGGGCGCGATGTCCGGCCCGCCGGGCTTGATCTCCACATCGAGGCCCTCTTCCTCGTAGAAGCCCTGGGCCTCGGCCACGTAATAGCCCGCGAACTGGGCCTGCGTGACCCATTTCAGCTGCAGCGTGACCTCGTCGAGGTCCTGCGCCTGCGCCGCGGGGGCCATCATCCCCAGCACGGCCGCGGCGCCGATCAGTGTCTTTTTCATGTCTTAACCTCCATGTCGGTCCCGACTTTTCGCCCGACCTCTCAGCGTCGGTGCGACGGGTGCCAGAACGTGACCCGTTTCTCGATCAGCGCGACCGCGCCGTAGAACAATGTGCCCGCAAGGGCGGCCACCACAATCTCCGCCCAGACCATGTCGAGCGCAAGCTGACCCACCGAGGTCGAGATGCGAAACCCGACCCCCATGATGGGAGAGCCGAAAAATTCCGCAACGATCGCGCCGATCAGCGCGAGCGTGGTGGAAATCTTCAAGCCGTTGAAGATGAAGGGCATCGCGGCGGGCAGGCGCAGCTTCAGAAGCGTCGGAACATACCCGGCCCCGTAGGTGCGCATCAGATCGCGCTGCATCGCGGTCGTATCCTGCAGCCCCGCGACCGTGTTCACGAGCATCGGGAAGAAGACCATGACGACGACCACCGCCGCCTTCGACTGCCAGTCGAAACCGAACCACATGACCAGGATGGGCGCGGTGCCGACGATGGGAAGGGCTGCCATGAAATTGCCCACGGGCAGAATACCCCGGCGCAGAAACTCCGTGCGGTCGGCCAGGATCGCCACCGCAAACGCCGCGGCGCAGCCCATGGCAAAGCCCGACAGCGCGCCTTTCACGAAAGTCTGCACGAAATCCTGCCAAAGGATATCGGCCTGCCGGGCAAAGGTCGCGGCGATCTCGCTCGGCGCGGGCAGGATCACGCCCGGCACGTCGAGGCCGCGCACGATCAGCTCCCACATGCCCAGAAGGGTCAGGCCGAAGATCACCGGCACGGCGAGCTGCGCCGCGCGGGTCTGCGACACGGGCCCCGTGGCCAGACGCACATTCAGCATCCAGCCCGCCGCCCAGAGAAAAAGCGCTGCCGCCACCAAGCTCATCGCCGCATCCCCATCTTCGCCAGAAGCGCGCGTTCGATCACGCCGATAAGCCCCACGCAGAGCGCGGCCAAAATGGCCGCCGCAAAAAGCGCGGACCAGATCTGGACCGTCTGCCCGTAATAGCTGCCCGCCAGAAGCCGCGCGCCAAGGCCCGCCGTGGCACCCGTGGGCAATTCCCCCACGATGGCGCCGATCAGAGACGCCGCGAAGCCGATCTTCAGCGACGCGAAGAGGTAGGGCATGGAGGATGGCAGACGCAGCTTCCAGAACGTCTCGGACTTGCTGGCGCCATAGGTCGCAAGCAGGTCGAGCTGCATCGCATCGGGCGAGCGCAGGCCTTTCACCATGCCCACGATCACCGGGAAGAAAGACAGATAGGCCGAGATCACGGCCTTCGGGACCAGCCCCTGAATGCCGATGGAATAAAGCACGACGATGATCATGGGCGCGATGGCGATGATCGGGATCGTCTGGCTGACGATGGCCCAGGGCATGACGCTCATATCCATGACGCGGGAATGCACGATGCCCACCGCCAGCAGAATGCCGAGCCCGGTGCCGATCAGAAAGCCGAGCGCCGTGGCCGACAGTGTCACCCAGCCGTGATAGATCAGGCTGCGCGGCGATGTGGGCGCCAGCGTGGCCGTCGAATTCCACAGCTCCCCCGCCACCTGATGCGGCGCGGGCAGCCGCGCGCGGTCCTGCGTAAAGGCGCCCTCGGTTGCGATGCCCGGGTTGGCAAGCGCGAGGGCCAGCCCCCCCATCTGCCGCCGCTCCGCGGGGCTTTCCGGGCTGACCACGGCCCCTGCCCGCGACGCATCCAGCACCGATTGCGCGGCGTTCATCGGGATACAGGCGAGATACCAGACCGCGATAAGCGCCGCGACGACACTCAGGACCGGGGCAAGACCGGATCCCACCGCGCGGGCGAACAGCGCCACGCGGCCCGACCGGCCCACGCCCGCCCCCTGCCCCGCGATGGGTGCGGTGTCGCTCATGCGACCTCCATGCCCGCGCGCAGGCCTTCACGGACACGGTGGGCGATCTCGATGAATTCCCGGCTGTCGCGGATGTCGAGCGGACGCTCCTTCGGCAGCGGGCTGTCGATCACGTCCGAGATCCGGCCCGGGCGTGGCGACATCACCACGATCTTGGTCGACAGATACACCGCCTCGGGGATCGAATGGGTGACGAAGAGCATGGTCTTTTCCGTGCGCGCCCAGAGGCTCAGCAATTCCTCGTTGAGCCGGTCGCGCACGATCTCGTCCAATGCGCCGAAGGGTTCATCCATCAACAGGATATTGGCGTCAAAGCTAAGCGCGCGGGCAATCGAGGCGCGTTGCTGCATGCCGCCCGAAAGCTGCCAGGGATATTTCTTCTCGAACCCGTCGAGATCCACCAGCGCCAGCGTGTCCTTCACGCGACGGCGCTTTTCCTCCTCGGAATAGCCCATAATCTCGAGCGGCAGGCGGATATTCCCGCCGATCGTGCGCCAGGGATACAGCCCCGCCGCCTGAAAGACATAGCCATAGGCGCGCGCCTTTCGCGCCTCGTCGGGTGTCATGCCGTCCACCGAAAGCGTGCCCCCCGTGGGCGTCTCGAGCCCCGCCACGCAGCGCAGGAAGGTGGTCTTGCCGCAGCCCGAAGGCCCGATGAAGGACACGAACTCGCCCTTGGCGACGTCGAGGTTCACATCCTTCAGCGCGTGGACGGGGCCATCATTGGTCTGAAAGGTGAGGTTCAGATCCTTGGCGCGGATCACCGGGGCAGCGGTCACGGGGGCGATATCTCCTGCTGTTGGGGCGCGTGGGGCGGGCTCAGATGCCCGCCGGAATGTTCATCGGATCGCGCTGGATCATCTTGGGCGCGGTCAGCGCCTTCCACTTGGACAGCGCGGTATGCGCCGAGGGGAAGGCCGGGCGCGGCACGAAGCGGCCCCGTCCGGGCTGGGGCTGGGAGTTCTGCCCCCAGGCCCAGATCACCTCGCCGCGCGAGAGCGTGTAGCGCGGCTGGGCGGTGACCTCGAAGCCCTCGAAGACGTTGTAATCGAGGATCGAATGGTGGTTCGAGGCCGAAATCGTCTTGGTGATCGACGGATCCCAGACGACGATATCCGCATCCGCCCCTTCCACGAGCGCGCCCTTCTTGGGGTAGATGTTGAGGATCTTGGCGACGTTCGACGAGGTCACGGCGACGAATTCGTTCATCGTCAGACGGCCCGTCTCGACCCCTTGGGTCCAGAGCACGCCCAACCGTTCCTCAAGCCCGTTCGAGCCGTTGGGGATCTTGGTGAAATCGCCCACGCCCATGCGCTTCTGCTCGGTCGAGAAGGCGGCGTGATCGGTGGCCACGACCTGCAGACTGCCCGCCTGAAGCCCTGCCCAGAGCCCGTCCTGATGCTCTTTCGAGCGGAAGGGCGGCGACATCACGCGGCGCGCGGCGTGGTCCCAATCCTTGTTGAAATACTCGGACTCGTCGAGGGTCAGGAATTGCGCCAGCGGCTCGCCATAGACACGCATGCCCTTCTGACGCGCGCGGCGGATCGCTTCGTGCGCCTGCTCGCAGGAGACATGCACGATATAAAGCGGCACGCCCGCCGCATCGGCGATCATGATGGCGCGGTTGGCGGCCTCGCCCTCAACTTCCGGCGGGCGCGAATAGGCGTGACCCTCGGGCCCGGTGATGCCCTTCGCCAGCATCTCCTGCTGCAGATCCGCGACGATATCGCCGTTCTCGGCATGCACCATCGGCAGCGCGCCCAGCTCCTTGCAGCGCTTGAACGAGGCGAACATCTCGTCGTCCTCGATCATCAGAGCGCCCTTGTAGGCCATGAAATGCTTGAAGGAATTGACGCCCATTTCGACGGCGTCCTTCATCTCGTTGAAGATCGTCTCGTTCCAGCCGGTGATGGCCATGTGATAGC
>CAZTEV010000015.1:24039-26341 GCA_964612785.1 uncultured Roseivivax sp. | reverse complement strand
GGGCACACCATCGTCGACGCGCCGATCGTGGCCGATGGCCGGATTTCGCTCGATACCGGCGCCTATGCGACGGGACGCTTGACCGCCGCCGTGATCGCGCCCGAAGGCGTCGAGATTATCGCGACCTGACGCGCGACAGCATTAACGCGACCTTAAGGTATTTCCTCTCTTCTGAGCGTGACCGAGGCGTGGGTGGGCTTGCGTTTTGGAGTCCCCGACGTGTCGATCACCGATGGCGTCCTTGGCCGCGCCGCGCCGCGTCTGTCTTATGGCAGATTCGGAAAACGCGGCTTAGATCTGGTCTGTGCCAGCTTCCTGCTGATTGTTGCGGCCCCGCTGGTCCTGTGTCTCGCGCTCATGCTGCGCCGGACGGGCAGCCCCGCCTTCTTCGTGCACGAACGCGTCGGGCAGGATGGACGATCCTTCGGCTGCCTCAAGCTATGCACGATGGCCCCCGGTTCCGACGCGCTGCTGCGCGACCACCTCGCACGCAATCCGTTCGCCGCCCGGGAATGGGCCGAGAACCGCAAACTGTCGGACGATCCGAGGGTCACGCGGTTGGGCGCGCTCCTGCGCCGCACGAGCCTGGATGAGCTGCCGCAGCTCTGGAACGTCATCAGGGGCGAGATGTCGCTTGTGGGCCCGCGCCCCGTCACCCGCGAAGAGCTGTGCCGCTATCGCGATGATCTCTGGGCCTATACGGCGCTGCGGCCGGGCATTACCGGCCTGTGGCAGGTCGAGGCGCGCTCTTCGGGTTGCTATGTGCAGCGGGTGGCCTGCGACCGCAGATATGCGCTCAACCTCGGCTTTCTTGCGGACCTGACGCTCCTTGCGCGCACGTTGCGCATCGTGTTGCAGCCCACGGGCCGTTAGGTCCGCGCAGGGATCATCAGGGGCGCCACGATCAGCCGGGCACTCTCGGTCCAGCTGAAACCGGCGGCCTGCCGATGGCCTTTGCGGATCGCAATCCTGCGGACGTCAGGCCCTTGCGACAGTAGCGCCGAGATTGCGCGCGCGATGTCACCCACATCCTCCGGATCGAACCAGATCGGCGCCTCTCCCAGGACGTCCGGCAATGCCCCGGACCGCGCGGCGGCAACAGGCGTGCCAAGACGCATCGCCTCCAAGGGCGGAATACCGAACCCCTCATGCAGGGACGGAAACACGAAGCCGCGCGCATGGCGCATCAGGTTGCACAGGTCGGCATCGGAGACCCGTCCGACCGGATGGAACGCGCCGACCTCGGAAGCTCCGGCACCCGGACGCAATCCCGGCGCAACACCGCCCACGACGACCAAAGGCGGCGCATCCGAGATCCGGGCATGCGCCGCCGCAAGCCGCGCCAGATTCTTGTTGGCCGAGGCATTGCCCACCGTCAGAAGATACGCCCCGGGCCGCAATCCGTAACGCGCGCATACGCCGGGATCGGGGCGCGCGCGCAAGACGTGATCGGCGGCGTTCGGCACGATTTCGAAATCCGCAGGGTCCAGACCGAGCCGCGCAGCAAGCGCGCGGGCGGAATGGCGGCTGACGGTCAATCGCCGCACAGCCCGCCGGGCCAGCCGTCCGCGCAGAGCGCCATGCCAGAGGCGGTAGCGCCACGCATAGGCCTCCGGGATGTCCCATAGATGTGCATCGTGAAACGCCACGATCTGGCGACGATGCAGCAGGGGGCCGGAATTGCCGAGGCTCAGAAGGGGCACCTGGCGTGTGGCCTGCCACAGGCTGGTCTGCTCCCATAGATGGCCGCGAAAGCCCGGTAGCACGCGCAGGGAAATCCGGCGCCACTCGGGCGGCGAGTCTGGCAGGCCGGGTGTGTAGGCCATCACAGGGCCAAGCCGCGCCGCACCTTCGGGATCGCTGTCCAGCAAACCATCGAGCGCCCGCAGGATCTCATGCGCATAGCGCTGCACGCCGGAGACGGGCTGCGTCAGGAAACGCGCGTTGATGGCAAGGCTCACATCATGGATCCCAGCGCGCGGGCCTTCCTGCGGACGGGCGCGGCATCACAGAGGCCATAGGCCATGGTCGTCGCAGGCCCCAAGGCCGCGCCGCTCCAAGGGGTCAGATCGACCGCGCGGGTCTGCGCCTTCATCCAGTCCAGATGAATCGGATCACCAAGAAGCCTGAGGCTCGCGCGCGCCACCGCTTCGGGCGTTTCGACCAGAAATCCGGTATGCCCGTGTGTCACCAACTCGCCCGCATTCGATTGCCGCGTGGCAACGAAGGGGCGACCGCCCGCAAGCGCCTGCATCGCGACGCGCGGCAAGCCCTCCCGCTCGGAGGCGAGGCAGACAAGATC
>CAZTEV010000015.1:0-23939 GCA_964612785.1 uncultured Roseivivax sp. | reverse complement strand
GAAGGGACGCAGACCGAATCCTCCGCCCGCGACAGACCCAGTTTCGCATGCGCCGCGCAAACCGCTTTCGACACTCCGATGAACCGCTGCGTCACGCCTTCGACCCGCCGCTCGGCCGCACGCATGATCGAGCCGGAGGCAGGCATGATATGCATGCCGTGCACCACGCAGGCCCCCTGCCCCGCTGCTGCCAGGCGCCCGATCACACCGGCCTTCGACTGATGCGTGTGCACCACATCCGCGTCGAGGTCGCGCAGCACATTGCGCAGGACGCGCAAGGCCTTCAGATCCTGCAAAGGCTCGACCGGATGGACAAGACTGGACAGGGCGAGCCTGCGAATGCCGGGCAACGCCCCATCCCAGGAGCGATGCGCGTCGCCGCCATGCACAAGCCAGACATCATGGCCTTCGGATGCCTGCCAGCGGCAGACCTCGGCTGTGTTCTCCTCGGACCCGCCGCGCTGCATGCGCGTCAAGATATGCACGATTCGCATCCTGCCTCCCCGCATTAAACTCCCGTTAACCATGGGTGCGCGAAGGTTACCAAAATCCTAATGCACGGAGAGGGTGCCTTGAATCCGGTGGTCTATATCCATGTCCCGAAATGCGGGGGGTCGAGCTTCGGGGCCGCGTTGCGCCTGCGGGCCTTTCCCTCGCAGGCCACGATCCCGCTGACCGCATCCCGCCGTGCCGCGCTTCGCGACGATCCCTCGCTGACAGGTGAGGCGCTGATTCGGGCGGATTACGCCCATCGAACAGCAGCACTTTCGCAGGCGCTTGCGGTAGGCAAGACCGCCATCGCGGCGCATGTACCCTACGCGCCGGATCTGCATGCGGGCGTGGGGCGATCGCACCTGTGGGTGACGCTGCTGCGGGATCCGGTCGCCCGGTTCGCGTCGCATTATCACTATCTGCAGCGCGCCCATCCCGACCCGCGGCGGCCCTCGACGCTCAGCGCGTTTTGCGACGCGCCCGATGCGCTGCGGATCGGATCGCAGATCCTGTTCTACTTCTCGGGCGACTGGATCCGCCCGGGGATCCATCCCTCCGCGCAGATCATGCGTGCGAAACGCGCGCTTGCCGCCTGCGATCTGGTCGGGCGGCTGGAGGATGCGGATACGTTCCGCCGCGACCTGTCGCAGCGTGTCGGGACGTCGCTGCCGATGCTGTTTCGCAATAAGGCCCCCGCCCCGCCCGATCTGTCGCGTAGCCTGCGCCGGCGCATCGAGACGATCTGCGCGGCCGATCTCGAACTGTTCGAAAGTCGGGATGCGGGCCGGTCCGCGGCATGATCGGATTGCTGTCGCCCGTGTCGCTGCTGACGCTGACCTGGACCCTTTCGGCCCTGATCGCCTGGATCGCCCTGTCGCTGCCCGACACGTTCGACCTGCTTCCTCTGTTCATGGCCCGCAGCGGCATCCTGCCCGGGCATTTCGGCCTTCTGGGGGCGATGTGGCTGGCGATCGGCATGCTCTCGGCGGTCACGGGCAGCCTGTCGGCCCGGCTTTGGCTGGGGTCGCGCGGCGCGTTCGGGATCGATATTCTGCCCGATCAGGTGGCCCGGCGGACCGAGCGCCTCACGCGCCTCTTCGTCGGGATCACGCTGGTGTGGATCCTGCTTTGCGTGCCCAAGGCGGGCGGGGTCAGTCATGCGCTGCATCTCGCCCGCGAAGAGCCCGCCATCCTTCGGGCAATCCTGCTCGACAACACCCTGTTCCCAGGCATGCGGCTGAGCTACGGCGCCCTGCCCGCCCTGGCCTGTCTTGCCGTCGGGCTTCTGGCCTTCGGGCACCTGTCGCGCAGCGGGCGGCGATGCGCGCACCGCACCATCGTGATGAGCGCGATCTGCCTGCTCATCCTTCCCATCATTCTGAGCCAGCGCATCCTGCTGATGCAGTGTCTCGCCTCAGGCTGGCTGGCCTGGAGCCTCGTGCAGCGGCGGCTGCGGGGGCTCGCGCTGATCCCGCTCCTGATCGGGGTCTTCTGCGGCATCTGGGTCCTGCGCGAGGCGCTGACCAACCCGACCCTGCCCGATCCGATAGGCTCCATCGCGGGACAGAAACTGGCCTTCTATTTCGTCAACGACCTGTGGAACAGCTTTGCCCCGTTCGAGACCGAGATCCCGCATGCCTTCGGCGGGGTCAGCTTTCGCGGACCGCTGATCCTTCTTGGCCTGGACGGCGTGTATGACGCCACATTCCCGAGCCGGATCGCCCTTTTGGAAAGCGTTCGGGGTGGTGGTGAATTTTCCTTCTTCTCAGGTCCTTACGTCGATTTCGGCCCCATAGGCGGCGCCCTGTTCGTGGCCGCTGCCGTCTTTGCGGCCCAGATCGCCTATCACCGAGCAGCCCGGGGGCTGCCCGGCGCGATCGTCTACGCGCAGATCGGGGCGGCGCTGCTTTTCGCGCCGCATGGCAATTACATGCTGCACCAGAACCTGATCTTCGGGATCCTGTGCATTCTCTGGCTGTGTCGGCGCAACAAGGCGCTGCCGCGCACCCGATCATTTGAGGGGCCCGCCCATGTCGCGGCTTGAGGGCCTTCAAACCGCCCGCGCGCTGGCGGTCCTGATGGTGCTGACAGGCCACGTCATCGCCGAGGCCGAGCATTTTTTGGCCCTGGATCTTCCGGGCGACTGGATCCCCTGGACGCGCGGGGTCGATCTGTTCTTCGTGATCTCGGGTTTCATCGTCGTCCGGTCGGCAAGCCAATGGCGCGGCGGGGCCCGCGCGTTCCTCGTTCGGCGCTTTCTGCGCATCGCGCCGCTTTACTACCTGTTCACGACGCTGATGGTCCTGGCCCTCCTGACGGCCCCGGGCGCGGTGAAGGACACTGGCCTGTCACCCGGGCAGATCCTCGGCTCCTACCTGTTTTTCCCCACCGAGCGCGCCGATGGCCGTATCGCGCCGGTCCTCTCACCCGGATGGACCCTGAATTACGAGATGGCCTTCTACGCAGCCCTGAGCGCTTGCCTGATGCTCAAAAGGCCATTTGCAGCCCTGACCGCCGTTTTTTGCGCAGCGGCCCTCCTCGGGGCGATCTGGAGCCCGGAAGGCCTGTTTGAGGGCGCGGCCTCGGGCCCGATCAAAGCAGCATGGGTCTTCGCGACCAACCCGATCTGCCTGGAATTCCTGTTCGGCATGGGTCTGGCCCGGCTCTGGCCGGGGCGGCGGGCGCATGGAGGCGCGGCCCTTGCGATGGGGCTCTCCGGGGCGGTCTTGCTGATCCTGCTCGATGCAACCACCCTGCCCCGCTTCGTCGCCGCGGGCCTGCCCGCAACCCTGATCGTCGCCTCGGTGACCCTTGCCGCGCCGAAGGTTCGCTGGCCGCTGCAAGGGATCGGCGATGCGAGCTACGCGATCTACCTCTCGCATCGGTTCAGCCTGCGCGTGCTGACGCTCGTTCTGCTGCCCCTGATGCCTGCCGCGCCGTGGTCGGCGGCCCTGTTCTGCGGCATCGCCATCGGGCTGTCTGCCGGGATCGGCTGGCTTGTGCTGACGCTGATCGAGCGACCCATCGCCGCCGCGCTGGCCTCAGACCTGCCCGCCGCACCTGCGGTGCCGCGATGACGGGCGCAGGCTGGGCGGCGGTTCTGCAATGGTCACGCCTGGGCGTGTCCGCGATGGTCTTTCTCATCGCCGCGCGCCTTCTTCCGCTCGATGCACTGGGTCAGTTCGCCGTGGTCCTGGCCCCGGTCCGTCTGCTGCAGAATGCCCTTCGTATCGGCTTTTCCGAAGTCGTCATTCTGGGAACCGGCCACCGCGCAGAAGCACGGAGGCTGGCTGCCTTGTCGATCCTTTCAGGCAGCCTGCTGACGCTCGGAATTCTGGCCGTCTCGGTCGTGACCGCCCTGCCCCTTTTGGCAACGCTGTCGGTCCTGCCCCTGATTGGCGCCATGGGGGCCGTGTCCGAAGGCGTGTTGCGCAGACGCGGCAGGCTTCGGGACCTCGCCTTGCGGACCTGTGGCGCGCAAGCCGCCGCCGCATGCGGCGCGGGTATTGCGCTATGGGGCGGCGCAGGGATCTGGTCGCTCGCGCTCTTCGCGCTGACCTCGGCTGCGGTGACGGCGGCGCTGTCGATCCGAGCCGCACCGATTGCACCCCGTTGGTCCGGCCTACGGCGGCGGGCCCGCCCGCTCTTGCGCCGCAGCGCCGAGATCGCGGGGCGCGATATGCTGTCCTCTGGGCTGTTCCCGATGGCGCAGATCCTGGTGGCGGCGTTCTTCGGCCTGACCGCCGCAGGCGCGTTCCAGGTGGCGATCCGCCTCGTTCAGCTGACCGAAGCGCTGACGCTCGCACCCCTGCGCCTGACGCTCCTGCCCGTCCTGCGCGAAGCGCCGCACGCTTTGGACGACGCGGCGCGGATCACTGCCCGGATTGCTCTCTGGGCGTGGCCGGGACTGTATCTGGCCGCGCCGGATATTGCCCTTTGCGCGGTCGGTCCCGAGAAGGCCCAGGCCTTGACCCCGATCCTGCGCGCGCTGTGTCCGCTTGGCCTGTTCGGCGCGCTATCAATGCCTTGGTTGCAAGCCGTGGCAGCCAGCGGCGGCATGCGCTTCCTTCTGGGACGCAGCGCGCTCGTTATGGCCGCGAATGGCTTGGGGATCTGGGCCCTGAGCGCCACAAGCCTCGTCCCTGCCGCCATCGCGATGTCGGGTCTAAGCGGGCTCATCTGGATCGGTGCGCCATCCCTGAGACGCGGCGGCCCGTCTTTCGCCCAGTGCCTCCCGGACCGGATCGGCCTGGCGGCGGCAGCGGCGATGGTCCTGGGCCTGCAGCCGGTGTTGAGCCTGCCGCCCTCGGAACTGCGGCTGATCCCGTTGGTGATCATGGGCACGGCCATCTACGCCCTGACCCTGTTCTGCCTCAGCCCCCGGTCCGAGACCGCCCTGCCATGAGGCGTGTGGTGTTCCTGTCGACGCATCTGCCCTGCTCGGAGCGCCGCGCCAGTTTTCACTGGATCGCCGAGGCGCTGTGGGAACAGGGATGGCAGGTCGATTTCGCTACCGTCGGATTGTCGCGTCTCGCGCGGCTGCGCCGGTCGGTGCGACCAGATGCCCGCCTGACGGGGTTTCCATCCGGCAGAACGCGTCTGCGTCCGCGCTTCCATCACCTGTTTCTCGAGCATGCCCTGCATCCGGTCGCGACGGGCCACGAAATCTTGGATACCCTGCTTCAGGCCGCTTGGGCGAAAGCGTCCCGTAAATGGGTACCTATTCTTGCCGAGCCTGTGTCACAGGCGGATCTGGTGATCGTGGAAAGCGGCCTGCCGCTGACGCTGATTCCACTGATCCGCGAGATAGCCGCCGATGTTCCGATCACCTACCGCGTCAATGACGATATCCAGGCGATGCGCTTGCCCGACTGGCTGAAGGCCGCGGAGCTGTCCTTGGCGCGACACTGCACCCGGATCAGCGTTGCCAGTGCAGACCTCGCGCGACGCTATTCGTATCCGAAGGTCACCTGCGATCCCATGGGCGTGCCGAGATGCAGCCTCCCACACAAGGACAGCATTTCTGACCCATATGGCCCGCGCGCGCCGATTGAGGCGGTCTCGGCAGGCACGAGCCATCTCGATCTGGACGGGTTGTCAGGTTGGGCGGACGCGCATCGCTCCTGGCGCTGTCATGTGCTGGGGCGCGTCCGGTCGCACAAAGGGCACATGCCCCCGAATCTCAGGTTCCACGGCGAGGTCCCCTACCGCCGCATGCTGCAGATGGTCGCCCATGCGGATGTGGGACTGGCAGCCTACAAGGACGTCCCCGGCATGGAATATCAGCGCAGCCATTCGAACCGGATCCAGATCTACCGCCATTACGGCCTGCCGATCCTCGGACCGGACCGGCTATGCCATCCCTCGATGCCCTCGCTTATCGGTTATCGCGACCCGGACGCCGCGTTTCGCTGCGAAACCTGGATACGGCGCCCGGAGCATGTTCCCGACTGGTCGGAGCTGGCCGGAGCGCTCGTTCAGAACGTCGACACCGAGCCGCCATTCGACGTGGCGATGGCCCCTGCCCTGGCCTGATGCGCCCGGGTCAAGACGGATCCGCCATTGGCCTCGATCCCGAGGGACGTGCCCGGTCCAGCCGCATCGGCGCGCGTCTTCTCCAGCCACATGGTCGCGGTGTTCGAGCATTTGAACGCCACGGATGTGCCATCCCCATCCCGTGCGACGGCCGTCGTGCCGAGGCACCAGGTGCGCGTGTTCTGGATGCAATGCACCTCGGTGCCATTGACCGAATGTCCGAACGTGCCGCCCAGAACCGCGGCGACGATGTCGTCATGGGTGGTGAACCCGTTGCACGAGGTGGCCGTCCCTGCCCCGTTGCCGACGCCACGGCAGTTCTGCAGAATAACCTCCAGCCCCGGATTGCCGTCCTCGTGAAAGGACCAGCCGTCCTTGGCGCCGCCAGAGGCCTCACAGTCGAAGAAGGCACAGAGCCCGCTGGTTCGGCGAATTCGAACGGCATCGTAGGGCGCGGCCGGGTTCGATGGCGCGCTGTAGCGGAAGCTCGACCGCACCGCCACGATGGCGCGGCTGGCAGCGCCATCGCAATGCAGCGCCCCGGTGATCCCGCCTTCGCAATGGATGTCCTCCAGGTAGAGATCATGGGCGTGGGTCAGGAAGCGCGCTCCGTGAAAGCTCCGAAGCAGCAAGATGTCCTCGGGACCTGGCAGGCTGTCGATATTGAGGTGCACGACACCGGAGACATCGCACCAGCTGTCCGGCGTCACGGAACACGCGGCAAGATCGGCCACTTGCGTCAGCTCCTGCGCGAGCCGTCGCAGCCCGTGGCGATCCGCGCGAAAGACCCGCTGCACGGAGGAGAGCGGCGTGCTGACGGTTGCCGCCTCCGGCGTCCAGCTTACCGCATGCGGGCCCGTCCGGTAGCGCACGGCGCCACCCCAGCCCAGGATCGCCACGGGCTGCGACGGCTCGCGCTGACCGTTCTTCGTGAAGGCGGCTTCTTCGTACCGACCAGCCTTGACCAGCACGCGATACGCAGCGCCCGTGGCATTGCCGATCTCGAACGCACGGTAGATCGAGCGCAGCGCGTCCGAGAAATCGCCCTCCGCTGCGCCCAACCCGGTTCGCGCATCATCCCCCGTCACGCCATCGACGTGAAAGGCCGGACCGCTCCAGATCGCCGGGTCCACAAGCCCCCGCGGATCGAGCCCGGTCTCGGCCCGACCACGGGACAAACGCGGCATCAGACCGGCGAGCACCGCGCCTCCGCCGAAGCCCGGCGGCGGCGCATGACGGGTTACAAGCGGGCCGACCATCCCCAGCCCGGCGGTGAGACCCAGCATCAATAGACCCCGACGATATCGGTCGCGGTCGTGCCCGTCGCCTGAACCGACCGGACGCGAAACGGATAGACCACGCCTTCCACGAGGTTTCGGAACGTGACCGGATCGCCGCTCTGCATCGTGACGGATAGATCGCCGCCTGTCCCGAGGATCACGCCGCGTGGGAGGACCGGCAACTCGGTGCCATCGTCGGGGGTGATGGCGAAAGCATGCGTGGCCGGGGATTCGGCGCCAGCAGACTGGCCTTTGAACGGGTCGTGAATGGGCATTGCGCTTCTCCTGATCGAAACCGCGGCGACCCTTGGAGAAAAGGTTTGATGCAACCCGAATGCGCCGGGCGTTGCGCAAAAGAAAACGGGGTTTCGCATGCGAAACCCCGCTTCAAATCGGCATCAGGGGACTTGTTCAATCCGCGAAGTAAGACTCGATCTGGGCAAGAATAGTGTCGATATCGGCCCCGTTCAGAGCCGAGCCAGACAACGTGATCGACACCTTGTCCGCGCCGCGCCCGACCTTCATCCGCACGCCCTTACCGATCTCGCGCCCCGGATCCTTGGGCGCGGGCTTGGCCTTGGGCCGACCGCCCCGCGACGGGTCAGAAACTCCCTGTTCCGCGTCCTCGATATGGGGCAGGAGCGCCGCCCATTCCCGTTCCGCGTCAGACACCACTTGTGTCTCTAACTCTGCCCGAAACGTATCTCCAAAGCCCGCGCGCAGGGCACCAGCCAGCCGCAGGCATTGCCGTTCACTCAGCGCCTTGGGGAAATGCAGCATATCGCCCAGTTCTTCATGGATCAGCGCGAAGGATCGGATCTTCGACCGCTTCGCTTTCGACGCCGAGGAATAGAGTGTCGACACCGCCTCATCGAGGCCCGAGAACACGCCGCCATGAACCGCCATAGCCGCCACACGGCCGCGCTCATACTGACTGATCCCTGCGCGAATCTCGTTCTCTTCGATCATCGCCTGGATCGCCTCGACCGAGGATTTCGGCGCCCGCACGAAGGCGGGGATCGTCGAGAAGCGGTTCGCACCGTAACTCGCATTGAGCTGCCGCATCGCCGCCAGACGCCGGAAGCCCGAGATCAGCGCGTAGCTGCCATCGTCCTGCGCGAAAACCTCGATCGGCAGACGCAGCCCATGGGCGTCGATCGAACGCACCAGCTCCTGCAATGCTTCGTCTTCGACGTCCATCCGGTCGCGCGACAGCGTATCGACCGCGATCTCGGCCAAGGGAATTTCCACCGCGACAAGACCCTTCTGCCGCGCCGCGCGCAGCGCCTCGGCATCGCTGCGATCCCGTGCGACCTCCGTGCGTTCGCTGTGGGGTAGGGGGTCCGACAGGCGCGCCGCATCGGCCACCACGTCGGCAATGGGCGGGCGCATCCCGCCGCGTGGGGTTTCGCGTGCGAAACCTTCCTCAAGCTCCTTCAGCGCGTCGGGCGAGGGCACCTCAAGCTGTCTGCGTTTCGCCATGTCCGGCCTCCTCCTTCAGCGCTTGCGCGTCGCGCCACCAGGCGCCCATCAGCAATTCCTTGAACTCCGCATATGTCCGGTCGAAGGCTTCGCGGCCCCGAGTATAGGTCTCGCGATTGAAGTTGCGGTAATCCGCCTCGTAGATGCCCGAGACGGACTCGCCCGCCTGGCCCACAAGGGCTGTGTATTCCTGACGGTAGGCGTTCATCATGTCACCGAAATAGGCCTGAATGACGTTGGCCAGATCCGTCTGCTGACTGGCATCGAACCGCGTGATGACGGCGCGGACCACGTCCCATTCGAACCGCATCTCGGGCAAACCGGCCCGGGCACGCGCCGCGTTCTCCCCGTCCTCAATGGAGGCGAATGTCGAATAGAGCATGTCGAAGAACCGCCCGGTGGAATCGAACTCCAGGAAGGACGCCCCGAGCGGCACGAGGATGATATCCGCCGCCGCCAGCGCGTTGATCGTCAGATAGCCGAGCGCAGGTGGCGTATCGAGCAGGATGATATCGTATTCATCGAGCGCACCGCCCTTTTCGAGCGCGGAAGTCAGCGCGTCCCAGAGCGGCCAGTTGCGCATCTGCATGCGCCAGACCGGGATCTGGAACTCGGCCCAATAGAGGTTCAGCTGCGCACCGATCAGGTCGATATTGGGCCAATGGGTCTTCTGGACGACATCATCGAGACCGAAGCGCAGCGCCTCTGTCAGCGTCTCATCGAGCGGGGCAGGGGCCTCGCCCGCCGCTTCCCTTACCTGATTTTCCGCCTGAAGGTGGGTGGCGTAATCCCGCGCTAGCAGCGGGAACACCGTCTGCCATTCATCTGCGACCTGACCGCCCATGATCGAGGTCATTGAGCCCTGGCTGTCCAGATCCACGACAAGCACCTTGTAGCCGTCAAGCGCGGCCGACATGGCCAGATGCGCCGCGGTCGAGGTCTTGCCGACCCCGCCCTTGAAGTTCGCCACGGCCACCACTTTCGCGGGCAGACCTTCGGGCCGATAGGGACGGTATTCCTTGGTGCTGACGCCTTCCTCCGCGAAGTGATCGCGCAGCTTCAGGACATCCTCCAGCGTGAACCACTTGGCGTTGCCCTGGCCTTCGCCCTGCGGCAGATCGGGATGCTTGTTCAAAACCCGACGCAGATGAGCCGGCGCGACCGGGATCAGATACCGGCAGATTTCCCACATGGAGAACTTGCGCAGCCGCTTGCGACCGTCCGGGGAATAGCCCCGCTTGGCCAGATCGTCCCGGCCACGCCCGGCAAAGGCCGCTGCCTTCGCGAATCGTGCGGTATCCACAGGGGCGCCAAGCTTGCCTGCGGCGGTTTCGGGATCGAGATTGAAATAGGGGGGGAGGGGGACCTCCGGCTTCTTTGCCATGCTCGCTGACCTCTTCGACATCGTCTGTTTTTGACGTTATTGCGCAAATCATCGCACATCTTGGCGAAGAGGTGAATCCTTGATCCGAATCTGAACCGGATTTCTGTCGCTCTCAGGGGGCGCTGCGTATCTTCCATGAAAATCAAAAGAAAAAACAACGACGGGCGATAGAAACTGTTCAGTATTCTTTGAGAAATATAGAATCTTTGCAGAGATATATTCCAATTTAAACAGACACTTACTCATACATGCGGACCTGTCTGCAGGTCGAAGGGTACCCGTCTTCGGGACTTTGCGGACCCGCCTGCGGGGCACAGGGCGCCGATTCGCAGGTTTTCGGGTACCGAGACTCGGTTTGCGCCAGCTTGTGCGTGTTAGGCTCTGATATCGCGGGGCAGCATCCCGTAAACGGGTCCCCATGATGGCGCCGCCGTTAGCTGCTCATCGAGTTCGGTACCCGTTTACGGGACGACGCTCGCCATAGACACGCCCCGCATCAAGGTACCCATATCGGAATTGTGCGCGGGCGCCTTTTCGGTCATTCTATGCCCGAGGCAGGGCGACTCGAAAACGGGCGCCGATACAGGTCAATGACAACGGGCAGGGCGATGCAGGATCTCACGCATTCCGAGCCGGGTGATATTCCCCGGGACAAGCTGACAGGCGCGTTGCGGCGCCCTTCGGTCAAGAAGAACGTCGCCGCGATCCATGTCTCGGGCAAGTTGACGCTGCTGCAGCGCAAGCTGTCGAACGTGCTCTTGCTCAACGCCTATGACACTCTGATTTCCCGGCCCAAGCACCAGATCGACGCGCGTACGCTCTGCCTGATGGTGGGCTACAATTCGAACGATATGGAGACGCTGAAGCAGTCCTTGCGCAGCCTGGCCGAGACGACTGCGGAATGGGACATGCTCGACGAACAGGGGCGGCAGGAATGGGGCGTCTCCTCGCTTCTGTCCTATGCCAAACTGAAAGGCGGGATCTGCGAATACGCCTATTCGCCGGCCCTCGCCGAAAAGCTGCACGACCCGAAGGTCTTCGCGCTCATCAATCTCAACATCCAGCGGCGCTTCACCTCGGGTCACGCGCTGGCGCTCTATGAGAACTGTTACCGCTTCGTGCGCACGGGCTCGACCGGGTGGTGGCCCATCGAGCTGTTCCGCCGCCTCATGGGGGTCGACGGATCGGCCTATTACGACAGCTTCAAGCACCTCAACGCCAAGGTCATCAAACCGGCGGTGGCCGAGGTCAACAAGACCTCGAACATTCTGCTCGAACCCGAATTCCGCAAGATGGGCCGTCAGGTCGTGGAGCTGCGCTTCAAGATCAAGGAGAATCCGCAGCTTGGCCTTCTGAACATCGACGATGGCGAAGGGATCCGGCAGGGCACGACCTATCGACGGCTGATCGCGGTCGGTGTGTCGGACCGGCTGGCGCGGCAATGGATTGCCCAGCATGGCGAAGACTACGTCAACGAAAAGCTCGACTACCTTGCCGGGCGCGACGGCATCGACAGCCCAGTGCGCTATCTGACAGCCGCGATCCGTGACGATTACAAGGCGCCCGAGCCGGACGCCCCGGATCAAAGCGCCGAGATCGGCTCGCTCGACGAGATGCGCGCGCTGCGCACCCGTCAGCTCGATCGGATCCGTGCCCTCGTGGCCGAGCGCTCTCCGACCCAGCGCGATGCCGACAAACGGCTGTTTCTGGCGCGGCTGAAGGATGCGGGGCTGCGCAGCGATTTCGCGAAATCGGGCTGGGACAGTGCCGCGAATCGTGCGGCCATCGTGCGCTTCTGGGATGAAATGGTGCCCGGTGCCTTCGACGAGATCTAAGGCCAGAAGCCGGACTGTAATCGGCATATGACACCAAGGAAGGCATAGCCAAGCGCGCAAACCGCGCTAAACTGCTGATTTGCATGTGAAGGAGGGTCGGCGCGGCAATGTAAGCCCTGCGTGACAATCGCAGGACAGACGCGGCGGCGTCCTTGGGTCAGTCAAGGTCAGAAAGGATCATCATGCTTAAGAAACTTCTCGCAGCCACCTGCCTGTTCGCACTTCCCGCGGGATTTGCCGTGGCGGAAAGCCATTCCGCTGGCGGTGACATGGACTTCGAAATCACCGGCGACGCAGAGGCAGGAGAGCGCGTGTTCCGCAAATGCCAGGCCTGCCACATGGTGGGTGAGGACGCACAGAACCGTGTCGGCCCGCAGCTCAACGGCCTTCTGGGCCGCGCCGTTGGCGGGGTCGAGGGCTTCAACTACTCCAACGCCCTGATGGACAAGAACGGCGAAGGCGTCGTCTGGACGCCCGAAACGCTGGCGGCCTTCCTCGAGAACCCGCGCGAATGGGCACCGGGCACGAAGATGTCCTTCGCGGGCCTGCGCAAGGAAGAAGAGCGGGCCGACGTGACCGCATATCTCGCGTCCTTCAGCGGCGAGTAATCGCGTAAACCCGGTGGGGCACGGCCCCGCCGCACGATGGGATCGCGCCCGGCACGTTATGATGCGTGCCGGGCGTTTTTGCGTCTCCTGCAAAGGTCGTGGTTCCCCACGAGCCGCCTTGTGCGAAGCTCGGGCCAACGCCCGGTCTCGGGCCGCTTGATGACCGCAGAAGGACCCTGCCCATGAAATCTCTTCCGCTTGTTCTGGCGCTCGGACTGAGTGTCTCCTCCGCTTCGGCCCATGAATACGGCTTCGCGGGCATCCTCTCGAACGGCAATTCCGGTGAGATGCCGGGTCTGACCCTGTCGGTGGGCGCGCCTATCGCGGAGGGACCGATCTCGCTGGAGTCGGGCAAACTCTACGAGCTCGAGATCGTCTCCGACGGCTCGGGTGAGCTGGCCCTGACGGGACCGGATTTCTTCCGCGCGATCTGGGTGAACGAGGTGGTGATCAACGGGCTCGAAGTCCGGCCCTTCGGCCTCGAATCCGTTGAATTCGACGAAGCGGGCGAGATGGAGATCGAATTCGTCGCGATCAAGCCCGGCACCTATGAGCTGAAGATCCCGGGCTCCACCGGGGAGACGCAGCGCGTGGAGATCACGATCCGATAGGGCAGGGGGCTCAGAACAAAAGCCCGATCACCAGGGGCGCCAGCAGCGCCGTCAGCATCGCGTTCAGGCCCATGCCGATGCCGGCAAAGGCGCCTGCGGTGGAATTCACCCGAAAGGCATGGGCCGTGCCGATCCCGTGCGCGGCAAGGCCCACCGCAAAGCCGCGCGCGCGCCAATCGGTGATGCGCATGGCGTTCAGCATGGGCGTCGCCACGATGGCGCCCGTGATGCCCGTCAGGATCACCAGAACCGCAGTCAGCGTCGGCTCGCCTCCGATCGCCTCGGATACGCCAAGCGCCACGGGCGCAGTCGCGGATTTCGGCGCGAGCGACAGCAACGCCTCGCCCCGGACGCCCAGCAGAAAGGCGACGCCAAGCGCGCTCGCGATGGCGGTCAGGGCACCGGCCAGAAGCGCGGCCACCATCGGCAGCAGCGTCCGGCGCACTCGCCCCAGATTGTCGTAAAGCGGCAGCGCCAGCGCGACCGTCGCGGGGCCCAGCATGAAATGCACGAATTGCGCGCCTTCGAAATAGGCCTGGAACGGCGTGCGGCTGACGGTCAGCACAAGCGCGATCAGGATGATCGCGATCAGCACCGGATTGGCCAGCGGATGGCGGCGCAGCGCCTCGGCGATCCGGTCGGCGATTACATAGGCCGCGAGCGTGACGGTGAGCCACAGAAGCGGCTCTTCGGCGAGGTAGGACCACAGTTCGAAAGGATCAGTCATCGCCCGACGCCCCGGTCAGTTTCGCGGTCAGGATGAAGGCCCAGACGCCAGCGAAGATCGCAAGCGTGGTCGAGACGACAAGGGCTGCCGCCAGCGCCAACCCGTTCTCTGCGAAGGTCGACAGATGCGCGGTGACGCCGACGCCCGCGGGCACGAAGAGAAGCGACAGATGCGCGAGCAACCCCGATGTCGTGGCCCGCATCCGGTCCGCCAGCGCGGGAAAGGCGATGAAGGTCGCGAACAGCGCGGCAAGGCCCAGAACCGGCCCGGGCACGGGCAGGCCGAACCCGCGTGAGGCGAGCTCGCCGCCCAATTGGAACAGCAGCAGAAGGGCAATGTTCTGGATCATGGGCGGTCTTCCGTCAGGGCTTCGACAAGGACGCTAGTCCAGCCCCGCGCGGCTCTCAACCGCCCAGCGTGACAACCGGCCCGCCTGCGGCCTCCGCATCCGCGCGATCATGCGTCACCATCACGACCGGAAGCCCGCGATCTTTCGCCCGCGCGAAGACCAGTGTGCGCATCTGCGCCCGCCGGTCCGCGTCGAGGCCCGAAAAGGCCTCGTCCAGCAGCAGCGCGCGGGGATCCGACAGCAGCATCCGCATCAGCGCGACGCGCGCCTTCTGCCCGCCCGACAGCGTTGCGGGATCGCGATGCGCGAAGCCCGCCAGGCCGATCTCTTCAAGTGCGGCGTCGATCCTCTTGTCACGCTCGGCCCGGCTGCCGCCCGGACGGAGCCCGAAGGCAATGTTCGCGCCCACCGAGAGGTGCGGAAACAGCAGATCGTCCTGGAACAGGATGCCGATGCGTCGCGCCTCGGGTGCAAGGCCCGTGATGTCCCGGCCGTCCAGCAACACCCGGCCGTCATGCCGGAACGCCGGGGCAAGCGTTCCGGTGATCAGAGACAGCAGCGTCGATTTGCCCACACCCGAGGGGCCCATCACGCTCAGCACCTCGCCGGGCGCCACATGCCGATCGAGCGTCACGATGGGCGTCTCTCCCCGCCGGATCGCGACCTTTTCGAGTGTCAGCCCCTCAGCCATGCATCCCCCGTCTGTTGCGCCACAGAAGGGCAGGGACCCCAAGCGCCAGCGCGAAGGGCAGGATGGCGGCCAATGTCTGCGCCACGCCGTAAACCCCGATCGCCCGCCGGTCCCCGCCCGAGGCCAGCGCGACCGCTTCCGTGGTCAGGGTCGCAACCCGCCCGCCGCCGGTCAGCAGCGTCGGCAGATACTGCCCGACGCTGACGGCAAATCCCACCGCCGCCGCGGTCAGGATCGGGCGGATCAGCATGGGCAGACGCACGCGCCACAGCACGCCCGACGCCCCGGTGCCAAGCGCCCGCGCGACAACGCCCAAGCGCGGCTCCCATGCGCGCCAGGGATCGCCAAGCGACAGGAAGACGTAAGGCAGTACGAAGACCAGATGCGCGACGATCACCGGAACCAGCCCCGCGCCAAGTCCGAAGGTCAGGAACAGCGTCTGCAATCCCGGCAGGAAGGCGATCTGCGGCACCACAAGCGGTAGATAAATCAGCCACAGCCCGGCCTTGGTCAGGGCCCGCCCGCGCCGGTATTCGGCCTCGAGGCAGCCGATGACGAGGATCAGCGCGACCGCCGTGCAAAGGCCTGCGATCAATGCGGTCTCTCCGGTCCGGGCCAGGGCGCCGGGGCCGTGCCGCATCCAGTTGTCCATGCCGAAGCTTTGCGGCAAAGCGTCGGGAAACCCCCAGAACCCGGCCAAGGACCAGACCGCAAGGCAGGCGATCCCGCCCAGCACCGCGATGGCCGAAAAAGCGCCCGCGACGACGCCCAGCGGGCGGAGAAGCCGGTCCACCGCATGTCCGCGTCCGCCCCGCCGGATCCAGGCCAGACCGATCCTGGCCACGATCCACTCGCCCCCCCGCCAAAGCGCCAGCGCCGCAATGACGAGTCCGAGTTGCAGGACCGCCGCGGCAGAGGCGGTCAGCCGCATGGACAGCTCCGGATCCGCCATCCAGCGCACCACCTGCACCGCAAGCGGCGGCGGCGTCGACGGCCCGAGGATCAGCGCGACATCTACGACCGACATGGAATAGGCCAGCACCACATAGACCGGCAGCCGAATCTGGGCATAAAGCGCAGGAAACACGGTCTTGAGCCATCCCGCCACGCGCCCGTAACCCGCCGCCTGCGCGACCCGCATGCGTCGTGTGGCATCAGACTGTCCCATGGCCGCGAGGCCCATCAGCATCAGAAACGGTATTTCCTTCGCGACAAGCCCCGCGACCATGGCAAGGCCAAGGCTGTCCTGCACGATCAGCAGGTCCGGCGGCCGCTCCCATCCCGTGGCCCAGGGCGACAGGGCGCGCACGATCCAGCCCGACGGTGCGATCAGGAAGGCCAAACCGAAGGCCATGGCCGCATGGGGCACGGACAGAAGCGGGGATAACAGCCGTCCAAGGACGCGGAAGGCCCGCGTGCCCGACCAGCCAGCGAAGAGAAGGGTGACGGCACCCAGCGCCAGCGCGGTGGCCAGCAGTCCTGTCGTGACCGACAGCCGCATCGCGGGCCAGAGGCCCGGCCAATCCCCGAGCGACCGGAACGCTTCGAGAGATACCTCGTGCAGGCCCGCTGCGGGCAGGTAGCCGAAGGCGGGCATCAGCGTGCCCGCCAGACCCGCCGCAACAGGGCCCAGCATCACCAGCAGCGTCAGCGGCGGCATGGCCGCGACCGCGCCTGCGGCGTGTCTGATCCCCATTGCGCGGGCCACGGGCCTGAGACGCGGGCTTTACTGGACGACGCCGTAGCGCTCGATCCACTCCTGCTCGATCCGGGTCATCCAGCTCGGATGCGGTTCGGGCTGGACGTTGCCCAGCTCTGCGGGCGACAATGTCGCAACGCCCAGATCAAGCGCGGCGAAGGCGTCGCGATCCGCCTCGGGCAGCTTGTCCATCGCCAGAACGGTCCCGTAGCCCAGAATGTCGGGGTCCTGCGCGCGCAGCTGCGCTTCGGGCGACATCAGTGCATTTGCAACGACCATCGCGCCTTCCTTGGAACCCGAATTGTAGGGGATCGCCACGAAACTCGCATTGCCGAGCGTCCCGGCCTCCAGCACGAAGGTGCGCACGCTGGGTTGTAGCTGGTTGTTGGCGATGGCCGTGGAGGCCTCACCGGGCGAGAAGGAGATGGCCAGGTCGATCTCCTCATCGGCCATCAGTTGCAGCTGGGCGGGGCCCGTTGCCGGATAGGCCTGGCCCTGCCGCCACAGAACCGGCGTCAGCGCGTCGAGATAGTCCCACAAGGGGCCCGTGACCGCCTGGAAATCCGCTTCGCTTTCAGGCTGTGACAGGACCGCGTTGTCATCCGTCAGCTCGATCAGCGTCTGTTTCAGGAAGGTGGTGCCCAGGAAATCGGGCGGCTGCGGGTAGGTGAACCGCCCCGGATTGGCCTGCGCCCATTCGAGGATCGCCTCTGCCGTGGGCAGGGGGGCGTCCAGATCGGCGGTGTCGTACATGAACACGACCTGCGCCATGGCCCAGGGCGCTTCATAGCCGTCCGTCGGCACGGTGAAATCGGTTTGCACCGTCTTGCCTTCAACGTCCACGTATTGCCAGTTCGGCAGCGCCTCGGCGAAGGGGCCGAACAGCAGATCGGCCTCCTTCATCGCCGCGAAATTCGGCCCGTTGATCCAGATCATGTCGACGGCGCTGTCGTCGTCCTGACCGGCCTGCTTTTCCGACAAGACGCGCGTGACCGCGTCACCGGTATCGGACAGCTTCACATGCTCCAGCGTGACGCCATGCTCTTCCGCGACCTTCTCGCCGATCCAGGCGATGAAATCGTTGGTCGCGGTCGAGCCGCCCCAGGCATGCCAATAGACGGTCTGGCCTTCGGCGGCGGCGGTCACGGCGTCCCAGTCCGACGGATCGGTCTGGGCTTGGGCCGGGGCAGCAAGGCCCAGGGCAGCCAGCAGGGGCAGGGCGGTTTTCAGAAGGCTCATGGCGTCTCCTTGGGGTCGGTGAAAATCCCGCGTGCCGCCCAGAGGCGCAGCACGGCGGTGAGGTAGCACAAAGTGCCGAAGATCCACGCCAGCGGCGCGAATTGTCCTTCGAACAGGCACAGAATCACGAAGAAAAGGATCGTCTCCGTCCCCTCCAGCAGCCCGTTCGAGAAATAGAGCGATTTCGAGCCTTGCGCGCTGGTCTGCATCCCGCGTTTTTCGGCAAGGATCGCAAAGCCCAGAAAGCTGGTGCCGTTGAAGTAGAACGCGGCCAGCAGGAAGGCCCCGGCCAGCCCGTTCTGCGCGGGATCGAGGATCACGAAAGCAAGCGGCACTGCGCCGTAGAACAGGAAATCGCAGGCAATATCGAGATAGCCGCCGAAATCCGTTTTCCGGCTTGCCCGGGCCACGGCACCATCGAGACCGTCCGCGATCCGCGAAGCAAGAAGTGGCACAAGCGCCCAAAGCGCATGGCCGGTCGCGATCATCGCTGCGGACAGAAGGCCAAGGCCCAGCCCGATCAGCGTGACCGCATTGGGCGTCGCGCCAAGCCCCGCAAGGCTGCGCCCGACCGCATTGAGCGGCGGGTCGATCAGCGGGCGGAGACGGGCGTCGAGCATCGTGTGTCGGAACCTTGCGCAGGGGCGTGGCCCAATTCATGCCCGGCCCTGATCGGCCCGTCCATTCCACCTACGGGAACGTGAAGCCCGGTGCGTCTATGTTTCAGAGCCCGTCGCGTGCGATCTGCTCGGCCAGACGCGACACGGCGCGGCCGCGTGCGATGGCGATGGCCGATGCCGAAGACGCATCGCCGACGATCGCTTCCTCGATGGCGAACTGCCCGGACGCGGCGCGACCACCGGCTTCCGGTGCAACGAAATACTGCCCCGACAGGCGGAAGACGCCTTCGGCCGTGGCGAGCAATTCTTCGATCCGGACATCGACCGTCGCGGCGGGGAAGGGACGGAAGGGCCACGGCTCGGGCGCGACGGTCGCATTGGTGATCGTCCCCAGATCGCGCGCAAGCTGCAGCGTGATCGACCGCGCGGGCAGGTCCGCCCAAAGCGGCCCGGCAGGCGAGATCGCGCCATCGGCGCCGCGGATATAGATATCCTCCGCCGCGGCGTAGCTGGGCAGGGTGACTTCCGCGACCTCGAGGCTCGGGAAGGACGAGGAGACGCGCGCCTCGGGCGGGACCACGGGAGAGGCAAACCGCGCCTCTGTTCCGCAGGCGGCCAGCAGGGCCACCAGTCCAAAGGCCGCGACGCGGCGGGTCATATGCGTGATCATTGGTCTTACCGTCCCAGAATTAGCGAATTCGGATTGCGTTCGATGGTCCGTGCGAGCCGCTCGATCGCCTGCGCCGCGGCTTCGATCTGGCGGATCGCGCCTTGCGTCTCGCGCGAGAACTCGGATTGCCGCCCATAAGCGCTGAGCGTGTTCGCGGCCTCGTTCGCGACGATGCGCAGCTGCGAGGCGATGCCCGGCAGAAGTTGGGTCGCTTCCTCGATGGCCGATGCCGCGTCGCGCGCCGATGCAAGCGTTGCATTGGCACTGTCCACGAGCCCGCCCGCGCGCAGCTCCTCCAGTGTCAGCGTCAGCTGTTCGAGCGCGCCATTCAGCTCGCCGGGCAAGGCCCGCGTTTCGGGCTGGTCGATGAGTGCCTCCGCCGAAGCCAGCAGCTCGGATGTGCGGTCGGCCAGCGTCTCGAGCGAGACCTCGTTCGCATCCGCCAGGATCGCTTCCGCCTGATCCACGAGGCCGGGCAGACCCTCTGCCGCGGTCTCGACGCTCGCCACCGCTTCGGTGATCCGGGTCACGACATCCTGCCGCTCGATCTCGGAGACCATGGTGTTGAGCGAGCCCGAGATTTCCTCAAGATCGGACAGGACCGACGCCACCTGGTTCGGCAGCCCTTGCGTGTCCTCGCTGCCAGCGACGGCGTTCACCGACGCCAGGATCGATTGCAGCTCGTTCAGCGCGACGGTCACCTCGCCGGGGATCTGCTGCGCCTCGGGGCTTGCGATGATCGCCTCGGCCGAGTTGATCAGTGCGGAGATTTCATCCGACAGCTCGCCAAGCGGCACGGTCTCGGCCTCCGCAAGGATCGTATCGACGCGCGCCACCAGGCCCGGAAGCCCGTCTGCGGCCTCGCCCACGCGCTCCAGCGCGCCGGTCAGCGTGTCGGTCAGGCCCTGACGCTCCAGCTCGGCCAGGATCGTGTTCAGCGAGCCCGAGATTTCCTGCAGGTTCTGCAACGTGTCCGCGACCTGGTTCGGGATGCCCTGCACCTCGTCGCTTTCGGTCACACCGCGCACCGAGGCCAGAATGCCCCGCAATTCCTCGGGCGCCTCCTGCAGCGCTTGGCTGCCGATCAGCGCGGTCGCGTTATCAAGGAAGCCGATCGCGGATTCCATCACCTCCTCGATGGGCAGATCGTTCACGCGCTGCAGCACGCCCTGCGCGGAGGTCGCGACATCGGTGATGTCGGCCTCGGTCGTGGGCAGGACCGGGTAGGGGTCGCCATCGCGGTCCAGCGCGGCCTCAGGCGCCGTGTCCATATCGATCAGCACGATCTTCAGGCCGCCCGTCAGGATCGACGCGTTCGTCAGCTGGCCGCGCAGACCGTCCGCCACACGTCTTTCGAGATAGTTCAGCAGGTCTTCCTCGTCTGCGCCTTCGCCCAGCCCGATGCGCCCGGGATTGATCCGGATCGTGGTCAGAAGCCGCACCTCGTCATCGCCGAAGCGGTCGGGATCGACGAACCCGGTGAGCGACGCCACCTCGCCGATGCGCAGACCGCCCAGCTCCACCGGTGCGCCCGCACTGAGGCCCGACAGGTTCTGCTCGAAGATCATCGTGAAGGTGACGCTTTCGCCATCGCCCTCGACCAGGAAGTCGTCGCGCGCGGAATCCTCGTCGGGGAACAGCTCGAACACTGCATCTTCGGCCAGCGCGGTGCCGCCCGATCCCATCGTCTCGAAGGTGATCCCACCCGAGATGAGCGAGGCGAAGCTGTCGAAGTTCAGCCGTGCGCCGGACGTGCCGAGCGAGAAGGAAAAGCCCGAGACGTCCCAGAAGCGCGTGCCGCTGTTCACAAGCTCGGTATAGGGCTCGTAGATGACCGCGCGGGCGCGCACGCCAGTGCCGCCCTCGTCGATCTCGGCGGCGGCGACCTGTCCTACCTGCACGCCCTTGTAGACGATGGGCGTGTTGGCCGCGGGCAGGCTTTCGGGAGAGCGGATGGCGAATTCGATGCCCTGCTGATCCGCGCCCAGAAGCGGGGCGGTCTCGAGACCCGCGAACTCCGCCGTGAACCCGCCGGGCGTGCTGTCCCAGACACCCTGGATGTAGACGCCCGACAGCACCGTATCGAGGCCCGTGACGCCCTGCGCGCTGACCTCGGGTCGGACGACCCAGAAACGCGCATCGGCATCGATGAAATCCGCAAGCTCCTTCTCGAGCCGCACCGAGACTTCCACCTGTTCCAGATCGTCGGTGAAGCCCACCTCTTCGACCAGTCCCACGCGAATGTCGCGGTAGCGCAGCACCGTCTCGCCGGCCTTCACGCCCGCGGCATTGTCGAAGGTGATCCGCACCAGCGGGCCCTGGTTGTTGTAGTTGTTCCACGCCGCGCCAAGCGCCACGGCCAGTGCCACGACCGGGACCAGCCAGATGATCGAGATGCGTTCCCAGATCGACGGCTTCTTGTCCTCGACGGGCACGGTTTCGGGGGAAGGGGGGGTATCGGACATGGATCAGGTCGTCTTTCGGCTGGGCCCGCGGCGTTCGGCATCCCAGATGAGACGCGGATCGAAGGCCTGAGCGGACAACATGGTGAAAATGACGGAGAGGGCAAATGTCAGCGCCGCCGGACCTGGCCGGATCGAGGCGATGACGGACAATTGCACCAGCGATGACAGGATGGCGACGACGAAGACGTCGATCATCGACCAGCGGCCGATGAATTCCACGACCTCGTACATATGCGTGCGCGTCCCGGGCGAGATATTCGTGCCGCGCTGCGCGGAGATGGCCAGAAAGGCGATGGCCAGGAACTTGCCCACGGGGATCAGAACGCTTGCGATCAGGATGATGGCGGCCACGCCGTAGCTGCCGTATTTGGCGATCTCGACCGCGCCGCCGATGATCGTGCTTTCCGATCGGGACACGATCGTGTTGGTCACGAGCATCGGATAGAGATTTGCGGGGATATAGGCGATCACGCCCGCGATCCACCACGCCCAGACCTTCTGCAGGCTGTTGGTGTCCCGCGAGGACAGGCGGCTGCCGCAGCGACCGCATCGCGCCCGGCCCATGGGCCAGACCTTGGAGCAGCGACGGCAGGCCACGAGGCCCGCATCGCGCGCGGTCAGTCTTCTTCCATCTCGAGCGATTGCCATACGGACCATGTACACAGGTAATTGTCGTTGATGAGCACCAGGATCACCAGCGCGCTGAACATCCAGAAGGCGGGGCCGAAGCCGATCTGGGCGAGATCCGCCACCTTCACGAGGGCCACCGCGCAACCGATGGCGAAAATTTCGGCCATGGCCCAGGGCTTGAGGTCCTGGGACCAGCGAAAGGCGCGGCGGGCATGGGGCAGGGGCGGGCGGTCGCGCACCACCGGGATCAGCACATACATGATCAGGATGGTGCGCAGAAGCGGCACGAAGATGATCGAGGCCGCCACCAGAAAGGACAAAAAGACCATGTAGCCCGACCGGAAGGACGAGGCCGCATCGAGGATCGAGGTCGAATTGCCGAAGCCGCTCGCATTGATGTCGAGGAAAGGGAAGAACAGCGCCGCGACCACCAGGATCGTCACCGCCAGCGTCAGCGCGATGATCTTCTTGCCGGCCTGCCGCTTGGGCGAAATCAGCACCGTGTGGCAATACCGGCAGACGGCGCGCGCCCCCTTCTCGGGCAGCGTCGCGACATACAGCGCGTCGCAATGCGGGCAGGCGATCATGTCGTCGATCTCTGCGGCATCGGGCGGGGCGGTGTCTGCAACCTGTGCGGACATGGTGTGAAGCGGGCTCCCCAAAGCCTCGGAGCCACCTGAATTGGCGGCCTTTGCCATAGATGTATCTCGCAGGTGCCGAAAGGACCAGTGCCCGCGCGATCACGGCTGAGTTTACCGCTTTCTGCGGTCGCAAAAAGTGCAGCGTTTGTCGCCTTGTGGCACGCGCGGGCGCACCGCATCGGCGATGGCTGGCACAGACGGTCGAGGCGCCCCGGCAGGCGCCGCCAAATGCGAGAACCCGCCCATGCGCAACGATCCCCTGCTGCAGCCCTACCAGCTCAAGCACCTGACCCTGCGCAACCGCATCATGACGACCGCGCATGAACCGGCCTATCCCGAAGACGGCATGCCCAAGGCGCGCTACCGGGCCTATCATGAGACACGGGCCAAGGCGGGCGTGGCGCTTGCCATGACCGCAGGCTCGGCGGCGGTGTCGCGCAATTCCCCGCCGGTCTTCAACAACATCCTGGCCTACAAGGACGAGGTCGTGCCGTGGATCCGCGAGCTGACCGATGCTTGCCACGAACATGGCTGCGCGGTGATGATCCAGCTGACCCATCTGGGCCGCCGCACCCATTGGGCCAAGGGCGACTGGCTGCCTGCCGTCTCGCCGGGGCACGAACGCGAGGCAGCACACCGGGCCTTCCCGAAGATGCTCGAGGATTGGGATATCGAGCGGATCATTCAGGACTACGCCGATGCGGCCGAGCGGATGAAGGCCGGCGGCATGGACGGGATCGAGCTGCAAGCCTACGGGCACCTGATGGACCAGTTCTGGTCCCCGTTGACCAACGCGCTCGACGGGCCTTACGGCGGGTCCGATCTCGACACCCGGATGCGGTTCACCTGGGATGTGCTTGATGCCGTGCGCGCGCGGGTGGGCGAGGATTTCATCGTGGGCATCCGCTACACCGCCGATGAACGGCTCGATGGTGGCATCGGTGTCGAGGAAGGGCTCGAGATCTCGCGCAGGCTTGCGGA
>CAZTEV010000014.1:0-26923 GCA_964612785.1 uncultured Roseivivax sp. | reverse complement strand
GAAATCGGCGGCGCGCTCGACGATCTTCTTGGCCACCGCGAAGCGCACCTCGGGGTCCTCGGAGATGCCGGTCTCGTCGTTCGAGATCGCCACCACCGGCACGTTGTATTTCTTCACGAGCGGCAGGATCTGTTCGAGCCGCTCTTCCTCGCCGGTGACGGAGTTCACGAGCGGACGGCCATGGGCCACTTCGAGCCCCGCCTCGAGCGCGCCGGGCACCGAGCTGTCGATGCAGAGCGGCACGTCCACGAGGCCCTGCACGAGCTTGATCACCTGGCGCATGAGCGGCGGTTCGGTCTCGTTGGGATTGGGGTTCGAATTGTAGACCACGCCCGCATTCACATCGAGCACCGTGGCCCCCGCGGCGACCTGCGCCAGCGCGTCCTTCTCGACGGTGGAGAAATCGCCCGCCTCCAGCTCGGCTGCGAGTTTCTTGCGGCCCGTCGGGTTGATCCGCTCGCCGATCACGCAGAAGGGCTGGTCGAAGCCGATGATCGCCGTCTTCGTCTGGCTCTCGAGGATGGTGCGGGTCATGGGGTGGGTGCTCCTGTGTCGTCTGTGAGGCGCGCGAGCGCAGGCTCGAGCGCGGGATCGGTGAAATCGGTCAGGGTCATGTGGGCGCCTGCCTGGCGCAGGGCATGATCGTCGAGGCTCGAGCGGATCCCGACCGTATAGGCGCCCGAGCCACGCGCGGCGCGGGCGCCCGAGGGGCTGTCCTCGAAGGCCAGCGCCCGGTCGGGGGTCACGCCCAGGCGGCGCATCGCCTCCTGATAGGGCAGGGGGTCGGGCTTGGCGCGGGGTAACTCGCCGCCGATCACGATCTCGGCCACATGGCCTGCAAGACCCGTCGCGGCCAGCATCGCGATGGCATTGTCACGGGGCGCGTTGGTGACGATGGCGATGCCCCATCCCGCGGCCTTTGCGCGCTGCATCAGCGCATCGGCGCCGGGCATGGTGGGCGCCGCGACCCGGGCGAGGCGGTCGCGAAAGCGGGCCTCTTTCTCGTCGGAGAGGGCATGGGGGTCCTCGTCCGGAAAGACCTCGGAGAAGATCGCGACATTCTCGCGGCCATGGATGTGGCGGTAGTAATCCGCGGGCTCGAAGGGCCTGCCGCGCTCGCGATAGAGATCGCCGAAGACCTCGACATGGATCGGATCGGAATGGATCAGGGTTCCGTCGAGATCGAACAGGAGTGCGGCAGGCATAGAATCTCCGATCAGAGGCGCGCGCGGAGGGGCGCGGCGCCCAGATGGCCCGCGACCCAATCCGCGCTTGTCTTGATGCCGCCCAGCGGGAAGATATGCGCGCCCGCGATCAGGCTGCCCGGATGCGCGGCCTTGTGGCGCGCGAGATCGGCCGCCACATCGTCGGGCGTGTAGGGCAGGACGAGCTTCGTGACATCCATCGCGCGCTTCTGCAGCACCCGCAGCGAGGGGCCGACGCCGCAGGCGATGGCGAATTTGAGCAGCGTCTGCAATTTCGCGGGACCGGCCAGACCCACATGCACCGGAAGGTGCACGCCGTTGGCCTGAAGACGCTCGGTCCAGTCGATGATCGGCTGGGCCTCGAAGGCAAACTGCGTGGCCATGGCCATCTGCGCATCGGTCCGCTCCGAGAAGGCCTGCTTCCAGCGCGCCGCCTCCATGACCGCGGCCTCGCCGCCGTCCATGTCGATGTCGCGGTTGCCCTCGGGGTGGCCTGCGACATGCAGATGGGTGAAGCCCGCGCGGTCGAAGAGACCCGTCTCAAGCAATTGCATGGAGCTGTCGAAGGCGCCTTTGGGCTCGGCCACGCCGCCTGCGAGGATCAGGCCCTGGCGCACGCCCGCCGCGTCCTGATAGCGCTGGATCCAGTCGGCCAGCATGGCCGCGTCGGCGATGATCCGAGCGGGGAAATGCGGCATGACCTCGAAGCCCTCGCGGGCGAGGCGGGCGGCGGTCGCCACCATGTCCTCGATGGGCGTGCCGTCGATATGGGCGATGTAGATGCGCGTGCCGGGGGCGAAGAGGGCGGTGAAATCCTCGACCTTCTCGGCGGTGCGGGGCATGACCTCGACCGAGTGACCGGCCAGGAAAGACGCGAGATCGGCCGAGGCCGGGGCGGGTTTGGTCTTGGTGCGGAAGGGAAGCAGGGCCATCAGAAACTCCGTCGCGCGCCCGAGCGGTCTAAGCCCGGCCATGGTTGTCGATCAGCGCCTTCAGGCGGGCCTGATCATAATCCGCCTCGATGCGCGCCGCCTCGGACGCGGCCACCTCGGACGGGGTGCCATCCACGGAATAGGGATCGGCCTTGCGCCATTCGGCCAAATAGGCGTCGGTCTCGGCCGCACCGGATTTCATCGCGGCTCGGTCGATGGCCTGTTCGAACCGTTCGGCCAGCTGCACCTTGTCGGCGCGCCGGCCTTTTCCCACGATCACCTGGGCGGGAATGTCGCGCCAATAGACGATGGTGACCTCGGGCATGATGGGGCGTGTCCTTCTTCCGTATCGCTTCTCTAGCGTGGGCGGCGCAGGCGGCGGCGTCGATTTTCGACCCTCGATGCGCTGCGCGCGACGTGCGGCGATATTAGGAGGCGCGGGCCCGGATCACCACAGGGGCGGAGTGGAAAACCCCTCACCACCTTGCTGAGGCAGGTTCATGTTCCGGCTCATGTCGCGGGCAGGACGCCCGGCATCACCACGCCGTCGAGATTCGAGATGCGCAGGCAGTCCCTGGCATAGCGCGTGCGAAGGGTTTCGGCCTCGCCGGGGGCGAATTCCGCGATGGGCGGCCCGCTTTTGTCGTGGGCATAATCCGCAATCAGGCGGCGGGTCGCGCCGACGCCCAGTTTGCGGCCCTCGGCGAAGATGGCCTGCATGGCGCGGCAGGCGGCGTCGGTGGGGCTGACATTGACCTGTTCGGCGATGTTCTGAAGCGGCAGATCGCGGGTTTCGGGGACCAGGTGGTGCAGCATCTCGATATGGCGGGGCCGGTCTTCCTGGCGCAGAACGACAAGCGCCTCGGGCTCCAGCGCACGGAGGATATCGCCTGCAAGATCGAACCAGCCCCGCCGGGCCTTCATCGCGAAGGGCACATAATCGGGGAAGGGGTCGATCAGGCGGAACTCGCACCGCTTGCGATAGGCCGAGATCAGAAAGCTGTCATAGGACCGGATCACCAGCAGGACGCGCCGGACCGGGCGCGTCAGCTCCGAGCGCATGAACACGAGCCTGTCATAGGCCGCGCCATAGGGGCGATCGGAGAAGAGCCCCTGAAAGCCCGAGGGAATGTTTTCCTCCGAGATGAGCGAGCGGGGCGCTGCGTTCAGATCGTGCTTCTCGATCTCCTCGAGCAGAAATTCCCGCCGCTCTTCCAGATCGTTGCGGCGGAAATGGCGGGGATCGGGCAGGCGCAGCTTCAGGCTCGACAGCGTGGCGGAATCGCGGTTCGCCACGGCGAGGTTGAAGCCCGCGCCCTCCAGCACGGACTGGTTCAGCGCGAGGAATTCCTGAAATGACGAGGTGCCCGTGCGGTGCACGCCGAGATGGAAATAAAGCCCCTCCGACGGATCGGAACCGGGGGCTGTGTCGGGGCTGGCATCGGGGTCCGCGTCGCGCATGACAGCAGACAAGCGCGGGGGCCTCACGGCCGCAAGAGGCGGCGGACCAATGGCTTGGATTTTAGCCAAGGATGCGGCTGCAGCGTGACATTGGGATTGCCGGAACGCCCGGGAATGCTTATCCTTATCGCCAAGTTGAAATCGAGAAAGGCGCGAAGTCATGGCGCCTGAGCGTCCCGGCGGAGCGGGCGCTTTCCCGAAACCGGTTGAGAGCCTCGTGCCCGCAACCCCGGACCCGGCGGAGCTGTATGCGGCGCTGGATCTGGGCACAAACAGTTGTCGCATGTTGATTGCCCAGCCGAAGGGCAGTCAGTTCCATGTGGTGGACAGCTTTTCCAAATCCGTGCAGCTCGGTCATGGGCTCGAACGGACGGGACGGCTGTCGCGCAGTTCCATGGGGCGCACGATCGCGGCCCTGCGCGTCTGTCAGCAGAAAATCAAGCGCCACAAGGTCAAGCACATGCGGCTCGTGGCGACCGAAGCCTGCCGCCGGGCGGCCAATTCGCGCGAATTCCTGCGCCGCGTCCGGCGCGAGACGGGTCTGCCGCTCGAGATCATCCAGACCGAGGAAGAGGCCCGGCTCGCCGTCATCTCCTGCGCGCCGCTCGTCTCGACCCGGACGGAGCAGCTGCTTGTCGTCGATATCGGTGGCGGCTCGACCGAGCTTGTCTGGATCGACCTGTCCTCGGTGCCGCATCGCGAACGCCCGCGCGCCATCATGCGGCTGCATGCGGGCTTTCATGCCCCCGACAGCCCGTTTCCGGCGGCCAAGGTGGTCGACTGGATCTCCGTGCCGCTGGGCGTCGCGACGCTTCGCGATCAGTTTTCGGACGTGGAGGACGACGCCGCGCGCTACGCGCTGATGTCCTGGTATTTCGAGGAAAACCTCGCGGAATTCGCCCCCTACAAGGATGAACAGACCCGCGAGGGCTTCCAGATCGTCGGCACCTCCGGCACGGTCACGACGGTGGCGGCCTCGCATCTGGGGCTGCGCCGCTACGACCGGACCAAGGTGGACGGGCTGCGCATGACCTCGGACCAGATCGAGACGGTCATTCAGGGCTATCTCGCCATGGGGCCCGATGGGCGCAGGCGCGATCCCCGGATCGGGCAGGACCGGCAGGCGCTGATCATGTCGGGGGCCGCGATCCTGCAGGCGCTTCTGCGCTGCTGGCCCACGGACCGGCTGTCGGTCGCGGATCGCGGTCTGCGCGAGGGGTTGCTTTACGCCCAGATGTCGGCGCATGGGGTGCTTGAAGACGTGCCGTATTGAGGCACGGGACAACGGACAGAAGGCAGGACATGGCCAAGAAAGTCGGTGACCGCAAAAGCTCGGGCCGGGGGCAGCGCGACCTCAAGGTGAAGGTCAAATCCGCCCGCGGACGCAAGCTGTCCTCCACCCGGTGGCTGCAGCGGCAACTCAACGATCCTTACGTGAAGCGCGCCCAGGCCGAAGGGTATCGCGGCCGCGCGGCCTACAAGATCCTGGAACTGGACGACAAATATCGTTTCCTCGTGCCCGGCGCGCGGGTCGTCGATCTGGGCTGTGCGCCCGGGGGCTGGTGCCAGGTCGCGGTCAAGCGCGTGAATGCTTTGGGCGAGAAGTCGGGCAAGGCGCAGGGCACCGTGCTGGGCATCGACCTGCAGGAGGTCGACCCGATCCCGGGCGCCGAGCTGCATGTTCTCGATTTTCTGGACGAGGGCGCGGATGACCAGGTCAAGGCGTGGCTGGGCGGTCCGGCGGATGTGGTCATGTCGGACATGGCCGCGGCTTCGTCCGGGCACAAGCAGACAGACCATCTGCGCATCATCACCCTGTGTGAAGCGGCGGCAGAGCTGGCCTTCGACGTGTTGGAAGAGGGTGGCACCTTCGTCGCCAAGGTGCTTGCAGGCGGGGCGGAGGGATCGCTTCAGGCGCTTCTGAAGCAGCGCTTCACCAAGGTCGCGAACGTCAAGCCGCCCGCCTCGCGCAGCGATTCCTCGGAAAAATTCGTGGTGGCGATGGGCTTCCGCCCGAAGCCTGCGGAGGACGCAGACGACGTCTGACCGTCCACGATCAGGCTGCGGGCCGCATCAGGCTGTCGCGCGCGGCCTCGCGCAGGCGTGCCAAGGTCTCGGGCGCGAGGGCCGTATCGCCGTCGTGATCCGCAAGGCCCGTCTGACGCCAGGCCTGCCGCTGGATCGCGAACAGTTTCCGCAATTGCAAGGCGCGCAGGCTGGGCGCGCTGGGTATGTAATGGCGCATGGCAGCCTCCGAGCGTGTCAGAGTCCCGTTCTGCCCGGCCAATGCGGCCAAATCGCGCCAGCTTAAGGGAAAGGTCGGGGTGTCAGGCCCCGATCTCGCGGTCGAGCGCGGCCATGACCAAGGCGACCGCCGGCGCGGGATCCACGACATCGCGGTTGAGCGCGAAGCGCAGGTAAAGCCCGTCGATCAGCGCCGCGATCCGTTCCGCCGCGCCATGGGCCTCCTCGCCGATCAGCGGGCGCAAGTTGTGCACGAGGTTCGAATGCAGCCTGCGGTGATAGAGGGTCAGAAGCCGCTGCGCCTCGGGCGAGGTCTGGGCCAGGACGTAGAAATTCAGCCAGGCCGCGACCGCGCCATCCTCGAACTGTGCCTCGGTGAAGCTTTGGCGCAGGATCGTCCTGAGCCGCGCCTCGGGCGTGTCGCAATCGCGCAGGCTGTGGCGGATCTGGATGCCGAAATCGCGCAGGATCGCGCGCATCGTGGCCAGGAACAGCCGTTCCTTGTCGCCGAAGTAATGAAAGGCCAGCCCCGGAGAGACGCCCGCGCGCTTCGCGATCTGGCCCACCGTGACATTGAGCGTGCCTTTCGCGCCGATCTCGCGCAGGGTGGCTGCGATCAACTGGGCGCGCCGGTCGGCTTCCTTTGTCATGCGGCCTGTTTCCCTCTGTCCCAATTCCTCGGTTGCAATCTCAGTTTAGGCCGTTATTGATTGACGGGTCAATCAGCTTTCGCGGTCGGGCCGGTCAGGCCCCCGCCGACCCGCAACAGACAGGAGCGACACGATGCTCGACTGGCTTACAAGCTACAAGATCCCGGTGGGCGACACCGCCGAGGCGATCTTCGACTGGATCCGGCAGAATCTGGGCTTCCTGCTCGATGCGCTGTCCTTCGTGATGGAGAACCTGATCGACGGCATCCTGTGGGTGCTGGAGACGCCGCATCCCTTCATCGTCATCGCGGTCTTCGTTGCGATCACCTGGGTCCTGCAGCGCAACTGGAAAACCTGCGCCTTGGTGGCGTTGGGCTTCCTGTTCGTTCTCAACCAGGATTACTGGGGCGAGACGCTGGAAAGCCTGACGCTGATCCTGTCCGCCTGCGTCGTCTGCATGGGCATCGGCGTGCCCATCGGCATCGCCGCCGCGCATCGGCCCAAACTTTACACCGCGCTGCGCCCGATCCTCGATCTGATGCAGACGCTGCCCACTTTCGTCTACCTGATCCCGGCCATCGTCTTCTTCGGCATCGGCATGGTGCCGGGCCTCATCGCCACGGTGATCTTCGTGGTGCCGGCCCCCATCCGGCTGACCTATCTCGGCATTTCCTCGACCCCCACGGCGCTGAAAGAGGCAGCGACCGCGTTTGGTGCCACGCCCAGCCAGCTTCTGTGGAAGGTCGAGATGCCCTCGGCCTTCCCGCAGATCATGGCGGGTCTCAACCAGACCATCATGCTGTCGCTATCGATGGTGGTGATCGCGGCCCTCGTGGGCGCGGACGGGCTCGGCGTGCCGGTGGTGCGGGCGCTCAATCAGGTGAACACGTCGCTCGGGTTTGAATCGGGCTTCGTGATCGTCGTCGTCGCCATCATGCTCGACCGCATTCTCAACATGGGAGACCGCAAATGACCCATGCCGTGGAAATCGACAATGTCTCCATCGTCTTCGGGGACGAACCTGAAACCGCCCTGCCGCTGATGGATCGCGGCATGACCCGGCCCGACATCCAGAAGGAGACGGGGCAGGTGCTGGGCGTGCACAACTGCTCCATCGACGTAGAGGAGGGCGAGATCCTCGTGCTCATGGGCCTCTCCGGCTCGGGCAAGTCCACGCTTCTGCGCGCGATCAACGGTCTGAACCCGGTCGTGCGCGGCGAGGTGCGGGTGAATGACGGGGGCAGCATGGTGGGCGTTTCGGACGCCTCGGATGCGGAGCTGCGCCGCATTCGCCTGAACCGCATTGCGATGGTCTTCCAGCAATTCGGCCTGCTGCCCTGGCGGACCGTGCGAGAAAACGTGGGCCTCGGTCTCGAGCTCGGTGGCATGTCCAAGGCCGAGCGCGACAGCAAGGCGGACGATCAGCTGGGCCTCGTGGGCCTTGACGGCTGGGGCGAGCGCAAGGTTGGCGATTTGTCGGGCGGTATGCAGCAGCGCGTGGGCCTGGCCCGTGCCTTTGCCACCGAAGCGCCGATCCTTCTGATGGACGAGCCGTTCTCGGCGCTCGATCCGCTCATCCGCAACAAGTTGCAGGACGATCTGCTGGAGTTGCAGCGCAAGCTGAAGCGCACCATCGTCTTCGTCTCTCACGACCTCGACGAGGCGTTCAAGATCGGCAACCGCATCGCCATCATGGAAGGCGGACGGATCGTGCAATGCGGCCGCCCGCAGGAAATCTACTCGAAGCCCGCCAACGATTACGTCGCGGAGTTCGTGGCCCACATGAACCCGTTGGGCGTGCTGACCGCGCGCGACGTGATGGAGAACGCGACCGGCGCGCCCGGCCAAAGCGTGCCCGCCGACATGCGCGTGGCAGAGGTGATGCGCCACTGCGCCGATGCGGACGGGCCGGTGGGCGTGGAGCATCAGGGCAAACTGATCGGTCAGGTCAGTGAGACCGGATTGCTGCGGCGTCTTCTCGATCCGCGCGGGCAGGGCTGACTGGCCCGGCGCCGCCCGCTAAGGTGGCGCCAACGCGACCCGCAAAGAGGCCCGGGCAGACATGCAGACCACCGCCGCCGCCCTGACCATGGTGCGGGACGACGCCTTCTTTCTCGACAAATGGCTGCGCTATTACGGCGGGCTGTTCGGGCGGGAAAATTGCTACATCATCAATCACGGGCGCGGTGAGACAGTCGCGGAGATGACAGAGGGCTGCAATGTCATCGGCCTGCCCGGCGATCCCCATCCGGCCTTCGAGCGCAAGCGCTGGCGGCTTCTCAACGCGATGGTCACGGGTCTTCTGGGCTATTACGAGCATGTGGTCGTGGGCGATGTGGACGAGCTCGTGGTGATGGATCCGGCCAGCGGTCACACGCTTCTGAGCTGGCTTGAAACCAAGCGCCGCTCCCGGGTCTACACGCCCGTGGGCCTTGACGTGATCCACCGCATCGACCGCGAGGACGCGCCCATCGGCGATCACGTTCTGGGCCCGCGCCGGCATGTGAAGCTTTTGCCGCATCACTCGAAGCCCTGCGTTCTGGGCAAGCCCGCGCAGATCTCGCGCGGGGGGCATTTCGCCAAGGCGGAGAAGCTGAACACGCCCGAGGGGCTGTATCTGCTGCATCTGAAATTCTGCGATTTCGGTCAATACGTGGAGGCAATGAACCGCCGCAACGCGGTAATCGCCGAGATCGGCGTGGGCGTGCGCGACACCACGATCGGGCGGCACTGGTTCGCCGAGGCCCGCGGCGAGGATCGCGCCGTCTTCGAGGGCTTTGCCGCGCTCGACGAGCGCGAAGGCTTCGATCTGGGCTGGCTGCGCGACGGAATGCAGGCCAGCTGGAAGCCCCGGGGCGAGACCGGGTTCTGGCAGTTCGACCGGCCGGATTACGGGCTGCAATACCAGCTGCCGGAGCGGTTTTTCGGGTTGGTCTGAAGGCTACGCGGGAAAGTAGCCTTTCCCGGCCTCGCTCCGGGACCTCCCGTACTTCGAAACCAAGCGTGTCGGAGGCCCCGGATCATGTCCGGGGCAGGGGGCGGCTGGGACCACGCCGCGTGCAAGCCCCCCCTGTCCCGGCCTTGCGCCGGGACCTCCCGTACTTCGAAACCGAGCGTGTCGGAGGCCCCGGATCGTGTCCGGGGCAGGGGGCGGCTGGGACCTCGGCGCGCGCAAGCACCTCCTGTCCCGGCCTTGCGCCGGGACCTCCCATAGGTCGAAAACGGGCGCGTCAGAGGCCCCGGATCGGGTCCGGGGCAGCGGACAGCTGTGGCCACGCCGCGTGCAAGCGCCCCCTGTCCCGGCCTTGCGCCGGGACCTCCCGTACGTCGAAACCGGGCGCGTCAGAGGCCCCGGATCAGGTCCGGGGCAGGGGCCGACAGGGCCGCCAGGCGTGCCTCAGAGCGCCAGGGCCTATCCAGCGCCCAGAAACGCCAACAGCGCCGCCGCCGTCTCTTCGGGCGATTGATCGGGGAAGAAATGCCCGCCCGGGATCGCCTCTGACCGCATGTCCGCCAGTCGCGGGGCCCAGGTCGCAGGCACATCCATGGCACGGGCCATGGCGCCATCGGCCCCGTAAAGGACCAGCGTGGGGCAGCGCACCTGGCGGTCGAGATCGGCCCGGTCGTGGATCAGATCCACGTCGATGGCGGCGCGGTAATCGTCGGTCGAGGCCCGGATCATGCCCGGATCGCGCCAGGCGCGGCGGTACTCCGCCAAAAGCTCTGCGTCGAAATCCGAAAGCGACGCCTTCCCGAAGCCCAGAAGGCAGCGTTCGTAATAGGCGTCGGGATCGTGACCGATCAGCGTTTCGGGAAAGGGATGCGGCTGGGCCAGGAAGAACCAATGGTAATAGGCGCGCGCCACCTCATGGGTCAGGGTGGACAGCAGGTGTTCCGTCGGCACGATATCCATGACGGTCAGGCTTTGGATCGCCTCGGTCGCATCGAGCGCCATGCGATGCGCGACGCGGCCGCCCCGGTCGTGGCCTGCCAGATGAAAGCGCTCAAAGCCCAGGGCGGCCATCAGCGCGCACATCTCGGCGCCCATCGCGCGGAAGGACATCGCCTCCACGCCTTCGGGCTTCCAGCTGTCGCCATAGCCACGCAGATCGGCCGCGATCACGGTGAAATGCTGCGACAGGGTCGGAAGAAGCGGTCGCCACATGGCGCGCATCTGCGGAAAGCCGTGCAGAAGCAGAAGCGGCGGGCCACAGCCCGCCCGCTCATAGGCGATCCGGTGTCCGTCGATTTGGATTTGGTCGGTCACGGCAGGGCTCCTTCTCCTGGGGCGGAGCCTCGCCCGTCACGCGTCGGGCCGCAAGATCAGCGGCCGAGATCCGACACGAAACGCACGCTGGAAATGTTGAGGCCCGTCACGTCCCGGGCGCCATCGCCCATGGCCGCCGCGAGCAGCTGGCTTGTCCCGGTCAGTGCCGAAAAGCCATCCTGCAGCAAATCGGGCGGTGCCTGGTTCAGCAGGATCGCGCCGAGCGCCCCCACAAGAACCGAACCCGAGGCGCCGCGAAATTCGCGTGGCTTGAACACGTAGCGCACGAAATGAAATCCGAGCGTCACGGCCGAAATCATGATGAGACCGCCGAGTGCGTAAAAAACCCAGCCGTGCATTTCGGCGGGAAGGGAGCCTTGGACGAGACTCGTCTCCAGGTACGTGCGATTCTCGGCGATCGAGATGACGAACAAGATCCAGATGAAGGCAGCGAAGGCCCACATCACGGGCCGTTCATTGCGATTCCGTATGATGGCTTTTGCATAGCCATTCTTGGCAAAATACCAATCAACACGACCTACACGGACGTGAAAGTCCTGTTTGCCCAATTTACGCACACACCGTTTCATGCTCGCAAGAATGCAGGGAAATGTGACGAAAGCAAGATGATGACCTGGTCGTTTGATGACCTGGTTAACGATTTCCTAGGTTCGCGACCCCCAAACGGCATGACCTCGCGTCATGTTTCACCGGGGATATAGTGATACCCCTACATCCCCGGTTTGGCCGTTCAGATCGTCTTCATCGCCGCAAGGATGCGCGCCCAGCTGCGGGCGCCCTTGTGGAAGCTGTCCACATCGTACTTCTCGTTCGGGGAATGGATCGCGTCGTCATCCTTGGCAAAGCCGATGAGCATCGCCTCCATCCCGAGGATCGTCTTGAACAGCCCCGCAATGGGAATGGAGCCGCCCATGCCCGCGAAGACGGCCTCCGTGTGCCATTCGTCCGACAGCGCCTGGCGCGCGGTCTCGAATTCGGGCCGGGTCGTGTCCATGACCGAGGCGGGCGCGCCATCGCCCGCAGGCTCCCACACGATCTCGGCATCCTTCGGCAGCCGCGCCTCCACATGGGCGCGCAGGCATTGCCGCACATGGGCCGGGTCCTGATCGCCCACGAGGCGGCAGGTGATCTTGCAATGCGCCTCGGCGGGGATGACGGTCTTGGTGCCTGCGCCCTGGTAGCCGCCCCAGAGGCCATTGATCTCGAGCGTCGGGCGCGCCCAGACCTGTTCGACCGCAGTATAATCCGCCTCGCCATGGGGCGCGCTCATGCCGATGCGGCCCAGGAAGGCGGCCTCGTCGAAACCCGCCTCGGCCCATTGGCGGCGCAGCTCTTCGGGCAGATCCGGCACGCCGTCATAGAAGCCCTCGACCGCGACGCGGCCCGTCTCGTCGTGAAAGCTCGCGATGATCTTCGAGATTTCGCGCAACGGGTTGAGCGCGGGCCCGCCATAAAGCCCGGAATGCAGATCCATCTTCGGGCCCTTCAGGGTGAACTCGTCCTTCACCATGCCGCGCAGCTGCGTGGCGATGGACGGCAGGCCGGGCGCCGCCATCGACGTGTCGCAGATGAGCGCGAGGTCCGCCGTCAGCTCCTCTGCATTCTCCCGCATGAAGGGCACGAGGGAGGGAGAGCCCGATTCCTCCTCGCCCTCCAGAAAGATCGTGATCTTGCAGGGCAGGGTGCCCGCCTCGGCCATGTAGGCGCGGCAGGCCTCGATGAAGGTCATGAGCTGCCCCTTGTCGTCCGAGGCGCCCCGCGCGCGGATCACCCGGCCCTCGGGCGTCTCTTCGATGGCCGGATCGAACGGGTCGCGGTGCCACAGGTTCAGCGGATCCACGGGCTGCACATCATAGTGTCCGTAGAACAGAAGGTGCGGACCGGGGCCATCCATATGCGCGACAACCATGGGATGGCCGGGAGTCGGGCGCTTTTCAACCGCGAACCCGATGCCGCGCAGGTCCTCGACCAGCCAGTCTGCGGCCTTGTCGCACTCGTCCTTGTAGGCGGGATCGGTGGAAACGGACTGGATTCGCAGGAGGTTGAAGAGGCGGTCGATCGCGGCGTCGAGATCGCTGTCGATCCGGGACAGGACGGCATCGAGGGACATGAGGCAGGCTCCAATCGGAAATTTTTCGGGACGGTAACATTCGCGCGGCGATAGTCCAGCAAGGGCAGGGCGGAGCGTAGGGTCCGGTTCTCCGGACTTGGCATATCGTCGCGGCCTGTCGAAACTGGGGGGCCAAGCCTTGGCCCCGGCGGCGGGACGGTCTAAATGCCGCCCACACAAGACGCGGCGTGCGAAGGCACACCGTCAGACACAGCGGATCGGGTCTGCGGGCTTGATCGATATCAAGGATGCGAAAGTATCGGTGGCTAAAGGTTGCCAGGTCGGTGCGAACCGGCTAAGCATTCCAAAGTTTGAATATGGACCGGAAATTCGGCCACACCGAGAAGATGGAGGGAACCCCCGTGGATTACACGGCGCAATTGACGCAGGCGATCGACCGGCTTCATGAAGAAGGCCGCTATCGTACCTTCATCGACATCGAACGCCGTCAGGGCAATTTCCCCCATGCGACCTGGACCCGTGCGGACGGGACCGAGCAGCCGATCACCGTTTGGTGCGGCAACGACTACCTGGGCATGGGCCAGCACCCCGTTGTCCTCGCCGCGATGCATGAGGCGCTCGATGCCACGGGCGCAGGCTCGGGCGGGACGCGCAACATCTCGGGCACCACGGTCTATCACAAGCGCCTCGAGGCGGAGCTTGCGGATCTGCATGGCAAAGAGGCGGCGCTTCTGTTCACCTCTGCCTACATCGCCAATGATGCGACGCTGTCGACGCTGCCGAAGCTTTTCCCGGGGCTCATCATCTATTCCGACGCGCTGAATCATGCCTCGATGATCGAGGGTGTGCGCCGCAATGGCGGGGCAAAGCGCATCTTCCGGCACAACGACGTCGCGCATCTGCGCGAATTGCTCGAAGCGGACGATCCGGCGGCGCCGAAGCTCATCGCCTTTGAGTCGATCTATTCGATGGATGGTGATTTCGGCCCGATCGAGGCCATCTGCGATCTCGCCGACGAATTCGGTGCGCTGACCTATATCGACGAAGTCCATGCCGTGGGCATGTACGGCCCGCGCGGGGCAGGGGTGGCCGAACGCGACCGCCTGATGCACCGGCTCGACATCATCAACGGCACGCTGGCCAAGGCGTATGGCGTGATGGGCGGCTATATCGCAGCGTCGGAAAAGATGTGCGACGCGATCCGCTCCTATGCGCCGGGCTTCATCTTCACAACGTCGCTGCCTCCTGCGGTGGCGGCGGGGGCTGCGGCATCGGTCGCGCATCTCAAGCGCGACCAGGCGCGTCGGGATCAGCACCAGACGCAGGCACGCATCCTCAAGACCCGTCTCAAGGGCATGGGCCTGCCGATCATCGACCACGGCAGCCATATCGTGCCGGTGATCGTGGGCGATCCGGTCCACACCAAGCAGCTGTCCGACATGCTGCTGGAAGGCTACGGGATCTATGTCCAGCCGATCAACTTCCCCACCGTGCCCCGCGGCACGGAGCGTCTGCGCTTCACGCCGTCGCCCGTGCACGGACCGGACGAGATGGACAAGCTCGTGCGCGCGATGGACGAGTTGTGGTCGCATTGTGCGCTGAATCGCGCCGAGATGAGCGCATAACCGCTAAATATCTTCGTTTCCCGTTGCGATGTGTTAGTGTTCGCTTAATGAACGAACGGCACGAATCGTAATGTGCCGTCCCCCGGGGCAGATGAAGGGGCGCGTGTAATGGGAACAATGGGGCAGACGCCATGATCGGGCGAAAATCCCGTCAGCCGGAAGATGATGTCGTCGTCGGGCCGCAGGGCTACGACGATTTCGAAGTCCGTCTTGGCGATGTGATGCGCGGAGAGCGCGCGACAATGGGCAAATCCTTGCTCGATGTCGAACGCGAGATCCGGATCAAGGCGAATTACATCGCCGCCATCGAGAATTGCGATCCCACTGCCTTCGATACGCCCGGCTTCATCGCGGGCTATGTGCGTTCCTATTCGCGCTACCTGAACCTCGATCCCGACGAGGCCTTCGCGCAATTCTGCGCCGAATCCGGCTTCGAGACCGCGCATGGCATGTCCGAGGCGGCCTCGATCGTGAAACGCCGCGATCCGGTGGTGCAATCGACCGCGCGCGATCCCTTCGCCGATCCGCGCATTTCCTTCGCGCCTGCGGGCGACAGCTTCTTCAGCCGGATCGAACCGGCAGCCATCGGCTCCAGCCTCGTGCTGATCGCTCTCGTTGCGGGCATCGGCTACGGCGGCTACTCGGTCCTGCAGGAGGTGCAGCGCGTGCGCCTCGCGCCCGTGGATCAGACCCCCGTGGTGCTGACCGATCTCGATCCGGTCGATGTCGCAACCGCGGCGCCCGAGACCGAGGATCAGGTCGCGGATGCGGGCGCCGGTCCGTTCACTCCGCCAAGCCCTGAGGCGCTGGACCGGCTCTATCGCCCCGAGGCGCTTGATGTGCCGGTGCTGATCGCGCGGGATGCGCCGATTTCCACGCTCGATCCGTCAAGCGTCGGCGCCTTCGCCGATGCCGGCTCGCGCCGCCTGCCGGAACGTCCCGGATCCGAGGCGCCGCGCGACTTCGACGCATTCGCGGGTCTGCCGCAGGGCGATTCCCGCCTGTCGGGGATCGACGATGCGCTGGCCCAGGCCATGGGCCAGGAGGCGCCGGCCTCGCCGCAGGTTCTGGAGGCCACGGGCCCCGGCGTGACCATGATCGCCGTGCGTCCCGCCTGGGTTCGGGTGCGTGCCGCCGATGGCTCGGTCATCTTCGAGGGCATCATGAATGCGGGCGACACCTATGACGTCCCGCGCACCGAAGAACCGCCAAGCCTGCGCATCGGCGAGTCGGGTGCGGTCTATTTTGCGCTCAATGGCCAGACCTATGGTCCGGTTGGGCCGCGCGGGTCTGTCACGTCGAATCTGGCGCTGTCGGTCGACAACCTGACCGAAACCTACAGCGTGGCCGAGCTGCAGCAGGATGCGGACCTCGCCCGCGTCGTGGCCGAGCTCAATATCGCCGCATCGCCCGCCGCGACCGAGTGATCCCGATCCCATCGGCACGCTTGCAAGCGCCCCCCGTCGGCAATAGCTAGGAGGGGACAGGCGCCGCGTTATCTTGGGCGCCCAGACGAAAGGAGCAGGCGATGAGCCTCAACCACGTCCGCCCCTGGCGCAATATCTACCGCCGCAAGAGCCGCCAGATCATGGTGGGCTCCGTTCCGGTCGGGGGCGATGCACCGATTTCCGTGCAGACCATGACCAACACCGCCACGACCGACGTGGCAGGGACCGTCGCGCAGGTCACCGCTGCGGCGGAGGCGGGCGCCGATATCGTGCGGGTCTCGGTTCCCGATGAGGCATCCGCCAAGGCGCTGAAGGAGATCGTGCGCGAAAGCCCGGTGCCGATCGTGGCCGACATCCATTTCCACTACAAACGGGGGATCGAGGCCGCCGAGGCGGGCGCGGCCTGCCTGCGCATCAATCCCGGCAATATCGGCAGTCAGGATCGCGTGCGCGAGGTGATCCGCGCGGCGCGCGACCACAATTGCTCGATCCGGATCGGCGTGAATGCCGGATCGCTCGAAAAGCACCTGCTCGAGAAATACGGAGAGCCGTGTCCGGATGCGATGGTCGAATCCGGCATGGATCACATCAAGATCCTGCAGGACAACGATTTTCACGAGTTCAAGATCTCCTGCAAGGCCTCTGACGTGTTCATGGCCGCGGCCGCCTATCAGCAACTGTCGGAACAGACCGATGCGCCCATCCATCTCGGCATCACCGAGGCGGGCGGCCTGACCTCGGGCACGATCAAATCCGCGATCGGGCTTGGCAACCTTCTGTGGATGGGGATCGGCGACACGATCCGCGTCTCGCTCTCGGCCGATCCGGTCGAGGAGGTGAAGGTCGGCTACGAGATCCTGAAATCGCTGGGCCTGCGCCATCGCGGCGTGAACATCATCTCCTGCCCGTCCTGCGCGCGGCAGGGCTTCGACGTCATCAAGACCGTTGAGACGCTGGAGGACCGGCTGGCCCATATCAAGACGCCGATGAGCCTGTCGATCATCGGCTGCGTGGTGAACGGGCCGGGCGAGGCGCTGATGACCGATGTGGGCTTCACCGGCGGCGGCGCGGGGTCTGGCATGGTCTATCTGGCGGGCAAGGCCAGCCACAAGATGTCCAACGCGCAGATGATCGACCACATCGTCGAAGAGGTCGAAAAGCGTGCCGAGGCCATCGAGGCCGGTGAGGCGGAGCGTCCGACCGAGGCCGCGGAATAACCCGGCTCAGGCCTCGAGCCGGGTAACGTTCACGCTTTGGCGCAGCAGGTTTGCCGGGCCGTAGCTTGTCAGGAAGGCCACGTCGGTCGCGTCGCGGCCGACGCAGATCCGCGCGATCTCGTCGGGTGCGCACATGCCAGTCGGGTCGAGCATGTGCCAGCCGCCCTCCAGCCAGACCTCGGCCACCAGGTGAAAATCCTGCGGCGTCACGCCCAGCCCGTAGCAGCTGACGACGCGGGCCGGGATCGTGCCCGCGCGCGCCAGCGTCACCAGCATATGCGCGAAATCCCGGCAGACCCCCTGCCGCGTCACGAAGGTTTCGAGTGCGGACGTCTCGGGCCCCGAAGAGCCCGGCACATAGGTGAAGTTGCGGCGCACGAATTCCTCGAGCTCCAACGCCAGCGCGCCGCCCGTCAGCCCCGGAAAAGCCGTGGCGATATAGGACAGGAACTTGTCGGACGGGCAGAAGCGCGAGGGCAGCAGGTACTTCACCACGTCGCGCGGCAGATCCGCCGGGCTGTCTGCGGCAAGCGCGCCCACGTCATGCACCATGCGCTCGATCCGCACCTCGGTGGTGTAGTCGAGCGTCAGCGCGTCGGCTTCGTGGAACCACAGGCGCAGGCCGATCTCGTCCTCGGCGGTTGTGACCTGGGTTTCGGCGCCATGGGCGTTCAGATGTTCCCGGCGCACCGCCTGGTCGGGCAGGGCGGCGGCGTTGATCTGGACGAGGCAATCGGTGGGGGCCGCCAGGGCATAATCGAGCGTGGCGTCGATCTTCAGGATCATGAAGGCTCCGAAGGACGGGGGTGGGGCGTGTCGGCTGGGCGGATGGTCGGTGGATGACGGGACGCTCAGTCGGCAAGATACCGTTGCAACACGATACCGGGAACCTGGCCGCGCACCATCATCTTGGGCAGCACGTAGGACGGCAGGGCATCCAGCGTCAAGCGTTCCATGAGCGCGCGACCCTCGGACGTGTCCGCGTCGATGCGTGTCGCGGTTCGGCCCAGATCGCCCAGCAACGCCTCCAGCTCCGCAAGGGCGCCCGGGCACTCCGCGCACTCGGACCCGGTGAAGACCGCCATGGCCACCGGACCGCCTTCGGCGCCGATGAGGGGCCAGTCGGGCCCGAAAAGGTGCGGTGCCTCCGCCGCGATCAGCGCCAGGTCCGAATCGCGCGCATCGCGATAAAGATCCGCGCTCGAGGGCGCCGCCGGAGACAGCGCGTTTTCCAGAATGTCGGGGTCGGCTGCCAGCACCGCGCGGATTTCATCCGCCAGCGCGGCGCGGGCCGCTTCCGTCTCGAAAAGCGGGGCCGCCCAAACGGGTGCGGCGGCCACGAGGGCCGCCGCAAAAAGGGACAATGATCCGCGCATCAGCCTTCTGCGCGTTCCTCGGCGATGATCTCGCGCATGCCTTTGAGATCGACATAACCGCGCACCAGCGCATCGCCCATCACGAAGGTCGGGGTGCCGCGGATCTGCAGCGCGTCCGCCAGCGCGCGGGTCTCGGCGATCTGACGGGTGACGCTGTCGGAGTTCATCTCCGCCAGGATCGCATCCGCATCGAGGCCGAATTCCCCCGCGATACGGCGCAGCACCGGCTCGGACGGCTCGCCCGACAGGGCCATCAGCGTGTCATGGACCTGTTTGTAGGCGTCATCCCCCGCGACCCGCTGGGTGGCGATGGCAAAGCGCGACATGATGACCGAGGCCTCGCCCAAAATCGGGAATTCCTTGATCACGAAGCGGATATTGCCATCGCTCGCGATCAGCTCCTCGACCTCGGGCGCGGCGCGGCGGCAATAGCCGCAGCGGTAATCCATGAATTCCACGACGGTGATGTCGCCGTCGGGATTGCCGCCCACCCAGGAGACGCCGTCATCCATGATCGCCGCGGCATTGGCCACGAGCGCCTGTTCGGCGGCGGCATCGGCTTCGGCGGCCTGACGGGCCTCCAGTGCGTTCACCGCCTCGATGATGACTTGCGGGTTCTCCATCAGATAGGCGCGCAGCTCGGCCCGGAAGGCCTGGCGTTCGGCATCGCTCATGTCGGTGATGTCGAAATCCTGCGCCTGAGCCGCCGTCACCCCGGCGGTGACAAGCGCAAGCGCGGTCATGGTGGATTTGAACATGAAAACTCCCTGTCTTCTGAATATCGTGTGAGTGTGTCCCGTGCGATCCCTAGCGCCGCATCGCGGCCTTGGCGGTGATCGCCACATCCTCGGCCCGGCGCCAGGCCGCCGATCCGCGCGGCAGAAGCGCCATGGCCCGCTCCGCATGCAGCGCGGCATCCTTCATGCGTCCCTGTAGCGCGTAACGTTCCGCCGTGGCAACCGAGGCCTGCCCGGTCTGCCCGATCTGCGCATAGGCCACCGCCAGATCGCGCATCAGCCGCGGATCCTGTCCGTCGCGTCCGCGCGCCCGCTCCAGCGCCTGCAGCGCGGCGCGCGCATCGCCTGCGGCCAGAAGCGCACGGCCCAGCCCGGCCTCGATCAGCGCATTGCCGCCTGCAAAGCGCGTCGCTTGCCGATAGGTCGCGACGGCGGCCTGGGCCTGCCTGCTTTCCAGCAGGATCTGCCCCTTGAGATCCAGCAGGAACGGATCGTTGGGTCTAAGCCGCAGTGCGCCATCCATCGCCCCGAGCGCCTTCGTCAGATCGGCGCGCTTGTGGTGTGCCACGGCCTCGCGCATCAGCCGGATATCCTGACTGCCGCTGTCCCGGGCCCGCCGCAGCGTCCAGGACGGATTGCGCTGGAAGGCCGACAGCTTGCCCTTGGCGCGCTGGAACCAGTACTCCGCCGCCGGATTGCCGGGCCCGGTGTCGCCATAGGCCGCAGCAAATCCCTTGAGCGCGCGCAGACGGTCGCGGCTCATCGGGTGCGACAGCATGTAGGGGTCCTGGCGCGACACCGACAGCGCCTCCTGTCCGCGAAAGATCTCCATCACGTCGACGGCGCCCTGCGGGTCGATGCCCGCGCGGGCCATGTAGCGCACCGAGCTTTGGTCGGCGGCGGCCTCTTCGGCGCGGGTATGAGCCAGGAAATTGCGCAGAACCGCCGATTGCGTGCCTGCGGCCAGACCGATGCCCGCCTCGGCATTCTGGGTTGCGGCGACGCCTGCCAGGATCAGGCCCAGACCGGCGGCGGTGCGCGCATTGCGCATGTTCGCGACCCGGCGCGAGATATGGCCATTGGCGATATGCGCCGCCTCATGGGCCAGCACCGCCTGCAGCGCCTCGGCGCTTTCGAGTTTCAGGATCATCCCGGAATGCAAAAGGATATGGGCGTTGTCGGCGACGAAGGCATTGAGGCTCGGATCGTCCACGACCAGAACCCGCACCTGCGACGGCGACAGGCCCGCCGCGCCGAAGATGGGTTTGGCGAGCTCTCCAAGCGCGTATTCGATATCGGCATCGCGCAGCACGGTCAGCGCGCGGGCCGGGGGGGCTGCGATCAGGGCCAGGCACAGGCTGAGAAGTCCAAGCCGGATCCATCGCATCCATCGCATTGACGCCTGCCCCTCCTGGCTGCATGTCTGGCGCAAACCATAAAGAGGCGATCATGCGGAACTCAAGCCGGGGTGCGGTCGATCCCTTCATTGTGATGGACGTGATGGAAGCGGCCCGGGCGGCCGAAGATGCGGGCCGCCGCATCATCCACATGGAAGTTGGCCAGCCGGGCACGCCCGCGCCTGCGGCTGCGCGCGCAGCCCTGGGTCAGGCCATGCAGGACGACGCGCTGGGATATACCGTGGCGCTCGGGCTGCCCGCGCTGCGGCGCCGGATCGCGCAGCTTTACGGCGATTGGTACGGGATCGATCTCGATCCGGCGCGGGTCGTGGTCACGCCCGGCTCGTCGGGCGCGTTCATCCTGGCCTTCACCGCGCTTTTCGATGCCGGTGAGACGGTGGCGTTGGGCCGTCCGGGCTATCCGTCCTACCGCCAGATCCTGCGCGCGCTCGATCTGACCCCGCTCGAGGTGGAAAGCGCGGATGAAAACCGCCTGCAACCGACGCCTGCCGATCTTGCGCCGCACGACTGGCAGGGGCTGATGGTGGCCTCGCCCGCCAATCCCACGGGCACGATGCTGGGGCGCGACGCGCTGGCGGATCTGATCGACTGCGCGCAGGCGCGTGGCGCGGCCTTCATCTCGGACGAGATCTATCACGGCATCGAATACGAGGCGCGGGCGGTCTCCGCGCTCGAGATTTCGGACGATGTCTGCGTGATCAACTCCTTCTCCAAGTATTTCTCCATGACCGGCTGGCGTGTGGGCTGGATGGTCGTGCCCGAGGCGCAGCTGCGGCAGGTCGAACGGCTGGCGCAGAACCTTTTCATCTGTGCGCCCCATGCGGCGCAGGTGGCCGCGCTGGCGGCCATGGACGCGACCGAGGAGCTGGAGGCCAACATGGCCGTCTATGCGAAGAACCGTGCGCTGATGCTGGAGGGCCTGCCGAAGGCCGGTTTCACCAAGATCGCGCCGCCCGATGGGGCCTTCTACGTCTATGCGGATGTGTCGGACATCACCGAGGACAGCCGGGCGCTAGCGGCCGAGATCCTGGACAAGGCAGGTGTCGCGGTGACGCCCGGGCTCGATTTCGACCCGGAACGCGGCGCCACGACGCTGCGCTTCTCCTATGCCCGCGCCACTGCCGATATCGAAGAGGGGCTTTCCCGCCTGACGGCGTTCATGGCTGCGCGGTAAGGAGTGTGACAGCCGGTTAAGGACTGTGACAGGGCATTAACCATCCGCAGCCCAGGTGATCTAGGCTGGGGTCGGCATCAAGGCGCGCGTTCCTCCCGCCCAGGACCGAAACGACCTCTCGCGGGGCGGAGCAATCATGCGTCATCGGTCCGAAAAGAATGGCGCCGGGGGCAGCCAGCCCCGACGTATCCACATCCCCGACACCGACCATCGAGCGCGCATATCCCCACCTTCCCCAAGGCCGAAAACATCGTGATCAGCGCGGGTGAAGGGCAGACAGACGCCCCCTGCATCGCTACAATGACAGAAACAAAAAACGGCAAGGCGGTATGAGCAGACCCATCGCATTTCTCACGGCGCTGGCCCTCGGGGCGGCGGCCCTGACACAAAGCGTGCAGGCGCAGGATCTGGGCGGTCTGGCGCGGCTCGACGCGCGCCAAAGCGCGATCACCGATGCGCGGTTCGGCGGCGGCGCGCGGATCGAGCTGGCCCTGAGCCAGGGCGTGCCGTGGCGCGTCTTCACGCTGGATGATCCGCACCGGGTCGTGCTCGATTTCCGGGAGGTCGATTGGGGCGCCGCCGCGCCCGAGGATCTCGACCGGTCCGAGGTCGTGACCGATCTGCGCATGGGCGCCTATCGCGCGGGTTGGTCGCGACTCGTGGCGGTGCTGGATGGCCCCCATGCGGTCAGCGAGGCGGGCCTTGCCATCGACGAAAGCACCGGGACGGGGCGGTTGGGCATCCGTCTGATACCCACCGATTCCGAAAGTTTCGCCGCCAAGGCAGGCGCGCCGCGCGATCCGCGTTGGGATCTGCCCGCCGCCGCGCCGGTCCGGGCGCTGCCCCGCGGCGGCATCGACGGGCGTCCGCTGCATGTGGTGATCGATCCGGGCCATGGCGGCATCGATCCCGGCGCCGAACATGGCGGGGCGACCGAGGCCGCGCTGATGTTGACCTTTGCCCGCGAATTCAAGGAGGTGCTGCTGCGCGATGGCCGCTTCGAGGTGACGATGACGCGGGATGCGGATGTGTTCGTCTCGCTCGAGGCGCGGGTGGCTGCGGCGCATGATGCGGGCGCCGATCTGTTCCTGTCCCTGCATGCCGATGCGCTGGAGGAGGGGATCGCGCGCGGCGCCACGGTTTATACCCTGTCCGAAGAGGCCTCGGATGCGGCCTCTGCCGCGCTGGCCGAGCGGCACAATCGCGATGACATTCTGGCTGGTCTCGACCTGGCCCGGACCGATGACCGCGTTGCAGGCGTGCTGATGGATCTCGCGCGGCTCGACACCGCGCCGCGCAGCACGGCGCTGGCGCGCGCGCTGGTCAAGGGGATCGACAACGCGACCGGCAATATCCACAAGCGCCCGCTTCGCAGCGCAGGGTTTTCGGTTCTGAAAAGCGCCGATATCCCGTCGGTCCTCGTGGAAGTGGGCTATCTTTCGACCCCGCAGGAACTGCAGAATTTGCGGGATCCGGCGTGGCGCGCGGGTATGGCGGCAGGCCTTCGCGACGGGCTTCTGGACTGGGCCGTGGAGGATGCGGCGCTGGCGGGGCTCCGGCGGCAGTGACGCCGCGTCAGACCGGCGGATGGGCGCTGATGTCGCGGGGATGTGTGTTTTGACCTGAAGGCCCTTTCTCTATATTGGCGGGCTCAACTTCTGTGCGTAAGGCGTGTGCCATGACCCGTTTCATCCTGTCCTTTTTCGGCGCGATTTTCTCGCTCGTGACGCTCGGGATTGCTGCCATGGCGATCTCGATCGGGGCGATCTTCTGGATCTATGGCCGCGATCTTCCGAGCCATGAAAGCCTTGCGCAATACACGCCGCCCACGATCAGCCGGATCTATTCGACCGAGGGCCGGATCATCGACGAATTCGCGCAGGAGCGGCGCCTGTTCACGCCCGCGAACGAGATCCCGGATCTGGTTAAGCAGGGCTTCATTTCGGCGGAAGACAAGAATTTCTACACCCATGAGGGCTATGATCCGCGCGGCATCGCGGCGGCCATCGTGGATGCGGTCCGCTCGCGCGGGCGGGACGTGCGCGGGGCCTCGACCATCACGCAGCAGGTGATGAAGAACTTCCTTCTGGGCGGCGACCGGCGCGCCGAGCGCAAGATCAAGGAGATCATCCTTGCAACGCGGCTCGAGAACACGCTTTCCAAGGACAAGATCCTGGAACTTTATCTGAACGAGATCTTCCTGGGCCAGAACAGCTATGGGGTGACCGCCGCCGCGCAGACCTATTTCAACAAGACCCTGTCGCAGCTGGCCCCGCATGAGGTGGCCTTCCTGGCCTCGATGCCCAAAGCGCCGTCCGATTATCACCCGGTCCGCAACGCCGAGCGGCTTCTGGCGCGCCGCAATTTCGTGCTGAAGGAGATGTTCGAGAACGGCTACATCACCGAGGCGCAATACCAAAGTGAACGCGACATGCCGCTGCGCTCCGTGCAGAACGGCGATTTCGAGCCGTTCCAGAAGCAGCTGCCGCCGCGCGACTATTTCACCGACGAGATCCGCCGCCAGCTGAGCCGCGATTTCGGCGAGGGGGAATTCTTCTCGGGTGGCTTCTCGGTGCGAGCGACGCTTGATCCGGAGATGCAGGAAGAGGCCGCGCGCTCGCTGCGCATCGCGCTCGAACAATATGACCGCTCGATCGGGATCTGGCGCGGCACCGGCAAGACCCTGCCCGAGGAAGAGCTGGGCGATTGGGCCGAGGCGCTGTCGGGGCTCAGCGTCGCGCGGGACATCGACCTTGAAAGCCAGTGGTATCCGGCGGTGGTGCTGGACGTGGCCGAAAACACCCTGACCCTCGGCATCGAGGGGGAGGGCGAAGGCACCGTCCCGCGCGAGGATATCCGCTGGCTGCGCGGCGATTTCTTCGACAATTTCACCCGCGGCGACGTGGTCCATGTGCGCCGCATGATGGCCGATGATGGCGGCGAATTCATCCGCTGGAGCCTGCGTCAGGTGCCCGAGGTCGAGGGCGGCTTCATGGCGATGGACGCGAATACGGGTCGGGTCCTGGCCATGCAGGGCGGCTTTTCCTACCAGCATTCGGTCTTCAACCGCGCCACGCAGGCGAACCGGCAGCCGGGCTCCAGCTTCAAGCCCTTCGTCTATGCGGCCGCGCTCGATTCCGGCTACAGCCCGGCGACGATCGTCGTGGACGCGCCCATCGAGATCAACACGCCGCAGGGCGTGTGGCGGCCCAAGAACGCCTCGAACCAGTTCTACGGGCCGACGCCCTTGCGCACCGGGATCGAACGGTCGCGGAACCTGATGACCGTGCGTCTGGCGCAGGAGATCGGCATGGACACGGTCGCGCGCTATGCCGAGCGTTTCGGTGTCTATGAGGACATGCAGCGCGTGCTGGCAAACGCGCTCGGCTCCGAGGAGACGACGCTGTTCAAGATGGTCGCGGCCTATGCCATGTTCGCCAATGGTGGCGAGCGGGTGGAGCCCACGCTGGTGGATCGGGTGCAGGACCGCTACGGACGCACCGTCTACAACCACGAGAAAGAGCGCGGCAACGAACGGGTCTGCGTGAATTGCACGGATGCCAACCTGCCTCCGGGCGAGGCGCCGCGCATCGCCAACAACCGCGAGCGGATCATGGATCCGGTCACCGCCTATCAGCTGACCTCGATGATGCGGGGCGTGGTGGATCGCGGCACCGCATCGGGCACGGTGAATCTGCCGGTGCCGACCGCAGGCAAGACCGGCACCACGAACGATGCCAAGGATGTGTGGTTCGTGGGCTTCACCTCGAACATCGTGGCGGGCTGTTACATCGGCTACGACCAGCCCCGCAGCCTGGGCCGTGGCGCCTCGGGCGGCGGCATGTGCGGACCGGTCTTCCAGCGCTTCATGCAAAAGGCCGTGGCCAAATATGGCGGCGGGGATTTTTCGGTGCCCGACGAGTGCATGTTCATCAAGATCGACCGCAACACCGGCGCGCGTTTGGGCGACGGCGCGTCTGGCGCGAACGTGGTGGCGGAATGTTTCCGCGAAGGGCTTGAGCCGCTCTTCGGGATCCAGTTCGACGGCGGCTGGGCGATGGGCTCGGGTTTCGATGTCATCACGCCCGAGGGCGCGGCGCGCGAAGTCACGACGTCGAGCGGCAAGAAGGCCGTGGTCGGCCCGAAGGCGAGTTTCGGCACGTTGTCCTCGGGCGGGCTTTACTGATCGGTTTCGCCCCGGGCGTTGCCCGGGACGACCCGCGCCGCGCGCGGCCTTCGGCCGCCCGCGGCGGATTTGCGTTTATCTGGAAAGGTGAAGGGGTGGGGCGTGCCCTGCATGTCCGGACGCGGTCTGGCCGAGAGTGCGGGACCCGCCCGGGGCCGAGGCTGCGGCACCAGGCAGCCTGCCCGGCGCGCTTGTGAGCCCCCGAACGATAGGCTATCACGCAGGCCAGTTTCCAGCAGATCCTCCGGAGTATCCATGCGCGCCGAAGCCGAAAACAATGTCGAGCGGATCGAGAAATCCCTGGCCCTTCTGAGCCAGCGGCTGGATTGGGAGACCGCGGAGCACCGGCTCGAGGAATTCAACGCGCGGGTCGAGGATCCGAACCTCTGGAACGATCCCGAGGCGGCGCAGAAGCTGATGCGCGAACGGCAGCTTCTGGTCGACGCGATGGAGACCTACCGCTCCATCGCGCAGGAAAAGAGCGATCAGGTCGAGCTCATCGAGATGGGCGAGGCCGAGGGCGACGCGGAGATCGTGGCCGAAGCTGAGACGGCGCTGCGCGCGCTGGCCGAGAAGGCGGCCTCGAAGGAGCTCGAGGCGCTTCTGGACGGGGAGGCGGACAGCAACGACACCTTCCTCGAGATCAATTCCGGCGCGGGCGGCACGGAAAGCTGCGACTGGGCGTCGATGCTCGCGCGGATGTATGTCCGTTGGGCCGAGAAGAAGGGCTACGAGGTCGAGCTGCAATCCGAAAGCCCCGGCGAAGAGGCGGGTATCAAATCGGCCTCCTACAAGATTTCGGGCCACAACGCCTATGGCTGGCTGAAGTCGGAATCGGGCGTGCACCGGCTCGTGCGGATCTCGCCCTATGACAGCGCGGCGCGGCGGCAT
>CAZTEV010000013.1:0-27034 GCA_964612785.1 uncultured Roseivivax sp. | reverse complement strand
CACGACGGCGGCGATGGACACCATGAATGCCACCGTTCCCACTATCGCCAGCTTGGTCAGCCGCAGGGTCAGCTTTTCGCGCGTCATCTCGGCGGCGATCATGCGCATTGGCAGATCGGCGATTTGATCCTCGGGGTACAGCCAGGGGCCTTCGGGCAGGGTCTTGGCGAGCCAGCCGCGCAGATCATCGACGCCGTAACCCCGCTCGGCCGAGATCATGAAGGTCTCCGCGAAGGAGAAGCGCGCGTTCATCTCCTCGGTCAGTTTCAGCAGCGTCTCGGCCTTCACCCGGTCGATCTTGTTGATGGCAAGCGCCACCGGGCGGCCATGGCCCACCGTGTCGAGCTGTTCGAGGATCGCGCCCACGCCTTCGGTGATGCCGCGATGCGCCTCGATCAGAAGCACGATCACATCGGCATCGGCCGCCCCGCCCCAGGCGGCGGCGACCATCGCGCGATCGAGCCTGCGGCGCGGTTTGAAAAGGCCCGGCGTATCCACGAAGACAAGCTGCGCGTCGCCCTCCATCGCCACGCCGCGAATGCGGGCGCGGGTGGTCTGCACCTTGTGCGTGACGATCGACACCTTGGCGCCCACCATGCGGTTCAGAAGGGTTGATTTGCCGGCATTGGGTTCGCCGATCAGGGCGATGAAGCCTGCGCGTGTGGTCATGGGTCGCGTCCTTGCGGGATCAAGATCGGGGCTTTAGCGCGGTTTGGCGGGCAGAGCCAGCCTTTCCGCTCCGCCAGAGCGTGTAGCTGCCCGTGGCCACGATCAAGGCCGCCCCCGCGAGCGTCACGGCATCTGGCCGTTCGCCGAAAAAGGCATAGGCGAAGATCAGCGCGACGATCAGGCGGGAATAACGGAAGGGGGCCACGACCGACACCTCGCCCGTGCGCATGGCCTGCGTCAGCGCGGTGTAGCCCGCAACGCCCGCGATGGCCGTTCCCATGAGGCAGGCCCAGGCGGTAGCTGTCGGCGGGGCGGGCAGGCCCGGCTCGAAGGCGAGGATCACGAGGCCCGCGATCACGATTGTGGCAAAGCCCAGAATGCCAAGCTGACCGGCGGTCACTTCCGGCGGGCTCGTGCGCGTGGCAAGGTCGCGGCAGGCAAAGCCGATCATGCCGAGGATCGGAAACACGGCCTCCGGCCCGAATGCCGCGCCCGAGGGGCGCAGGATGATCAGCACGCCGACAAACCCCAGAAGAAGCGCCGTCCAGCGTCGCGGTCCGACATGCTCTTTCAGGACCAGCGCCGCGCCGAGCGTAACGACGAGGGGCGCCGCCTGCAGGATCGCCGAGGTGGTGGACAGCGGGGTGTAGGCAAGGCTCAGCGCGAAAAAGAGCCGTCCCATCACTTCGAAGCCCGACCGGATCGCGAGGCGCGGCTGCAGATAGGTGGGCGACCAAAGCGGCGTTCCGCTCCGGCGCGTGTAGATCAGGAAGGCCGCAAGGCCGGTGAGACCGAAGATCAGCGTGCCGAGGCCGGGCGAGACAGTGGCCGTCGCGGTCTTGAAAAGCGCATCCTCGATGGCGAAGCCGAGCATGGCCGCCATCATGAACAGGGCGCCGCGCAGATTGTCCGTCATGCCGTGGATGTCCTGGCGGTGTGGCGAGGTCGGAGGCCCCGCATCGGGTGCGGGGCAGGGCGGGCCCCGTCCGGCACCGACGCGCCTCTGGTCGCAAGCGCGCCGCGCCCCGGACGTGATCCGGGGCCTCGCCGGATCATGAGGGCGCCCGGTCCACCGCCGCCAGCAAAGCCTCTGCCGCCTTCTGTTCGGCCTGCCGTTTGGAGCCTGCTGCGGCCTCTGCCGTCTCGCCGCTTTCCAGCCGGGCCTCTATCGTGAAGACCGGCGCATGGTCGGGACCAGACCGGGCGGTTTCCGTATAGGAGGGGGGTGGCAGGCCGCGCGCCTGCGCCCATTCCTGAAGCGCCGTCTTGGCGTCGCGGGCGTCTTCCTCGACCCCGTCGATCCGCTCGCCCCAGAGACGCAGCACCATCTCCTTCGCGGTCTCGAAGCCCAGATCGACATAGACCGCGGCGATCACCGCCTCCATCGCGTCACCCAGTAGCGCCATCTTGCGCCGTCCGCCCGACAGCCGCTCGGACCGGCCGAGCTTTAGCGCATCGCCGATGCCGGTGGCCCGCGCCACATCCGCGCAGGTCTCTTTCCGCACGAGCGCGTTGAAGCGCGGGGCAAGCTGGCCTTCGGAGGCGGCGCGATCCCGCTCCAGCAGCGCCTCGGACATCACGAGGCCCAGCACCCGATCGCCCAGGAATTCCAGCCGCTGATTGTCGTTGCGCGTGGGGCTCGACATGGAGGCGTGGGTCAGCGCCTCGCGCAGGAGGGCCGGATTGCGGAACCGCACGCCGAGGCGCGTCTCGAGCTCTGCGATCTCGGCGGACCGTTTCACTCCAGCGCCTCGAAGAACCGATCCCCCCGCCAGGTCCAGAAGAACAGCATGGAGCTGCCCGCCGAGGAGAAGATCACCCGGTCGGCGCGTCCCACGAGGTTCTCGAAGGGCACGAAGCCCACGCCGCCCGCGACGCTGGGCACGCGGCTGTCCGAGGAATTGTCGCGGTTGTCGCCCATGAAGAAGAAATGCCCCTCGGGCACGGTGTAGACGGGCGTGTTGTCCGCGCCCTGCATGCCGATATTCAGGATCGAATGGCTGGTGCCGCCGGGCAGTGTCTCGACGAATTTTTCCTTGATGCAGAGGCCGCCATCGCCAACCGGGCCGTTGGCGCAGCGCGGGCGGATGCCGTGCGGGCCCTGCGGTTCGGCCACTTCCTCGAACGTGCCGTCGGGCGTGACCTCGACGGGCGTGCCGTTGAGGATGACACGCCCCTCGCGCACCTGCACGGTGTCGCCGGGCAGACCGATCACGCGCTTGATGAAATCGGTGCCGTTGACCGGGTGGCGGAAGACGGCGATGTCGCCGCGCTCGGGCTCGGCGCCCAGAAAGCGGGTATTGTCGCCATCGGCCCAGCCGCAGATATCGGCCGCGTCGATATCGATGCCGATGGCCGGGATCCGCACCGAGGGGCAGGAGGCGTAGGAATAGCCGTAGGCCATCTTGTTCACGAACAGGAAGTCGCCGATCAGCAGCGTGTCCTTCATCGACCCCGAGGGGATCCAGAACGGCTGGAAGAACAGCGTGCGGAAGATCCCCGCGATGAGAAGGGCATAGACGACCGTCTTGATCGTATCGAGAATGCCGTCGGAGCGGGCCTTGTCTGCCATGGTCTGCCTCTCTGCCTGTCGCGCGCTAAGTGCCGCCCGGCGCCGCGTGAGTCAAGCGAGCGAACGGGCCAGCGGGCGGGCCTCGATCACCACGAAGGCCTGCGCCCAGGGGTGATCGTCGGTCAGGGTGACGTGGATGATGGCCTCGTGGCCCGGCGGTGTCATGGCATCGAGGCGGTCTTTGGCCCAGCCCGTGACCTCCATCACCGGCTGTCCGGTCTGCAGGTTCGACACCGCCATGTCCTTCCAGGCGATGCCCATGCGCAGCCCGGTGCCGAGCGCCTTGGAACAGGCCTCCTTCGCGGCCCAGCGTTTGGCATAGGTGCCGGGCGTGTCGGCGCGGCGTTCGGCCTTCCGCTGCTCGACCTCGGTGAAGACGCGGTTGCGGAACCGGTCGCCGAAGCGGTCCAGCGTGGCCGCGATCCGCTCGATATTGGCAAGGTCCGTGCCGACACCCAGGATCATGACGGGCTCGTGTAGATGTGGCGCACGGCGTCCGCCCGCAGCCCGCCTGCCCAGTCGAACGCTCCGCCCGAGGCGCGCGCGTAATCGGCGATGCCGAGCGCGGGAAACTGGAAGAAGGCGGGCGCCTCCTCCTGCGTCATGGCGAAGATCAGTCGGTCGATCCCGGCCCAGCGCATCGCAGCAAGGCACATCTCGCAGGGTTGCATCGACGCGATCAGCGTGGCGCCCGACAGGTCCGTGCGCCCCAGCGCCTCGGCCGCGCGGGCCATCGCGACGATCTCCGCGTGGCGGGAGGAGTCGCAGGTGGAGGCCACCTCGTTCGCTTCCAGCGCGATCGTGCGGCCCTCCAGAACCACGCCCGCGGTGAACACGGGCCCGTCGCCCGTGAACCGTTCGCAGGCCAGCGCGATCACCCGCTCGAGCGTCTGCGCCTCTTCGGGGCTGGGGGTGACGCTCATGCGCGGGCTGCGTCCATCGCGCGGCGCATCTCGGCCATGGCGCCTTCGAGCCCGCGGAAAATCGACTCCGCGATCAGGAAATGGCCGATATTGAGCTCCATCACCTCCGGGAAGGCAGCGATGGGCGCGACGGTGTCATAGGTCAGGCCGTGGCCCGCATGGACCTCGAGCCCGAGACTGTCGGCAAAGGTCGCCATCTCGCGCAGTCGGGCGAGTTCCGCGTCGCGCGCGGCATGATCGCCCTCGTAGTGGAAATCGCAATAAGCGCCGGTATGCAGCTCGATCACCGCGGCGCCCACGGCTTTCGACGCCTCGATCTGCGCCGCATCGGGCGCCACGAACAGCGACACGCGGCAGCCCGCGTCGCGCAGGGGGGCGATGTAATCCGTCAGCCGCGCGGCATCGCCCGCGACCTCGAGCCCGCCTTCGGTCGTCCGTTCCTCGCGCTTTTCGGGCACGATGCAGACGGCATGCGGTTTGTGGCGCAGGGCGATGGCCTGCATCTCCCGCGTCGCGGCCATCTCGAAGTTGAGCGGCACGGACAGCCCTGCCATCAGCGCCTCGATATCGGCGTCGCGGATATGGCGCCGATCCTCCCGCAGATGCGCGGTGATGCCGTCCGCGCCCGCCGCTTCGGCGAGTTTCGCCGCGCGCAGGGGGTCGGGATAGGCGCTGCCACGCGCGTTGCGGACGGTGGCGACGTGGTCGATGTTCACGCCGAGCCGCAGGCGTCCCTTGTAATCTGCCATGGTCATGCTCTCCGCACTTGGATGGGCCGTTGCGCCGTAAGCTAGGGCCGCGGGGCCTTTCTGGAAACCGCCCGGGCGCGATCCGCGTCGATCACTCCGCAGAGGCGTGGTTGTTGCCGCCCTTGGCCTTCTTCTTGGCCTTGAGCGCAGCGAGCTTCGCCGCGATCCGCCCCTTGCGCCGGTTCTGATAGGCGCGGATCAGCGGCAGCGAGATGTAGTAGCAGACCAGACCCGCGATGATGCCGGGGATCACGCCGCCCACCAGATAGGGGTAGAAGACCTCGTCGTAGAATTCCGACAGGTGGTGCCAGTCCGCCTCGGCTGCGGTGAAGATGGCCAGGAAGTTGTCCCACAGATCCTGCCCCGCGGCGGTGAATTTCTGCCCGACCCAGCGGTGATCCTCGGGGTCGCTTTCGACGCCCAGAAGCCAGTTGCCGGTCTGCAGGGAAATCACGGCGATGGGCACGTAGGTCAGCGGATTGCCGAAGAAGGTGCCCAGAAGGGCCGCCACGATATTGCCGCGCAGGATCCAGGCCAGAAGGGCGGCGAGGAAGAAATGGAAACCGTAGAGCGGCGTGAACGTCATGAACACGCCCGCGAAAATGCCCCGTGCGATCCGGTCCGGCGGATCCGGCAGGCGTTGCAGGCGGTGGCGGACATAGCGCGCGGCCCGCGCCCAGCCGCCTTTGGGCCAGAGCGCGCGCAGCAGCCGTTTCCACAGCGGTTGTTGATCGCGACGCCTGAAGACCACCGGCGCGTTACCTCATCTCATCCCTATTCGGCGGCCGCCCGGGCCCCCGTCGCGTCGTCGCCGCTGCCATCGCGCCAGCGCGCGATCTGAGCGACATCGCTTTCGGCCTCCAGCGCCGAAATGACCGTATGCAACTGCTCCGCGTCGCTCAGGTCCACATCGACCCGCAGCCGATAGAAATCTGGCTTGCGGTCCTGGAAGTGCAAGTCCGAGATATTGGCCTTGCGCTCTCCGATCAATGTGCAAATCCGCCCCAGCACGCCCGCATCGTTACCGATCGTCAGATCGAGCGTGACCGGATAGACCGCCGGGTGCTGCCCCTCGGCCCAGTGCAGGTCGAGCCAGCGGTCGGGCTCGTCCTCGACCTCGACGAGACGCGGGCAGTCGATGGCGTGCACCACGACGCCATGCCCGCGCCGCGCGATACCCACGATGCGTTCGCCGGGCAGGGGTTGGCAGCAGCGCGCGCGCTGAAAGGCCTGATCGTGTTCCAGACCGATCACCGCGCGGGCGGTATCGACCTCGGCGCTGGGCCGGGGCGTCAGGTCCGGATAGATCGCCGCGACCACGTCGCGGGCGGACAGATCGGCGGCCCCGAGCCGCGCCAGCAGCGTCTCGGCATCGGCGATGCGCAGCGTCGTCGCGGCCTTCTCCAGCACCTTGTCGGAGGCTTTCTTGCCCACATGCTCGAAGGCGGCGCGGGCGATCTCGCGGCCGAGCTTGACGAACCGTTCCTTCTTGGCCTCGCGCAGGGACCGGCGGATGGCGGATTTGGCCTTGCCGGTCTTCGCGATGTCGAGCCATGTCGCCTGCGGGGCCTGTCCTTCGGCGGTGATGATCTCGACCGACTGGCCGTTCTTGAGCCGCGTCCAGAGCGGCACGCGCAGCCCGTCCACCTTCGCGCCCACGCAGGCCGAGCCGATGCGGGTATGGATCGCATAGCCGAAATCCAGAGGCGTCGCGCCCTTGGGCAGCTTCACCACCTCACCCTTGGGGGTGAAGCAGAAGACCTGGTCGGAATACATCTCGAGCTTCACCGCCTCGAGGAATTCGTCGTGATCCTCTTCGGCGGTGAATTGCTCGGTCAGAGATGCGATCCATTTGGCGGGATCGACCGCGAAGGGGTTCTGGGCGCGCACGCCATCGCGATAGGACCAATGCGCGGCGACGCCGGTTTCGGCCACCTCGTGCATCTGGCGGGTGCGGATCTGCACCTCAACGCGCTTGCCGTCGCGGCCCGACACGGTGGTGTGGATCGACCGGTAGCCGTTCGTCTTGGGCTGGCTGACGTAATCCTTGAACCGCCCGGGCACCGCGCGCCAGCGGTGATGGATGGCGCCCAGCGCGCGGTAGCAATCCATCTCGGAGCGGGTGAGGATGCGGAAGCCGTAAATGTCCGACAGGCGCGAGAAGGACAGATCCTTTTCCTGCATCTTGCGCCAGATCGAGTAGGGCTTCTTGGCGCGGCCGAAGACTTCGGCCTCGATGCCCACCTCCTTCAGCTCGTGGCGCATGTCGGCGGTGATGCGCGGGATGACGTCGCCGGTTTCGCGCTGAAGCGTGATGAAACGGCGGATGATCGAGTTGCGCGCTTCGGGGTTGATGACCCGGAAGGCGAGATCCTCGAGTTCCTCGCGCATCCATTGCATGCCCATCCGGCCCGCGAGCGGGGCGTAGATGTCCATGGTCTCGCGCGCCTTCTGCAACTGCTTCTCGGGGCGCATCGCCTTGATCGTGCGCATGTTGTGCAGCCGGTCGGCGAGCTTCACGAGGATCACCCGCAGATCTTTGGACATCGCCATGAAGAGCTTGCGGAAATTCTCGGCCTGCTTCGTCTCGTTCGACGAAAGCTGCAGGTTGGTCAGCTTGGTGACGCCGTCCACCAGCATTGCGACCTCGTCCCCGAAGCGGTCCGAGATTTCCGAATAGGTGGATTTGGTGTCTTCGATCGTGTCGTGCAGAAGCGCGGTCACGATGGTCGCGTCGTCCAGCTGCTGTTCGGTCAGAAGGGCAGCGACGGCGACGGGGTGCGTGAAGTAGGGCTCGCCCGATTGACGGGTCTGGCCCTCATGCATCGCGCGGCCATACTCGTAGGCCGCGCTGATCAGATCCGCGTTGGTCTTCGGATTGTAATTGCGGACGAGCGCAATCAGGTCTTCGGCGGCGATCATGCGCCTTTCCTTTCGGCGCGCATCCGCGGTCTGGGGGACCTTGCGGGCGGCTTATCGCTCGCCCTGGGCCTCCATCAGCGCGCGCAGCAGCTTCTCTTCGGACATGTCGTCGTCCTGCGGCTTGTCGGGCTCTGCCCCCATCAGAAGCGCCATTGCGTCCTCTTCGGGCTCATCGACCTCGATCTGGGTCTGGTTCGCCTCGATGATGCGCTCGCGCAGTTCGTCGGCGGACTGGGTCTCCTCGGCGATTTCGCGCAGGGCGACGACGGGGTTCTTGTCGTTGTCGCGGTCCACGGTGATCGCGGCACCGGCCGAAATCTCACGAGCGCGATGGGCCGACAGAAGAACCAGCTCGAAGCGGTTCGGAACCTTGTCGACGCAATCTTCAACCGTCACGCGGGCCATTGATGTCTCCAGTCTAGGGTCTGACGTCAGAAGAGTCGTACGTAACGTGCCACAAGAGCCTTGACAAGGAGCGTTTTTGTTTACAGCGGCGTGATGTCCGCGCGGTCTTCGGGCGGCAGATCGCCCAGCATCTGCCGGACATTGCGCCCGGTCAGCGGATGCGTCCAGCCGGGGGCGATATCGGCCAGCGGCACAAGCACGAAGCCGCGATCCTGCAGACGCGGATGCGGCAGGATTAGCTGCCCCGGCGCGTCCGTCTTCTGTGTCTCGAGAGGCAGATCGCGCCAGGCGGTTTGCGTCGCGTCATCCGGCGCGACGCATTGGCCCAGGGCGATGAGGTCCAGATCGAGCGTCCGCATGCCCCAGCGCTGCGCGCGTTCGCGCCCGAACCGGGCCTCCACCTCATGCAGTACCTGCAGCACATCGTCCGGCGTCATGGCGTCAGAGACCGCGAAGGTTGCGGCCGCGTTCACGTAATCCGGCCCCGAATTCAAAGGGAAACACGGCGTCGCGAAAAAGCGGCTGACCGCGCGCAATTGCAACGGCCCCGAGGCAAGATCGGCGAGGGCGGCAACAAGCGTCTCGGCGGGCGGGCGCTGACCCATCGGCAGATTCGCCCCGAGCGCGACAAGTGCGTCTTGCCTGAATGGCATACGAGGCATATCCTTTTGGTTAGGTGACCATGCTTTATAGTCCGCGACATTGCCTTGTCGTTGCAGGTACGCTGCTTATTTATGCGCGGACCGATCAACCTACCATTATTTGGTCGTCCGGTCATCGGCGGCAACAAGAGCTTTGAAGAGGCAATTTATGTTTTACAAGGACGAACGGTTAGCGTTGTTCATAGACGGCTCGAACCTTTACGCGGCAGCGAAGTCCCTCGGCTTCGATATCGACTACAAGCTTCTGCGACAGGAATTCGTGCGCCGGGGTCGAATGATCCGTGCCTTCTACTACACCGCGCTTCTGGAAAATGACGATTATTCCCCCATCCGGCCGCTCGTCGACTGGTTGCATTACAACGGCTTCACCATGGTGACGAAGCCCGCCAAGGAATACACCGACAGCCAGGGTCGCCGGAAGGTGAAGGGCAACATGGATATCGAACTTGCGGTCGATGCCATGGAGCTTGCGCCGCGCGTCGATCACATTGTGCTCTTCTCGGGCGATGGCGATTTCAAGCCGCTCGTGGAAAGCCTGCAGCGTCAGGGCGTGCGCGTCTCGGTCGTCTCCACGATCCGCTCGCAGCCGCCGATGATCGCGGATGAGCTGCGCCGCCAGGCCGACAACTTCATCGAACTCGACGAGTTGCGCGACGTGATCGGACGTCCGCCGCGGGAAATGCCCGCGGAAACCTCGCAGGATCGCGCGCCCAACGTCGCCTGATCGGGCGACAGCCCCTCATGGACGTGAGCCTTGCCGCGCTCGGCGGCCTCTTCGCCGCGGCTTTCGGTGCCGCGACCATCCTGCCGTTTCAATCCGAAGTGGTCTTCGTCGGCTTGCAGCTGAACGGGGCAGCCGCGATCTGGCTGCTGATTCTCGTCGCCAGCATCGGCAATATCCTCGGCGCCGTGGTGAATTACGTACTGGGTCTCGGGGCCGAGCGGCTGCGCGGCTCGCGCTGGTTTCCCGCCTCCGAAAAGCAGCTGGACCGCGCCCAGGGCTGGTGGCAGCGCTACGGCGTCTGGACCCTGCTGTTGTCCTGGGCGCCCCTGGGGGACGCCTTCACGGTGATCGCGGGCGTCGCGCGGGTGAAGCTGTGGGTCTTCCTCGCACTCGTCAGCATCGCCAAGACCGGGCGTTACGCCGTGCTGGCCTGGGCGACGGCGGCGGCGACCGCCTGATTACAGGAAGACACCCACCGAAAGGCAGATCACCACAAGCGCGGTCAGCAGCACGCGCAGCTGCATCCACCAGTGCGGGGCGAGACCCCAGCGCCAGAAGGCGAAGTCGAGCACCAGAAGCCCCAGATAGCCGAAAATCAGATTCGTTCCCGCCGAAACCGGCCCGCCGCCCGTCATGAAGAATGCCCAGAGCGCGGGGATCACCGACAGCGCGTAGCCGGTGGCCGCGCGCGCAGCCTCGGCCTTGGTGGCAAAGCCCCAGAGCACGCCCGACATGAAGCTCAGGATCACCGCGCCATAGTAAAGCTGAACGTAGGGGCCGATGAAACGCGGGCCCAGCGTCTCGAGGCCCCATTGCGCGAGGCCCGGCGACATCAGCGTCAGCGCGCCCCAGGCAAACGGGATCACCCCGGCCAGGCCGAGGATCAGGGCGGCGCGCGGAATGTCGGTCATCGGGTGGGCTCCGTTCTGGTGTCGGGGCGTGACCTAGCGCGCGGCGCGGGCAAAGTCACCCGGCTTGGGCACGCCCGGGCCTTGCACCTCGGGGGGCGATACGCGACAGGAACCCCGTGCCTTTGACCCTTGCCACAGGAGAGATCCATGCCCTTCACGCTCGCCACCTGGAACATCAACTCCGTGCGCCTGCGCGAGGGCCTCGTCGCGCGGCTTCTGCGCGAGGAGGGGCCGGACATCCTGTGCCTGCAGGAATGCAAGAGCCCGGTCGAGAAGATCCCGACCGAGACCTTCGCGGATCTGGGTTACCCGCACATGATCGCGCGCGGGCAGAAAGGCTATAACGGCGTGGCGATCCTGTCGAAGCAGCCCATCGAGGATGCGGGTGAGAAGGATTTCGCGCAGCTGGGCCATGCGCGCCACGTCGCCGCGCGGCTCGAGACCGGCGTGACCATCCACAATTTCTATGTGCCAGCGGGCGGCGACAAACCCGACCGGACGGCGAACGAGAAGTTCGGACAGAAGCTCGATTACCTGACCGAGATGCGCGACTGGTTTCACGCCGAGCGGCCCGAAAAGTCGATCCTCGTGGGCGATCTGAACATCGCGCCCCGGGAAGATGACGTCTGGTCGCACAAACAGCTTCTCAAGGTCGTCTCGCACACGCCCATCGAGGTGGAGCATCTGGGCGCAGCACAGGAGGCGGGCGGCTGGGTCGACGTGACCCGGGCGGATATCCCCGAGGGGCAGCTTTATTCCTGGTGGTCCTACCGGTCGCCCGACTGGGATGCCGCCGACAAGGGCCGGAGGCTCGATCACGTCTGGGCCACGCCCGATATCGCCAATGCCGCCCATGACAGCCGGATCCTGCGGCATGTGCGCGGCTGGGAGCAGCCTTCGGATCACGCGCCGGTCTTCGCGACCTTCGATCTTTAGAGGGCGGGCGCGCGCGCAGCCTGTGGCTGCGCGCGCAAGGCCGCGTGCCGCGGCCTGCGAGAGACGCTGTCTCTCGCGCTCTCTGGAGGTATTTATGGTCCGGTCGTGACAGGGGCGGCGCGCCTTTGTCCTGAGGCGGGACGCGCGGGTGGATATCGGGCAGGGACAGCGCGATGCCTTGAGGATCGCGCGATCTGATGATCCGGCGCGGGTCGTACCCTTGGATGCGAGGCGCGGGTCGCGCGCCCTTGCATCACGGGTTCGTGCGCGCCATCTACACAGCAACCGACAGACAGATGCCAGACGGAGCCCGCCATGATCGAGCTTGGACAATCGACCCCGAACGATGCCGACATCATCAAGGATGTCGCCGAACAGGACTTCATGAAGGACGTGATCGAGGCCTCGCGCGAGGTGCCGGTGATCGTGGATTTCTGGGCGCCCTGGTGCGGGCCGTGCAAGACGCTCGGGCCCCAGCTCGAGGCGGCCGTGCGCGCGCAGAAGGGCGCGGTGAAGATGGCCAAGGTCAATGTGGACGAGGCGCAATCCATCGCGGGCCAGCTGCGTATCCAGTCGATCCCGACGGTCTATGCCTTCCATAACGGCCAGCCCGTGGACGGCTTTCAGGGCGCGGTGCCCGAAAGCCAGGTGAAGCAGTTCGTCGAGCAATTGGCCAAGATGGGTGGCGGCGACACGTCGGGCGGGCTCGATGACGCCGTGGCCGCGGCGGAAGAGATGCTCGAGGCCGGACAGCCGCAGGACGCCGCGCAGATCTTCCAGGCCATCCTGGGCGAAGAGCCCGCCCATGCGGGTGCCTATGGTGGGTTGATCCGCGCAACGCTCGCCACGGGGGATGTGGACCAGGCCGAGGCGATCCTGAACGGCGCGCCCGCAGAGATTTCCGACGCGCCCGAGATCGAGGCCGCGCGCGCGCAGATCGCGCTTGCCCATCAGGCCGAGCAGGCAGGCCCCATCGCGGATCTCGAGGCGAAGGTCGCCGCCGATCCCGCCGATCATCAGGCGCGGTTCGATCTGGCGCAGGCGCTTCATGCGGGCGGGCGCACCGAAGAGGCGGTGGACCAGCTTCTGGAGCTCTTCCGCCGGGATCGCGAGTGGAATGACGGCGCCGCGAAACAGCAGCTTTTCACGCTGTTCGACGCCCTGAAACCCAACGATCCCATCGTGCTCAACGGGCGGCGGAAACTCAGCTCGATGATATTTGCCTGAGCGCTGCACGGGGCTAGCTGGCATCTCATGGCAAGGTACAAAGACCTCCCCGAGACAATCGCGATTTTTCCGCTTCCGGGCGCGCTGCTTCTGCCGCGCGCGCACCTTCCGCTGCATCTGTTCGAGCCGCGCTATCTTCAGATGTTCGACGACACGCTGAAGACGGATACCCGTCTCATCGGCATGGTGCAGCCCAACCCGAACCGGACCGACAGCAGCGCCTTGCACAAGATCGGCTGCGCGGGCCGGATCACCCAGTTCTCGGAAACCGAGGACGGGCGCTACATGATCACGCTGACGGGCCTTTCGCGTTTCCGCGTCGACAGCGAGGAGGAGGGGTTCACCCCCTACCGGCGTGCGCGCGTCAGCTGGGACGGGTTCGAGGCGGATCGGGACGGCCGGTCGGAGCGGGATCCCGACTTCGATCGCGACAGTTTCCTGGCGATCCTGAACCGCTTCTTCGCCGCGCGCGATCTGTCTGCGGATTGGTCGTCGCTGCAGGAGGCGGATGACGAATTGCTGATCAATTCGCTGTCCATGCTGCTCGATTTCGAGCCCGAGGAAAAACAGGCCCTGCTCGAGGCGCCCTGCCTCGCGACGCGGCGCGAGACATTGGTCACCCTTCTGGAATACGCGCTGCGTTCCGGCGGGCCTGATAGCGGAGATCTGATGCAATGACCGACACACCGCAGGCCTTCGACCGCCGCATGCTGGAGGCGCTGATCTGCCCGCAAAGCCAGTCGACCCTGTCCTACGATGCCGAGCGGCAGGAACTTGTCAGCGAGCGCGCCGGTCTGGCCTATCCGATCCGCGACGGCATCCCGGTGATGCTCGTCTCCGAGGCGCGGGTGCTGGACGCAGGCGCCTGAGCCGCTAACTGCCTGCCATCGCGACAAGGAGCGGGCGGTTGGCAAGCAATCTCGATCTCAATGACACATCGGTGCCGCGCGCGCTCTGGCAGGTCTCGGCGCCCATGGCGCTGGGCATCCTGGGCGTGCTGTCCGTGGGGCTGGCCGACAGCTTCTTTCTGGCCCGCGCCGGGCAGAGCGAGTTGGCCGCGATCGGCTTCATCTACCCGGTGATCGTCGCGATCACCTCGCTGTCCATCGGCCTGTCGGCGGGCACGAGCGCGGTGGTCAGTCAGGCGCTGGGCGCCAGCGGCGGTGACGACGACACCTCCGCTGGGCTGGCGCTGCATGCGCTCATCGTGGCGGCGGGCCTTGCGACGCTGGTGGCGCTTGTCCTCGTCGTTCTGGCGCCCGCGCTCTTTGCGCTGATGGGGGCAGACGGCGCGGTGCTTGAGGGGATCCGCGCCTACATGCCCTGGTGGTGCCTGGGCTTTCCGTTCATCGTTGCGGGGCAGTCGCTGAACGCGGTCTTCCGCGCGGGCGGAGAGGCACGGATCGCCGCCTCCGTCATGCTGAGCCAGGCCGCGATCAACATCGTGCTCGATCCGATCTTCATCTTCGGGCTGGGCCCGATCCCTGCGTTGGGCATCGAGGGGGCGGGCATCGCCACCGCCACAGCGCGGATCCTCGCGTTTCTGGGCTGTCTGGCCTTTGCGATCCGCACCGGGCGGATCGACCTGTCGAAGGGCGCGCTCACGGGGTTTCGGCCCTCGGCCTTGCGCATCGGCAAGGTGGGCGGTCCGGCCGCGCTGTCGAATGCGATCAACCCCGCTGGCATGGCGGCGGTCACGGCCGCGGTCGCCATTATCGGCGAAAGCGCCGTGGCGGGGTTCGGTGCCGCGACGCGCGTCCAGAACCTTCTGTTCGTGCCGATGCTGGCGCTGTCTGCCGGGATCGGCCCGGTCGTTGGACAGGCCTGGGGCGCGGGCGACAAAAGCCGGGCGCGGCAGACCGTGCGGCTGACCTTCGCGCTTTGCCTGGGCTACGGTCTGGCGGTCGCGGCGCTCTTGTGGCTGACCGCGGAGCCCATCGCGCGCGTGATGACCAACGGGCTCGAAGCGGTGCCCTATGCCGCGCAATATCTGCGCTGGGTGTCGATCAGTTTCTTCGGCTACGGCATCCTCGTCACTGCCAATGCGGCGATGAATGCACGCGAGAAGCCCGTGTTCTCGCTGTCGCTGAGCCTGGGCCGGATCGGCCTGCTTTATGTGCCGCTTGCCTGGGCCGGTGCCTATGCGCTGGGCTATGGCGGCATCCTTGCCGCCGCTCTGGCCGCCAATCTGGGCGCGGTTTTGGGCGCGATCCTTCTGTGTCGCCGCGCGGGCGTTCTGGGCGATCTGGACCTGCCCGGCCCAGTCGGGCGCGCGAAGGCCGCCCGGTCGAATTGACAGGCTCCGCGCCATCGCCTATCTGCCGCGCCTCTGACGCAAGGAGGCATCATGGGACGCGCACGCAAGGGGCGGGATATTTCGGGCTGGCTCGTGGTGGACAAACCGGCGGGGATCACCTCCACCGCGGTCGTGAACAAGGTGCGCTGGGCGCTGTCTGCCAAGAAGGCGGGCCATGCGGGCACGCTCGATCCCGAGGCGACGGGCGTTCTGGCGGTCGCGCTGGGCGAGGCGACGAAGACGGTGCCCTACATTACCGACGCGCTGAAGGCCTATCGCTTTACGGTGCGGCTCGGGGAGGCCACCAATACCGACGATGCCGAGGGCGAGGTGATCGCGCGCTCGGACCTGCGCCCGTCGGAGGACGAGATCAAGGAAGCCCTGCACGGCTTCGTGGGCGAGATCATGCAGGTGCCGCCGCAATATTCGGCGGTGAAGATCGACGGCGAGCGCGCCTACAAACGCGCCCGCGATGGCGAGACGATGGAGATTGCCGCGCGCCCGCTCTGGGTCGAGGAGCTGGTCCTCACCGACCGCGAGGATGCCGATCACGTCACGCTCGAGATGACCTGCGGCAAGGGCGGCTATGTCCGGTCCATCGCGCGCGATCTGGGCGCGGCGCTGGGCTGCCACGGCCATGTGCGCGAGTTGCGCCGCCTCTGGTCGGGCCCGTTCGAGGCGGCTCAGGGTTTGACGCTCGACCGGATCGAGGCGCTGGCCAAGGATCCCGCGCTCGACGCGCATCTGCTGCCGATCGAGGCGGGGCTGGCGGACCTGCCCGAACTGCGCCTCAGCGCCGCCGAGGCCAACCGCGTGCGCAATGGCAATCCGGGCCAGGCCGCGGCCTCGGATCTGGACTATGGCGAGGAATGCTGGGCCTCCTGCGACGGCGCGCCCGTGGCGGTCGGCCGATACCGCGCAGGGTCGTTCCATCCCGACCGGGTCTTTGTCACCCAATCGTAAGCCGCCCGCGCGTCCCACCTCGGGCCCGAGGCGCGCCGCCCATGTCACGACCGGACCATAAATACCTCCAGAGAGCGCGAGAGACAGCGTCTCTCGCAGGCCGCGCGCCGCGGCCTTCCCCCGCTCTCAGAACGGCGCTTTCGCCCGGAACTGCATCCCCCGTCCGCCATCGGGATGACGCAGCCGCAGCTCTTCGGCGTGCAGCATCATCCGGGGATGGTCCGCCGCTGTCTCCGGCGCATAAAGCGGATCGCCCAGGATCGGATGGCCCAAGGCCAGCATGTGCACGCGCAGCTGGTGCGACCGCCCGGTCTTCGGGAAGAGCCGCACGCGGGTCTCGTCGTCGCGGGCCTTCATCACCCGCCAGCCTGTCAGGGCGGGCTTGCCCTCGACGTGATCCACCTTCTGCAGCGGGCGGTTCGGCCAGTCCACGATCAGCGGCAGGTCGATCTCGCCCGTCTTCTCGGCGATCCGCCCCGCCACCCGGGCCACATAGGTCTTCTTGGTCTGGCGTTTTTCGAATTGCAGCCCGAGATGCCGCTGCGCATGGGGGGTCAGCGCGAAGACCATGACACCCGATGTGTCCCGGTCGAGCCTGTGCACCAGCAGCACTTCCGGAAAGGCCGCCTGCAGCCGCGCGATCAGGCAATCGGCCAGGCCTTCGCCCTTGCCTGGCACTGACAGAAGGCCTGCGGGCTTGTCCACGACCAGAAGCTCGTGATCGGCATGCAGGACCGGGATCTCGCCCTGGGGCGGGTCGTAGTCCGCGCGGGCGGGCTCAGACAATCTCATGGCCAGCATTGTGCAGCCGTTCGGCGATGGCGGCGATGTGCTCGGGCCCGGTCTCGCAGCAGCCGCCGACGATGGTCGCACCCTGCCGCACCCAATCCATGACGAAGCCCGCATAGCGCGCGGGCCCCATGTCGCGGCGGGTGGACAGCGCATCGACCGTGGGATCGGGGGTCAGGAATTCCTGGGTGATCTGCGCGAAGGCGTTGGCATAGGCCCCGAAGCGCAGGCCCGTGGGGGCGACCGCCTCCAGCGCGGGCCCCATCGCCTCGGGCGCGGAGCAATTGACCAGAAGCGCGTCGCAGCGCCCGGCGGCGGCCAGCGCGGCGGCCACGGCGACGGGCTCGCCCGAGCGCAGGCGCGTGCCGTCCTTGTCGTCCACGGTGATCCCGATCCAGACGGGTTTCGTGGTCTCTTCGGCCGCTTTGAGGGCCGCGCGCAGCGTGTCGAGCGTCGCCAGCGTCTCGAAGGCGATCAGGTCCACCTCGGGCGCCATCCGGCGTACGATCTCGCCATAGGTGGCCACGGCCTCTTCCATGCCGGGAAACAGATCCGTGCGGTAGGAGGCGCCGAGCGGCCCGATACAGCCCGCGATCCGGCCCCGGCCATGGGCATCGCGCGCCGCCGTGGCCTCGGCCAGCGCGGCGGCGCGGAATTCGTCGATCCGGTCCACAAGGCCCGCGCCCCGCAGGCGGTCGGGCAGCAGCGCATAGGTGTTGGCCATCGCCACGGTCGCACCGGCGGCGAAGAAATCCGCATGCACCTGTTCGACAAGGCCGGGGCGGTTGATCATCACCTGCGTCGCCCAAAGCGGCGTCGGCTCCTCGCCGGAGCGCTTGATCAGCTCTTGTCCCATACCGCCATCGAGCAGCGTTATCTTGGCCATGGGGCCTCCCTGGTTGGCTCGCGTTGCGTCATCCCCATGCCAACCTAACCGCCAGCGCGGCAAAGACCAGCGCCGCCACCCGGTTGAGAGCGCGCGCCTGTCTGCGCAGCATCGCCGACAATGCGCCCGCCGCCGCGCCATAGGCGGCGGTGATCAGAAAGCCCGTCACCATGAAGACCGCGCCCAGGGCCAGAAGCTGGCTCCAGACCGGGCCGCGGGCGGGATCGGCGAATTGCGGCAGGAAGGCCAGGACGAACAGGGCGACCTTGGGGTTGAGAAGATTGGTCACGAACCCGCGCCGGAACGCCGCTGTCAGGCTGTCCGCGCCGCGCTCCGGCGCCGCCGGGGGCGCGCGCCAGGTCGTGACCGCAAGATAGAGCAGATAGGCCGCGCCCGCCCAGCGGATCGCGTCGAAGGCGCCGGGGATCGCGCGCAGGGCTGCGGCCACCCCGAAGGCGGTCAGGGCAACATGCACGAAAGCGCCCGCCGCCACGCCCGCCGAGGCGGCGATGCCCGCGCGCGGCCCGCCCCGCGCGCCCGAGGCCAGCGCGAACATCACATCCGCGCCGGGTGTGAGGTTCAGCACGATGCCCGCCGCCATGAAGGCCGCGAAACTTGCGGGATCGGGCAGGGTGAAGACCGCATCCATCATGGCGTGCAGGGCGCGTCGTCCGGCAGGTCGTAGTAATCGCCCCGGCTGTCGGTGAAGATATGCTTGACGATCCGCAGGCCCGTGGCGCCGTCGAGGGCGCCCATGGCGAAGCTCATCGTGTCCTCGTCATGCGCCTTCCAGAACAGGAACGACCCGCAGCGCGGGCAGAAGCCGCGCGTGGCGGTGTTGCTGGCCGCGAACCAGCGCGGCTCCCCCGTGATGGCGATGTCGCCCTCGGGCACATAGGAGGACGACCACAGATGGCCCGACATCTTGCGGCACTGGCTGCAATGGCAGACCGCCGCCCCCTTGGGCGTGCCGGAGACGGTGAAGGTGATGTCGCCGCAGCAGCAGCTTCCGGTCAGCATGGCTCTGATCCTCTCAGGTGACGATGGTCGCGGCAAGCGCCAGACCATAGAACACGAAACACCCCGCGAGCACACGCCTGACGCGTCGGTTCGCCACCGCACTCAGCGCCGCCTGCCCGAGCCCCGCACCCAAGCCGGTATAGCCCGCATAGCTCAGGGCGGTGATCGTCAGCGCCGTGGGCACGATCACCCACATCTGCGACAGGATCGGCACGTCCGGGTCCACGAATTGCGAAAAGGCGGCGAGGTAACCCGCGACGCTTTTGGGATTGATCGTGGCGACCATGAAGGCGCGCAGATAGATCGAACCGGGTGCGGCGGCGACCTCGGCCAGCGGTCGGGCGGCGCGGCGCCAGCCCCGGATGCCCAGCCATATCAGCACCGCCGCGCCCGCGATCTTCGCGGCCAGGAACGCGGTGGGGGCGGTGGTCAGCAGCGCGGTGATGCCCAGCGCCGAAAGTGTCAGGAACAACAGCGCCTGCGTCAGGATCGCGGCCACGCCCCAGAGTGAACGGAAAAAGCCATGGGTCATGCCGTTCTGGATGCAGTTCACGGCATTGGGGCCAGGCGAGGTGACGAAGAGAACCCAGAAGCCCGCGAAGATCAGCCAGGCATCGAGGCTCACGCCGCGTGCTCGAAGGTGCGGGCAAGGATCGCGGAGAGCGCCTCCGCATCGGCCTGGTCGAAGGCGGCGGGCCGGTCGCTGTCGATGTCGAGCACGCCCAGAAGCCGCCCCGCCCCGTCGCGCACGGGCAGCACGATTTCCGACCGGGTGGAGGCAGCACAGGCGATATGGCCCGGAAAGGCCTCCACGTCGTCGACCACCTGAACCTCGCCCGTGCGCGCCGCGGCCCCGCAGACCCCGCGCGAGAACGGGATCACCAGGCAGCCATGCCCGCCCTGATAGGGGCCGATCTTCAGCGTCTCGGGGCCCGTGACCCGGTAGAAGCCGGTCCAGTCGAAGCGGTCATCGGCGTGGTGCAGCTCGCAGACCAGGGTGGCCATGAGGGCGACCGCGTCGGTCTCGCCCTCGGTCAGGGCGGCGATGGTCTTGGCGAGGCTGTCGTAATCGGCGCGCATGTCGGTCCTCCGGTACTCGTCGTGCGTGATCTAACGCCCGTGCGGGCGGGCGACAAATGCATTTCCCTTCGCCCGGATCCCGGGCTAGAGCGCAGATATGACGCCCGATCTTTTCACCGCACTCCTCGCCTTCGCCTTCGTCACGGTCATCACGCCGGGGCCCAACAATTTCATGTTGATGGCCTCGGGGGCGAATTTCGGCTTCCGGCGGAGCGTGCCGCACATGGCGGGGATCGGGATCGGCTTTCCGGCGATGTGCTTCTGCGTGGGGCTGGGGGTGATGCGGCTCTTCGATCTCTGGCCGCCCGCCTATGCGATCCTGACGGTGCTGTCGGTGGCCTACATGCTCTATCTGGCGTGGAAGATCGCCAATGCCGCGCCGCCTGCCGATGATGCGACCCAGCCCCAGGCGGGCACGCCGCTGACCTTCCTGCAGGCGGCGGCGTTCCAGTGGGTCAATCCCAAGGCCTGGTCGATGGCGCTGTCGGCGATCACGCTTTATGCGCCCGGACGCTCGACCGGGGCGGTCCTGTGGGTTGTTGGGGCCTATGTGGCCTGTTCGGTCGTCTCCACGACCAGCTGGACCACGGTCGGCACGGCGCTCAGGCGGTTTTTGCAGGATCGGCGGCGCTTGCGGCTGTTCAACTGGACGATGGCGGGGCTGCTTGTCGCCTCGCTGATCCCGGTGATCCTGCAGTGATCCAAGCGCCCGTTCTGTTGCAACCGCGCCGCCGCGGCGGCATATAGGCGGGACCAGCCAGACAGGGACGTCCATGACCCATTATCTCGATTTTGAAAAACCGCTCGCCGAGATCGAAGGCAAGGCGGAAGAGTTGCGCGCCATGGCCCGCAACAACGAGGAAATGGATATCGAGGCCGAGGCGAAGGCGCTCGACAAGAAGGCCGCGGACATGCTGCGCGACCTCTATGGCAAGCTGACGCCCTGGCGGAAATGCCAGGTGGCGCGGCACCCGATGCGGCCGCATTGCCGCGATTACATCGAGGCGCTGTTCACCGAATATACGCCCCTTGCGGGCGACCGGGCGTTTGGCGAGGACGACGCGGTGCTGGGCGGTCTGGCGCGGTTCGGCGACCGTCCCGTGGTGGTGATCGGCCACGAGAAGGGCAACGACACGCAGTCGCGCCTGCACCACAATTTCGGCATGGCCCGGCCCGAAGGCTATCGCAAGGCGATCCGGCTCATGGATATGGCCGACCGGTTCGGCCTTCCGGTCATCACGCTGGTGGACACGCCCGGCGCCTATCCCGGCAAGGGCGCCGAGGAACGCGGCCAGTCCGAAGCCATCGCGCGCGCCACCGAGAAATGCCTGCAGATCGGCGTGCCGCTTCTGTCGGTCATCATCGGCGAGGGCGGATCGGGCGGGGCCGTGGCCTTCGCCACCGCGAACCGCGTGGCGATGCTGGAGCATTCGGTCTATTCCGTGATCTCGCCCGAGGGCTGCGCCTCGATCCTGTGGAAGGATGCCGACAAGATGCGCGAGGCCGCCGAGGCCCTGCGCCTGACCGCGCAGGACCTGCAGAAGCTGGGCGTCTGCGACCGGATCATCCGCGAACCGCTGGGCGGCGCGCATCGCGATGCGGGCGCCACCATCGCGGCGGTGGGCGAGGCCATCGAAGCCATGCTGGGCGAGATGGGCGAGAGCGACCGCGCGGGCTTCATTGCGGCGCGCCGCAAGAAGTTCCTCGGGATCGGCTCGAAGGGCCTCGCGGCCTGAGCGGAGCAGTCTGATCCGGCGGTCGCACGGGGCTTGCAGCCCCGCGCGGCATGATATCTCGAAACCGGCCTGTGGCCGGTTCCTCGGGGTTTTTGCGTTTTCGGGAAAGGTGAAGCCTGGGGCGTCGCGCGCCTGTCCGTGCCGTGCGAAAAGGGTTCAGCGGGGTGCGCTGGCGCCGGTGCGCCGCAGGGCCGTCGCGGTGAAGATCGGACCCGCAAGCTCGAACAGGACCGTCGTGCCGATGGTCAGGCTCAGGATCGCCTCGCCATATTCGGGCAGGCGTTCTGCGGCAATCAGTGCCATGCCCACCGCCACGCCCGCCTGCGGCAGCAGTGCAATGCCGATCCAGCGCCGTTCGATGCGGGGCAGGCCCCCTGCCAGACCGCCGATCCAGCCGCCGAGCATCCGCGCCCCGATCCGCAGCGCGACGAAGCCTGCGCCCAGAAGGCCCAGCTCCGCAAGGCTTGCCAGTTCCAGAGTGGCGCCCGCGAGCAGGAAGAAGAGGATCAGGAACGGCCATTCGATATGTTCGATCTCGTGGAAGGCGTAGTCGTGATGGGCTGCGCGGTTCACGATCACCGCACCCACGGTCATGCCTGCCAGCAGGAAGGACAGATCGAGCCAGAGGGCGAGCCCCGCCACCAAAAAGACAAGACCCAGCGCCTCGGTCTGCAGGGGCTCTCCGGGGCTGAGCCGCCCGGTCAGATGTGCGGCGGGCAGGCCAAGGGCGAGGCCCAGCGCGATGGAGCCGCCGATTTCGTAGCCTGCCGTCAGAAGGCCCGGCGCGCCGTGGCCAGCCTCCCCGCCACCGGTCAGCATCTGGGCGCCGACCATGGCCAGCGCGAAAACGATCATGCCCCAGGCGTCGTCGATGGCCACGATGCCTTCCACGGTTTCGGCGAAGGGGCCGGTCGCGCCGGTCTCCTGCAGCACCGCGCGGGTGGTGGCGGGCGCGGTGGCGCAGGCAATCGCCCCCATCAGAAGCGCCATCGCGACGGGGGCCCCCAGCGCCCAGAGGCCCAGCGTCACAAGCCCCTGCGTAACCGCGACGATCGCCACGGAGACCCACAGGATCGCCCGACCGCGCCGCCGCAGCCGGTCGAGTTGCAGCGCGCTGCCCAGAAGGAAGGCCACCATGGTCAGCGCGACGATGGAGACGGGTTCGTAAAGCGCGGCGATGCCCGGCGGGATCAGATCGAGCCCGGGCGCGCCGATGGCGATGCCGAGGATCAAGAGGAGGGTGACGCGGGGCAGGCGGGTGCGCCGCCCGATCATGTCCGCGGCGAGGCCCGCGAGGAACAGCGCCCCGATGGCGATCAGCGCGACGTCCTGCGACATGTCAGGTGGCCAGCATCTTCAGGCCCTGGGTGACGTCCGAGCGGACGGCGAGCCTCAGCGAGGGCTCATCGCCCGCCTTCAGCGCGGCAATGATCAGCCGGTGATATTGCGGCGCCTCGGTCCGCCGGAGCCGGGCATAGAGCGCGCCCATCGTGGGGCCAAGCTGCAGCCAGACCGTCTCGGCCATGGCCAGCATCGCGGGCGCCTGTGCGCGCAGGTAGAGCGTGCGGTGAAAGTCCAGATTGGCACGGATATAGCCCACTGCGTCACGGTTCGAGACGACATCGGTGATCCCGCTATTGATGCTTTGCAGCCGCTCGATCAGCGCCATGTGGGCGCGCGGCAGGGCGCGGGAGGCCAGCTCGACCTCGATGAGGGCGCGCAGGGCGGCCAGCTCCTCGATCCGGTCGGGGGAAAGCTCGGGCGTTGCGACGCGGCCCGAGGCGGACATCGACAGCGCGCCTTCGGCCACGAGGCGGTGCACCGCCTCGCGCGCGGGCGTCATGGAGACGCCGAATTCGCGGCCGATCCCGCGCAGGGTCAGTGCGGCGCCGGGCGCCATCTGGCCGAACATGATGCGCGTGCGCAGGCCGCGATAGACCTTGTCATGGGCCGAGGGCGCGGGATCCGCCACGCGCGGCGCTGTCACGGGGGCGGGACGGGGTGCTGTCAACATGGGCGGACTGTGATCACAAATCCGCCACAGGTCAATCGTCGAAGCGGTAGCGGTGCAGCTCCGCGCTATTCTCGCGCAGCCAGCGGCGCGGCCCGCGCCAATCGCCGTAAAGATCGGAAACCTGCCGCCAGAACCGCTCGGAGTGGTTCATATGCGCCAGATGCGCGACTTCGTGGGCGGCGACGTAATCCAAGATCTCGGGCGGCGCCAGAATCAGCCGCCAGGAATAGCTGAGGCTGCCGGTGCTGGAGCATGACCCCCACCGCGAGCGCGTGTCGCGCAGCGTGATCCGGGCATAGGGCTTGCCGAGTGCCGTCGCATAGCAGTCCGAGGCCGCGGCCAGCCGGTCGCGCGCCAATGTCTTCAGATGCGCCTTGAGCCGCGCGGCAACCCGTCCCTCGGGCCCGGGCACGCCAAGACGCTCGGGGCCAAGGACCAGAATGCGCCCGGGCGCGGCCTCGATCCGGCGCGGCACGCCTTCGACGGGCAGGATCGCACCGACCCCGACCGCGACGGGCGCCGCGCGCCGATCCATGTGATCCCGCAGCCAGGCTTCCTTTTCGCGCAGGAAGCTCAGCCCTTCCCGTTCGGACACGAAGCGCGGCAGGGTCAGGGTCACGCGCCCGTCGATCCCGGACATCCTGAGCGATATCCGCCGCGCCCGCGCGGAGCGGCGCAGGATCACGGAAATCGGAGGGTTGCCCTCAAGTTCGATGATGCCCATCTGGCCTCGTATCGGAGCACGCATGCAAAGGCGGCGTCAAAGGCTTTGACACCGCCCGGGCCTTATGGCAGGTGCCCCGAATTGTCCGCAAGTGTGACCAGATGGAAAGGACCTCCCATGGCCAAGGAAGAATGGGGCGTCAAAAGGCTGTGCCCGACCACGGGCAAGCGGTTCTACGACATGAACCGCGACCCGATCGTCAGCCCCTATACGGGCGAAGTGGTCGAGATCGAGACCGGCAAGCGCTCGATGATCGCCGCTGACGCAGAGGATGGCGCGAGCCGCAAGGCCAAGAAGGCCGATTCCGAGGAAACCGATGTCGTCGATGATGACGATGTCGATGTGGATCTCGGCGACGACGATGTTCTGGACGACGATGACGATGATGAAAACGTCTCGCTCGACGACATCGCCGATGTCTCGGATGACGACGACGACTGATGCGACGCACAAAGCGGGTCGGGGGATTATTTTTGCCTTGAACCCGCTTTGGGCTTTGCGTATCTGACGCCGCACGACGCAGCCTTCGGGCTGCCGCGTATGGGGCCTTAGCTCAGCTGGGAGAGCGCTTGCATGGCATGCAAGAGGTCAGGGGTTCGATCCCCCTAGGCTCCACCAAATACCCCCTTCCTTCGTGAATCGGTCGCGCGTCAGGATCTGGCGTCGTGAACCTGCGAACTCACGCCGATCTCGGAACAATTCGCGGCGGCTGTTGGTTTTCGATCAAATTTGCTGCATTTGGGCGCCCGTTGCGATTTGCGACGCGGCGCATGACGTGCAGCGGACAAGAACAAGGACGAGGACAGGACATGTTACCCAAGCCAAAACCCGGACGCACAGGCCTCCTGGGCCTCATGATGACAGGTCTGCTGGTGTTGGTCCTGTCGCTGTCGGCCGATCGCGGGCTGGCACAGATGGTGCCGGGCCTGGGTGGTGGTGGCGGCGAGGCTGCGCAATCCGAAAGCGCCGGAGGTGAGGCCGCGGCCCCGCTCGAGACGCTGCTCGAGGTGCTGCGCGACGATCAGGCGCGCCAGAGGCTGATCGAGGAGCTGGATCAGGCGCTGTCGGGAGATTCTGCTGGCGGCGACGGCTCGGCCGAGGCATCCGGCGGCAGCGGTGAGGGGCAGACCGCGCAGGACACTGCTCCGGGCGAGAGCGCCGCAGACGTGGCCAACGCGGTCGAGGCGTTGGGCGTGCGCATTGCGCGCATCACGCAGGAAACGGCCCAAGGCGCCGCGAGTGCGGTTCTGGACTTTGCCGGGCGGCTTGTTCAGGGCGACACGGTTCTAAGCGGCCTTTCGGGCGCCGAGGCGGGCGTTCTGCTGGATGCGCTGAAGAACCTTGCCATCGTGATCGCGATCACGGTTGCCGTGTTCGTGACCCTGCGCGCCCTGTTCCGACCCGTCTTCGCCCGCGCCAGTGCGCGCGCCGCCGAAGCCAACCCGTTGCGAACCGTCTTCATCTTCCTGTCCTGCATCCTGATCGACGCGGGCATCGTCATCGTTGCCTGGGGTCTGGGCTATGCGATCACGCTGCTGGCCGTCGGTGATTCGGGACAGATCGGCCTGCGTCAGGCGCTGTACCTCAACGCCTTCCTGCTGGTCGGGCTGATCCGCGTCGCGGTGCGCGTGATCCTGTCGCCCCATGCGCGCAATCTCCGGCTCATAAACGTCTCGGACAAGGCAGCCGGGCGGCTGTCGCGGCACACGGCCATTGTCGTGGGCGTGCTGGGCTACGGCTATCTGCTGATCGTGCCGCTGGTGGAACGCAGCGTGTCGCTGGCCGCGGGCACGGCCGTCTCGGCGCTTTTGTCGATCATCGTGCTGGCCTACCTCGTCTTTCTGGTCATCCGCTACCATGAGCCCGTGGCCGACTGGATCGCCCGTCGCCTGATGGCCCGCGACAGCGCGCCCGAGGAAGACGACATGGCCCATCCCAGCGAAAAGCTGGGCGGTATGCTGGGCACGCTGACCCGGACCTGGCACTGGTTCGTGCTGGCCTATCTGGCCTTCATGGTCACCGTCGTGCTGTCGCAGCCCAACGACGTCGTGCTGACCTATCTGATCGGATCCGCGAAGGTTTTCGGTGCGATCCTGCTGGGCTCTGTCGTCGTGGGCGCGATCGGGCGCTGGCTGCGCTCGGGCGTGGTGCTCCCTGAGACGCTGAACGAGCGGCTGCCGCTTTTGCAATCCCGCCTCGACCGGATCGTGCCGAAACTCCTGATCGGCCTGCGTCTCCTCGTGGCCGCGGCGGTGGTGCTGTATGCGCTCGATACGATCGGCCTTGTCGATGTGGGCGGCTGGCTCGGCACCGATTTCGGGATCGAGGCGTCGGGCCGCGTGGCCACCGTCGCCCTGATCCTGCTGGTGGCGGCGCTGATCTGGCTCGCGATGAATTCCTGGATCGACTACCGGCTCAGCCCGGATATCGGCGCGGTCCCGACCTCGCGCGAGCGGACGCTGCTGTCGCTTCTGCGCAATGCGGCGACGATCCTGCTGATCATCCTGACACTGATGTTCGCGCTGTCGGAGATCGGCATCAATATCGGCCCGCTTCTGGCCTCGGCCGGTGTTCTGGGCCTTGCCATCGGTTTCGGTGCGCAGAAGCTCGTGCAGGACATCATCACCGGCGTCTTCATCCAGTTCGAGAACGCGATGAATGTGGGCGACGTGGTCACCGTGGGCGGCACCACGGGTGTGGTCGAGAAGCTGACCGTGCGCTCGGTCAGCCTGCGCGACCTGCAGGGCACGTTCCACATCATCCCGTTCTCCTCGGTCGACATGGTGTCGAACTTCATGCGCGATTTCTCGTATTTCGTCTGCGACA
>CAZTEV010000012.1:18462-27966 GCA_964612785.1 uncultured Roseivivax sp. | reverse complement strand
AGGGCGAGGCTCAGAAGGGCGGACAGCAGACGTTTTGACATGGTCTCTCTCGGGTCTTGGGGATGGAAAAGGAGGTGGGCGCGCGCCCTTACGGCACGAGCCGCCCTTGCAGGAAATCGCGCGCCAGCGGGGCGGACGGCGCGGTCAGAACGCGCATCGTCCGGCCCGTCTCGACCACGCGGCCGCGACACAGGATCAGCGCGTGATCGGCGATGCGGCGGGCTTGGGCGATGTCATGGGTGACCATCAGGATCGTCGTGCCGCGCGCAGCCACGTCGCGCAGGACGCCCTCGATCATCGCGGCCGAGGCGGGATCGAGGCTCGCTGTCGGCTCGTCGAGCAGCAGAAGATCGGGATCGGTGGCCAGCGCCCGGGCAAGTGCGAGGCGCTGTTGCTCTCCGCCCGAAAGGCGGCGCGCGGGCTGGCTTGCGCGGTCCGACAGCCCGACCTGCGCCAGCAGCGTGTCGCGGCGCACACGGTCGCGGCCCAGCACGAAATCCATGTTCGCCGCGACCGACCGGCGCAGCAGCACGGGTTTCTGAAAGACCATCGCCTGTTTCGGGGCCTTGCCCGCGGCCCAATCCATCCTGCCCTGATGCGGGATAAGCCCGTGGATCGCGCGCAGAAGCAGGCTCTTGCCCGCGCCGTTCGGGCCCAGGATCGTTGTGATCCCGTCGCGGGGGACCGACGCATCGACCCCGTCGAGCACGCGGCGCCCGCCCATCTCCATCGCGATGCCGGTCAATGTCAGGCAGGGCGGGCAGGCCGTGTCGGAGTGGGAGAAATCACGCATGGGCCAGACGTCCTTCGCTGCTGCGCACGCCATGCACGGCGGCATTCACCGCAAGCGCCAGCACCATCAGCACGATGCCGAGCGCAAGCGCGAGCGCCAGATCCCCCTTCGAGGTCTCGAGCGCGATGGCCGTGGTCATCACCCGCGTCAGGTGGTCGATATTGCCGCCCACGACGATGACCGCGCCGACCTCGGCAATGGCGCGCCCGAAGCCTGCCAGACCCACGGTCAGAAGCGCAAAACGCCCGTCCCAGAGCAGTGCGCGCATCGCGGCGAGCCGCGACATCCCGAAGGACCGGAACTGTTCGTCATATTCGAGATGCAGCGCCTCCAGCACCTGCCGGGACAGCGCCGCCACGATGGGCGCGATCAGAAGCGTCTGCGCGATGATCATGGCCCAGGGCGTGTAAAGCAGGCCGAAGACCCCGAAGGGACCGGAGCGGCTGAGCATCAGGTAGACGATCAGGCCCACGACCACGGGCGGCAGCCCCATCAGCGCGTTGACGGCCACGATGGCGGCGCCGCGGCCGCGGAAGGTTTGCGTGGCCAGAAGTGCGCCCAGCGGCAGGCCCAACAGGCAGGCCAGCGCCGTCGCGGTGAGGCTCACGCGGAGCGACAGGGCGACGATCTCCCACAGGTCGGCATCGCCCGACAGGACGAGCGTGGCCGCGATGCGGAGCGCCTCTGTCATGTCATTCATGCCGCAATCCTGCAAAATTTCCCGAGTCCTGCAAACTTTCCAGCATTGCCCCCGGATTTGCAAGGCCCGGGAGGGCCTGTCTTCCCGCGCCGCATGGGCTATTCTTCCCTTGCGCAATGCAGGAGGACCCGGATGGACGGTGAGAACGATCTCAGAGCGGGGGAAATCCGCCGCGATCCGCCCGATCTGGGGCAGGCGATCCTGCATTTCATCGGGTATTGCCGCACCCCGTTTGCGACCCGCGCGGAGTGTCCCCGGCAGGGGCGGCGCGACGGGCCGCTGTGCCGACTCGAGATCGCGGAAGATTGGGCGCCGGCGCTTGACGGGATCGAACGCTTCGCGGAGCTCGATGTGCTCTACTGGCTCGACCGGTCGCGCCGGGATCTCGTGCATCAAAGCCCCGGGCAGGACGGACGCACACGGGGGACATTTTCGCTCCGCTCTCCGGTGCGGCCCAATCCGATCGGTCTGGCGCGCGTTGCGCTCGAACGGCGCGAGGGGGCGGTCTTGTTCGTGCGCGGCCTCGATTGCATCGACGGCACCCCGCTGATCGACATCAAGCCCGAGCGCTGCGCCTACACGCCGCTCGCCCCCGCGAAGGCCACAGGCGATCCCGCGCCCTGAGCGGCGCCCGGTTTTTGTGCAAAATCTCGTGTGCAGCCGCATTCCGTGGCCTATCGCGCTTGAACCCGGGCAGTAACATCGGGTTTCCTTGGATACGCGATGGTCCCGGGGGAAGCCGGGCTTTGCGACAGATCAAGGATCGGTGCCGCGCGTTGCGGCATGAAGTGCAGGGAATCGGGGCAGGCGCGTCCCATATGGGCGTGGATGTGCCGAAAGGCGCCGAAAGGTGTCATGATATGTTGATGTTCGCCGCATAATTGGGCACGGCCCGAGGCGGCAGCCGAACGATCCTGGGACAGGATTCGAAGCAGCATTAACGCTTTGTTAGGGAAGTTTCTCTCGGTTGGAGGGTGCAGATCGCAGACCAGCCGAGACGCATTGCCGCGCGTCGCTTGCGCCGCGCATTCAAGGGGGGAAGGCCCCGCAGGTCATCAGGGAGGGAAATCATGACCTATTTCACACCAGTCGCCGCCACGCAGATGTGGTTCGCGTGGACCGGCGCACTTTGGGCGCAGCAGATCAAGGTCACGCAGATCATGACGGAGGCCGCGCAGAAGGGCGGTTTCTCGATCCTGGGCTTTGAGCCGGGCAAGGCCCCGGTCGTCGATCCCGGCGCCGAGGCCCGCGCGCAGCGCCGCGCCGCCTCGCCGCGGATCGTTGCCACGCAGAAGGCCGCAGGCACCGCGCGTCGCAGCACGCGCCAGCCGTCCGCGCCGCCGCAGATGCCCCAGCGCCGGACCCACGCAACCCCGGTCTGATCGCGGCAGGGGCCGGGGGGCGTTCAGGGCGCTCCGAATCGGCACTGACACAAGCACATCAGAAAGGCGGGCACAGACGATCTGTGACCCGCCTTTTTCATGGTTCACCGTCATGCGCGGCGTGCATCCCCGTCATGCCGATTTGGGCCTTGGTCTCGTTCATAAAATGCACATTTTTCAGGCAGACCGAAACGATAGACCGAGACCCAAAATGTCTTCGACCTCCTCGACCCCGAGCAGCGGACTACTGGCCCGCGCGACCCATGCGCTTGGCGGTATCCTGACCTTCCTTGCGCGGAACAACCCGCGCTATCAGATCCTACGCGGCTTTCAGATGATGACCGATGCGCAATATGCCGCGCGCGGTCAGACCCGCGCCAGCGCGGTACGGCACGCCTTCCGGCATCGCAGCTATCTGTAAATCCCCGATGATGTGCAAAACGCCCTCGCTTCCAGAGCGGGGGCGTTTTTGCGTCAGCCGATCGGGCCGCGCTGACCGCCTGTCTGTGCCCGGTCCAGAAGCAGGTGATCGAGCAGCACGCAGGCCATCATCGCCTCGCCCACCGGGACCGCACGGATGCCCACGCAGGGATCGTGGCGGCCCTTGGTGATGACCTCCGTGGGCTGGCCCGACTTCGTGATCGACGCGCGCGGCTTCAGGATCGAGGAGGTGGGTTTGACCGCAAAGCGCACCACCACGTCCTGCCCGGTGGAAATTCCGCCCAGAATGCCACCCGCATGGTTCGACGAATAGGTGGGCGCCCCGTCATTGCCGAGGAAGATCTCGTCGGCATTGTCCTCGCCCGTCAATGCGGCGGCGGCCATGCCCTCGCCGATCTCGACGCCCTTCACGGCGTTGATCGACATCATCGCGGCGGCCAGATCGGTGTCGAGCTTGGCATAGACCGGCGCGCCGAGGCCCGCGGGCACGCCGCGCGCCATGACCTCGATGGCCGCACCGCAGGAATTGCCGGATTTGCGCAGGGTGTCGAGATAGACCGCCCAGTCCTCGGCCGCCTTGGCCGAGGGCACCCAGAAGGGGTTCTTCTCGATCTCGTCCATGTCCCGCTCGGACCCCAGCGCGTGCGGGCCCATCTGCACCATGTAGCCCTGGATCTCGAGCCCCGGGACAAGCGCGGCCAGCACCGCGCGCGCCAGACCGCCTGCCGCCACCCGTGCCGCCGTCTCGCGCGCGGACGACCGGCCCCCGCCGCGCGGATCGCGGATGCCGTATTTCTGCCAATAGGAAATGTCGGCGTGACCGGGGCGGAAGGTCTCGGCGATGTCGCCGTAATCCTTCGAGCGCTGGTCGGTATTCTCGATCATCAGCTGGACCGGCGTGCCGGTCGTTCGGCCCTCATAGGTGCCCGAGAGGATCCGCACCTGATCGGGCTCGCGGCGCTGGGTCGTGTACTTGTTCTGGCCGGGCTTGCGCCGGTCGAGCCAGTGCTGGATCGCGGCCTCGTCGATCGCGATGCCCGGAGGGCAGCCATCCACCGTGCAGCCAAGCGCGGGCCCGTGGCTTTCGCCCCATGTGGTGACGCGGAAGATGTGACCGAAAGTGTTGTAGCTCATGGTGCCTCGCCTCTTGCACGCCCCTGTTAGGGCAGGGGCGCGCGCGCCTCAAGAGGCCGGGCTTGCACGGGGCGGGGCGCTGCTCTAGCAGTAGACCCACCTCGGGGTGCCCGGAAGGGCTGAGATGCGATGCGCGCGAACCCGTTGAACCTGAACCGGTTAACACCGGCGGAGGGAAGGTTAGACGGGCCTGGCCCCTGATCCGACCCATCCGCCGCAAATAGGAGGATGGGACATGAAGGCCCTCACCACATTTGCAGCGGGCACGCTTCTGGCCAGCACCGCGCTGGCGCAAGACAACGTGCTGACCGTCTATGCGGGCGATTACATCGTCTCCGAATGGGGCCCGGGCCCCAAGATCGAAGAGATGTTCGAGGCCCGTTGCGACTGCGACCTGCAATTCAGCCCCGGCGACCTGATGCCGCGCCTGCGTCTTGAAGGCGACCGGACCGAGGCGGATATCGTCTTCGGCCTGAACACGGACGTCACCAAGGAGGCCCGCGAGGCCGGGCTGTTCGCCCCCCACGGGCAGGATCTGTCGGCGCTGACCCTGCCCATCGACTGGACCGACGACACGTTCCTGCCGTTCAATTACGGGCATACGGCCTTTGTCTACGACACCGACCGGCTGGCCGAGCCGCCGCAAAGCTTCGACGCGCTGCGGGAGGCGGGCGACGATCTGTCCGTGGTGATCCAGGATCCGCGCACCTCGATCTCGGGTCTCGCGCTCGCGCTCTGGGTGCAGGCGGTTTACGGCGATGAGGCCGAGGCCGCCTGGGCGGATCTGGCCGACAACGTGCTGACCGTCACGAAGGGCTGGTCGGAAAGCTACGGGCTGTTCACCGATGGCGAGGCCGACATGGTGCTGTCCTACACCACCTCGCCCGCCTATCACCTGATCGCCGAGGAGGATGACACGATCAAGGCGGCGATCTTCCCCGAAGGCCATTACTTCATGGTCGAGCTGGTGGGAAAGGTCGCGGGCACCGACAATCCCGAACTGGCCGATCAATTCATGGACTTCATCCTGACCGAAGACTTCCAGTCCATGATCGCGACCGGCAACTGGTCGATCCCGGCGGCCCTGCCGCGCGACCTTTGGCCCGAAGGCTTCCAGCAGCTCGACCTGCCCGAGACGGTGCTTTTCTACTCCGAGGATGAAGCGGCAGCGCTTCAGGATGCGGCGATCGAGGCATGGCGCGCGGGCCTTTCGCAATAATCGCAGGCCTCGCGGTGCTGGCGGCGACGCTGGTGCCCGTGGGTGCGGTGCTGATCCGGGCGGGGGGCTTTGCGGCCTTCGCGCCCGGTGATCTGGCAGCGATCCGCTTCACGTTGCTGCAGGCGACACTGTCGGCTTTCTTCTCCATTTTGTTCGCCGTGCCGGTGGCCCGCGCGCTGGCGCGGCGCGCCTTTCCCGGCCGTGGACTTCTGGTGGCGCTTCTGGGGGCGCCCTTCATCCTGCCGATCATCGTCGCGGTGCTGGGCCTGATCGCCACTTTCGGCACGAACGGGATCGTCAACCGGGCGCTGGGCGCATTGGGCCTGCCGGGCATGACGATCTACGGGCTGCACGGCGTGGTGATCGCGCATGTCTTCTTCAACCTGCCGCTTGCGACGCGCCTGATCCTGCAGGGCTGGCTTGCCATGCCGGGCGAACGCCTGCGGCTTGCCGCCTCGCTGGGGCTGAGCCCCTGGGCGATGTTCCGAACGCTGGAGGCGCCGATGCTGGTGCGCATCCTGCCCGGCGCCTTCGCGGTGATCTTCGTGATCTGCCTGTCCTCCTTCGCGGTGGCGCTGACCCTGGGCGGCGGGCCGCGCGCGACGACGGTGGAGCTGGCGATCTACCAGGCGATGCGCTTCGACTTCGATCTGGGTCGCGCGGCCGCCCTGTCCGTGGTGCAACTCGCGCTCGCACTGGGGGCGGGGCTCGTTGCGCTTCGGCTGTCGGGCGGGACGGGCTTCGGCGCGGGCCTTGACCGCATTGTGCCGCGCTGGGACGGGCAGGGGGCGCTGTCCCGCACGCTCGACGGTGCGGCGATCGCGCTGGTCGCGGCCTTTCTGCTGACGCCGCTTGCGCTGGTCACGCTGCGCGGCCTGCCGGGGCTTACGCACCTGCCGCCGGGCATGATCGAGGCTGCGTGGAACTCGCTCTGGGTCGCGCTCGTCTCGACCGCGCTGTGCCTCATCTGGGCGCTGCCGCTGGCGACACGGCGGGGCGAACTGCTGGGCCTTCTGGGCATTGCGCTCTCGCCGCTCGTCCTGGGCACCGGGCTGTTCCTGATTGTGCGGCCTTACGTCAATCCCTTCACGCTGGCCCTGCCGGTGACGGCGCTTGTCAACCCGCTGGTCAGCCTGCCCTTCGCCCTGCGCATCCTGCGCCCGGAGGCCGAGGCGATCCGCGCGGATTACGCCCGCCTCGCGGCCTCGCTCGGGCTGACGCCCTGGGCCTGGATGCGGCACGTCTTCCTGCCGCGCCTGCGCCGCCCCTTGGGCTTTGCGGCGGGCCTGACCGCGGCGCTGTCCATGGGCGATCTGGGGGTCATCGCGCTTTTTGCCGACCCCGACCGTGCGACATTGCCGCTTTACGTCTACCGGCTGATGGGCAGCTACCAGATGCAGGCGGCGCAGGGCGCGGCGCTTGTGCTGCTTGCAGCCAGCCTCGCGCTGTTCTGGGCCTTCGACCGCGGAGGGCGCGTTCATGCTTGAGCTGGTGGGCGTCAAAATCCGCGCGGGCGATTTCGCGCTGTCGGCGGCATTCGCACTTCATGGAGGCGCGCGGGTGGCGATCATCGGCCCGTCCGGCGCAGGCAAGTCCACGCTTCTCGACGTGATCGCGGGCTTCCGGGCGCCCGAGGCCGGGCAGGTCCGCTGGCAGGGGCAAGACTTGACCGGCATGGCACCCGGCGCGCGGCCTGTCTCGATCCTGTTTCAGGATCAGAACCTCTTTCCGCATCTGAGCCTCGCGCGCAATCTGGGCCTGGCCCTGCGCCCGGGCGGTGGGCGGCTTTCGGGCGAGGACACAAGCAGGGTGGAGGAGGCGCTGAGCGCGGTGGGGCTTGCGGGGTTCGGCGCGCGCAAACCTGCCGCCTTGTCGGGCGGACAGGCGAGCCGCGCGGCGCTTGCGCGGGTGATGCTGCAGGACCGTCCCGTGCTGCTGCTCGATGAGCCTTTCGCGGCGCTGGGGCCCGCGCTCAAGACCGAGATGCTGGACAATGTGGCGGCCCTGGCCCGCGCGCGCGGCACGCTGACGCTCTTGGTCAGTCACGATCCCGCCGATGCGCGCCGCTTTGCCGATCAGACGGTTCTGGTGGCCGACGGCATGGCCCATCCGCCGCGCGACACTGAGGCGCTTTTCGCCGATCCGCCACCCGCGCTTGCGTCCTATCTCGGCGCGTGACCTCAAAGGCACCCGCGCCCCCGAAGCGGCGCCTCCGCGATTGACAGCGCCGACCCTGCCGGACGACAAGGGCTGAAAGGCTCCGGGCAACACGGGGCCGTCAAAACACGACGAGGCCCCATGTCGCGCGCATCCAAGATCGACCCCTCCCTGCGTCAGGAATTGATGACCAGCCCGGATCTTCTGCTCGAGGATGTGGACCTGATGCGGGCGCTCGTGGCGGCGAACGAACGGGCGATGGGCGCCAATATCGTCGATCTGCGCGGCATCGCGATGGAGCGGCTCGAGGCGCGGCTCGACCGGCTCGAGGAGACGCATCGCTCGGTCATCGCTGCAGCCTATGAGAACCTCGCAGGCACGAACCAGCTGCACCGGGCGATCCTGCGCATGCTCGATCCGACCGAGTTCGAGACCTTCCTGCGCGATCTGGGTGGCGACGTGGCCGAGATCCTGCGCGTCGATTGCGTGAAGCTCGTCCTTGAAAGCACCAATGCCGATGCCGAGGCAGGCGCCGTTGCGCGCCTTGGCGGCATCCTGAACGTGGCCGAGCCGGGCTTCATCGACAGCTATGTGGGCGACGGGCGCGGCAATCCGCAGCGTCAGGTTACCCTGCGCCAGATCGACGAAGGCAACGCCCAGATCTACGAGGATCTGAGCGACTGGATCCGCTCGGAGGCCTGCCTGAGGCTCGATTTCGGCGAGGGCCGTCTGCCGGGCCTGCTGATTCTGGGCGCCGAGGATCCCCACCAGTTCACACCGCAACACGGCACGGACCTTCTGACCTTCTTCGCAGGCGTGTTCGAGCGGTCCATGCGGCGCTGGCTGACATGAGCCTCGCGGTCTCGGCCCAGGCGCGCGACGCGCTGCAGGCCTGGCTGGAGACCGCGCGCGCCCTGAAGGGACAGGCGCAGAACACCGAGACCGCCTATCGCACCGATGTTCTGGGCTTCCTCGCCTTCATGACGGGCTATCACGGCGACAGCCAGGGGCTTGCCGCGCTGGCGCGGATCGGCACCACCGACATGCGCGCCTACATGGCGCATCTGCGCGCCGAAGGCGCCAGCCCGCGCTCCATGGCGCGCAAGCTGTCGGCGGTGAAATCCTTCTACCGTTTCCTGGCCGAGCGCGAAGGATTCGAGCCCACGGCGGTCCTGTCCGCCCGGGCGCCCAAGTTCCAGAAGAAGCTGCCGCGCCCGCTGACCGAGGATGCCGCGCGCGCGATGATCGATACGGTGGGCGATCAGGGCCGCGAGGGCTGGATCGGCGCGCGCGATGCTGCCGTGGTGACGCTGCTTTACGGATCGGGCCTGCGCATCTCCGAGGCGCTGGGCCTCACGGGCGCGGACCTGCCGCTGGGCGAGAGCCTGCGCATCCGCGGCAAAGGCGGGAAAGAGCGGATCGTGCCGGTCCTGCCCGTCACGCGCAAGGCGGTGGAGACCTATCTGCGGCTCTGCCCCTACGAGATGACGCCGGACGCGCCGGTCTTTCGCGGCCAGCGCGGCGGCGCGCTGAACCCGCGACTTGTGCAGAAGGTCACGGCCAATGCGCGCATGCAGCTGGGCCTGCCCGCCACCGCGACGCCCCATGCGATGCGGCATTCCTTCGCCACGCATCTTCTGCAGGCGGGCGGCGATCTGCGCGCGATCCAGGAATTGCT
>CAZTEV010000012.1:0-18362 GCA_964612785.1 uncultured Roseivivax sp. | reverse complement strand
TCGCCACGCATCTTCTGCAGGCGGGCGGCGATCTGCGCGCGATCCAGGAATTGCTCGGGCACGCATCGCTGTCCACGACGCAGGCCTATACCTCGGTCGATCAGGTCCATCTGATGAAGGTCTATGCCGCGGCCCATCCCAAGGCAGGCTGAGATCATGCATCCCAATCCCACCTTTCGCTCGGCCGATCACGCCAAGGATATCGCCTTCGTGCGGGCGCGCGGCTTCGGCACGCTTTGTCTGTCCGCCGATCCGGTGCCGCTACTGGCGCATGTGCCCGTCACCCTGTCCGAGGCAGGCGATCTGGCGATGCTGCACCTTGTCCGGTCCAACCCCATCGCCCGGATGGTCGAAGACGCGGCGCCCGCCCGCATCGCGATCACCGGGCCTGACGGCTATATCTCGCCCGACTGGTACGGCGTGGCCGATCAGGTGCCGACATGGAACTATGTCGCCGTGCATCTGACCGGCCGCCTTGTCCGGCAGCCGCAGGCGGAGATGCGGGCGATGCTCGATGCGCAATCGGCGGATATGGAGGCGCATCTCGCGCCGAAGCCCATCTGGCAGACGGGCAAGATGACGCCCGAGGTGCTGGAGCGGATGATGCGCCAGATCATCCCGTTCCACTTCCATGTGGAGCGGATCGACGCGACCTGGAAGCTTGGCCAGAACAAGCCTGATGCGGTCCGCCTCGCCGCGGCCGAGGCGTTGGAGACGGGTGCGACCGGTCAGGAGCTGGCGGCGCTGGCCGCGCTGATGAAGGCCCCGCCTGCGCTTTGAGGGCTTGCGGGGGGCGGGGCGCGCTGTAGGCTCCGCGCGACGTAGCCCTGCGAGGAAAGGCCCAAGCCCATGATGACACTCTACAAGCTCAGCCCGTCGCCTTACGTGCGCAAGGTGCATGTGGCGCTGATCGAGACCGGGCTGATCGACCAGGTCAAACTGGTTTCGGGCGCCAATTCGCCGTTGGATCCCGACCCGGAGCTGACCGCGCTGAACCCCATCGGCAAGATCCCGGCGCTGGTGCGCGACGATGGCGGCACGCTTTATGACAGCCGGGTGATCTGCCGGTATCTCGACCATGTGGCGGGGGCGGCCCTCTATCCTGAGACGCGGGTCTGGGACGTGCTGACGCTGGAGGCCACGGCGGACGGGATGCTGGATGCGGCGCTGGCCATGACCTACGAGGCGCGCTTTCGCGAAGGCGATCTTTATTGGGCCGACTGGGTCGAGGCGCAATGGGGCAAGGTCGCGCGCGCGCTCGATGCGCTGGAGGGCCGCTGGATGAGCCATCTGGCCGGGCCCCTTGACGCGGGCCAGATCGCGCTTGGCTGTGCGCTGGGCTATCTCGACCTGCGCCACGACGCCCGCGGTTGGCGGGACGCGCATCCCTCGCTGGCGCGCTGGTACGAAGGCTTCGCCGCGCGCCCGTCGATGCAGGAGACGATGCCGCAGGGATAGGAACGGATCGGCGCTGGGGCGCGGCGGCTGCAGGCAGCCTTGGGTCCGCAGTCAGGCGAGGGCGCGTGCAGTGTCCTGCCCCGGCCTCGCGCCGGGACCTGTTGCGCCGGTGTCCGCCCGGCCAGACGAATGGAGGCCCCGGATCAAGTCCGGGGCAGGAGATAGTGCAGGGCCCAGCGGAACGTTGGAGGTCCCGGATCAAGTCCGGGGCAGGTGACAGTGGAGGGCCGACAACGCGCCGGACGGCGAGACCCTTGCACCGGCGCGCGCCCTTGGATACCCGATCATGCGATCTCAAAACGAAAGGCCGCCCCATGCGGATGCGCGACACCTTCCTGAAACCCATGCACCCCGAAGGCCGCCGCTTCGTAGCGATCTTCGCCGCGATCACGCTGGTGCTGTTCCTGATCTGGGAGCCGCTCGGCTGGATCGGCGTGGGCCTCACGGTCTGGTGCTACTACTTCTTCCGTGACCCCGAACGGGTGACACCCGCCGCGCCGGGCCTCGTCACCTCCCCTGCCGATGGCGTCGTGTCGCTGATCGAGGAGGTCGTGCCCCCGAAAGAGCTGGGACTGCCCGAGACGCCGCGCACCCGCGTGTCGGTCTTCATGTCGGTCTTCAACTGCCATGTGAACCGCGCGCCCGTGGCGGGCCGCGTCAAGACCGTGGCCTATACGCCGGGCAAGTTTCTCAACGCCTCGCTCGACAAGGCCTCCGAGGACAATGAGCGCAACGGCATGGTCATCACCATGGAGGACGGGCGCGATCTGGGCGTGGTGCAGATTGCGGGCCTGGTCGCCCGCCGCATCCTGTGTTTCACGCAGGAAGGCGCCGAGATCGCCCGGGGCGAACGCTTCGGCCTCATCCGCTTCGGCTCGCGCCTCGATGTCTACCTGCCCGAGGGCGTCGCGCCGGATGTGGCCATCGGCCAGACGATGATCGCCGGCGAGACGGTGATTGCCCGGCTGACCGGGGCGCAGACATGACCGAGGGCCCGCGCGGGGACAAGCTGACGCTCGTTCAGCTCATTCCCAACATGCTGACGATCACGGCGATCGCGCTGGGCCTGACCTCGATCCGCTTCGGGCTGGCGGAACGCTGGGAGCTTGCGGTGCTGATGATCCTGCTCGCGGCGATTCTCGACGGGATGGACGGGCGGCTGGCCCGCGCGCTCGGATCCGACAGCAAGATGGGCGCGGAACTCGACAGTCTTGCGGATTTTCTGAATTTCGGCGTGGCGCCGGGGCTGATCCTCTATCTCTGGGCACTCGAGGATCTGCGCGGCTTCGGCTGGCTGGCGGTCCTGGCCTATGCGATCTGCTGCGTGATGCGGCTTGCGCGCTTCAATGTCGCCCGCAAGGAGGAAGACGCAGGCGGCAAGGGCGGGGACAGTGCCTATTTCATCGGCGTGCCGTCGCCCGCGGGCGCGATGCTGGCGATGCTGCCGATGTTCGCGTCCTTCGCGTTTGTCTGGGATCAGGTGCTGCCGGATCTGGCGCTGGCGCTCTATGTGATGGGCGTGGGGCTGTCGATGGTCAGCCGCGTGCCGACCTGGTCGTTCAAGACGACCCGCGTGCCGCGCCGGAACGTGAAACTGTTCCTGGTGGGCTTCGCCATCGCGGGTGCGGTTCTGTTCACCTATGCGTGGATCAGCCTGGTGGTTCTGTGCATCGCCTACGTGACGGTGGTGATCGTGAAGCTCATTGCGCTGCGCAGGCGGGTGAAGACCTGACGCCGCCGCCTGCCGCGCGCCTTACGCGCGCGTGGCGGGAGAGGGGGCAGGGGACCGCGACACAACGGCGCTTTTGTTCAATATGCAGGCGTTGGGTTCTGGACGGTCGCAGCAAGGCCCGCTAGTTAGCTGTCAGAATCCCGGACCCGGCATGGGTCCTGTCGTCTTGCCGGTCACCCGGCGCCAGAACGGAGATTACCTCGTGTCGAATGCAGAAGATCACGCAGGCACCCGGAGGGACTTCCTCTATTACGCCACAGCCGGTGCCGGCGCTGTCGCAACCGGAGCGGCCGTCTGGCCGCTCGTGAACCAGATGAACCCCTCGGCCGATGTGCGCGCGCTGTCGACGATCCGTGTCGATGTCGGCGCGGTCGCCGAAGGCTCGCAGATCACGGTGCAGTGGCTCGGCAAGCCCGTGTTCATCCGCAACCGCGGTCAGGCCGAAATCGAAGAGGCCCGGTCGGTCGACCTGTCCGAGCTGCCCGATCCCGTTGCCCGGAACGAGAACATCCAGGGCGAGGCGGACGCCACGGACGAAAACCGCACCCTGGACGAAGAGGGCCGCTGGCTCGTCATGATGGGCGTCTGCACCCATCTGGGCTGCGTGCCGCTCGGAAATGGCGCGGGCGATTACAACGGCTGGTTCTGCCCCTGCCACGGCTCGCATTATGACACGGCAGGCCGGATCCGTCGCGGTCCCGCACCGACCAACCTGCCGGTGCCGGTGGCGGAATTCGTCGACGACACCACAATCCTGCTCGGTTAAGGAGAGTATCCATGGCTGGTATTCCACACGACCATTACGAACCGAAGACCGGGGGCGAGAAGTGGCTTCACAAGCGTCTTCCCATCGTCGGTCTGATGTACGACACGCTGATGATCCCCACGCCCAAGAACCTCAACTGGATGTGGATCTGGGGCATCGTGCTGACCTTCACGCTGGTCCTGCAGATCATCACCGGCATCACGCTCGTGATGCATTACACGCCTGACGCGGACCTCGCCTTCGCCTCGATCGAGCATATCATGCGCGATGTGAACGGCGGCTGGGCGCTGCGCTACATTCACATGAACGGCGCGTCGCTGTTCTTCGTGGCCGTCTATGCGCACATCTTCCGCTCGCTCTATTACGGCTCCTACAAGGCGCCGCGCGAAGTGACCTGGATCATCGGCATCCTGATTTACCTGCTGATGATGGGCACCGCCTTCATGGGCTACGTTCTGCCCTGGGGTCAGATGTCCTTCTGGGGCGCGACCGTGATCACCGGCCTCTTCGGCGCCATCCCTTTCGTGGGTGAGACGATCCAGACCTGGCTTCTGGGCGGACCCGCGGTGGGCAACTACACGCTGACGCGCTTCTTCTCGCTGCACTACCTGATGCCGTTCCTCATCCTCGGCCTCGTGATCGTGCATATCTGGGCCTTCCACACCACGGGCAACAACAACCCGACCGGTGTCGAAGTGCGCCGCACCTCGAAGGCGGATGCCGAAAAGGACACCGTTCCGTTCTGGCCCTACTACGTCATCAAGGACCTGTTCGCGCTTGCGGTCATCCTGGCGGTGTTCTTCGCGATCGTCGGCTTCATGCCCAACTACCTGGGCCACCCCGACAACTACATCGAGGCGAACCCGCTCGCGACGCCTGCGCACATCGTTCCGGAATGGTACTTCCTGCCCTTCTACGCGATCCTGCGGGCCTTCGACGGCGATGTCTGGGTCGTGATCATCGCGGGCTGGCTGACCGGCGGCATCATCGACGCCAAGTTCTTCGGCGTGCTGGCGATGTTCGGCGCGATCGCGGTGATGGCGCTGGCGCCCTGGCTCGACACCTCGTCGGTCCGCTCGGGTCGCTACCGTCCGCAGTTCAAGTGGTGGTTCTGGCTGCTAGTGATCGACTTCTTCGTGCTGATGTGGGCAGGCGCCATGCCGGCCGAGGGGATCTATCCCTACATCGCTCTGCTCGGGTCGGCCTACTGGTTCGCCTACTTCCTCGTCATCCTGCCGCTCCTTGGCGTGTTCGAGAAGCCGCTCGCGCGGCCTGACACGATCGAGTCCGACTTCGACGCCCACAAGGCTGCGTCGGGTGGCACGAAGACGGCATCGTCCGTCGCTCCGGCCGAATAAGAAAGGATCGGATACCGTGATGTTCAAGAAAACCCTTCTGACCGCCCTCGTGGCGATGGGTCTCTCTGCCGGCGGTGCATATGCCGCCGGTTCCGAGGGCCACGTGGAGGATTACGACTTCTCCTTCGAGGGCCCCTTCGGCACCTATGACCAGAACCAGCTGCAGCGCGGCCTTCAGGTCTACACCCAGGTCTGCTCGGCCTGCCACGGCATGCAGTACGTCTCCTTCCGTTCGCTCGGTTGGTCGGACGGCCCCGGCTTCTCGGAAGCCGAGGTGCGCGCCTACGCGGAGCAGAACTTCGAGGTGTATGACGAGGAAGAGGACGATTTCCGTCCCGCGACCCCGGTCGACAACTTCCCCGCCAACGACGCGGTCGGCGCGCCCGACCTGTCGCTGATGGCCAAGGCCCGCGCGGGCTTCCATGGCCCCTACGGCCTCGGGATCAACCAGTTCTTCAAGGGTATGGGCGGTCCGGAATACATCGCATCGCTGCTGACCGGCTATACCGGTGAGACGATCGAGCAGGCGGGCACGATCCTCTACGAGAACACGGCCTATCCGGGCGGTTACATCAACATGGCGCCGCCGCTCTACGGCGACGACGTGGAATATGCGAACCCGGATATCGAGGTGACGATCGAGCAGCAGGCGCAGGACGTGGCGGCCTTCCTGATGTGGACCGCCGAGCCCAAGCTCATGGCCCGCAAGCAGGCCGGTTTCGTGGGTGTTGTCTTCCTGACGATCCTGTCGGTGCTGCTGTACCTCACCAACAAGCGGATCTGGAAGCCGATCAAGGCGCGCTCCAAAGAGTAAGCGATACGTTCTGAGAGACGATAGAAGCCCCGCCTAGCGCGGGGCTTTTGCTTTTTGAGGCACATTACGCGTACCCCTGTCCCGGCCTTGTGCCCCTGTCCCGGATTCGCGCCGGGACCTTTGATGATCGGCGAGGCCCCGGATCAGGTCCGGGGCAGGGTGCGCGTGGTTGTTGTGTGCGTTCGTAACACCGCTCCCCTGTCCCGGCCTTGTGCCCCTGTCCCGGATTCGCGCCGGGACCTTTGATGATCGGCGAGGCCCCGGATCAGGTCCGGGGCAGGGGGCGCGTCGTTGTCGTGCGCGCTCGTGACAGCGATACTGTGTCCCTGCCTCGCGCCGGGACCTGTGATGATCGGCGAGGCCCCGGATCGAGTCCGGGGCAGGGGGCGCGTGGTTGTCGTGTGCGTTCGCGACACCGATACTCTGTCCCTGCCTCGCGCCGGGACCTGTGTTGACCGGCGAGGCCCCGGATCGAGTCCGGGGAAGCATGCGCCGCGGCTGGGCGCGGGTTTCCACGCTCTCCATCCGCTGTCCCGGCCTTGCGCCGGGACCTATCACCCCACGGAACCGCCCCCGCAAACCCGTTCCGGGCACCAAAGGCCCGGCCCCGCCCCTTGTTTACCGGGGCGCCGCAATCTAAGTCCAAAAGCATGAAAAACCCGCTGTCTTACTTCAAGAAAGGCCCGATCGTTTCGGTGGTGCGTCTACAAGGTGCGATCGGCATGGGCCGGTCCAGCCTGTCCGACAGATCCGTGGCCGACATGCTCGACAAGGCCTTCAGCCGCGGCAAACCCAAGGCCGTCGCGCTTGAGATCAACTCGCCCGGCGGCTCGCCTGTGCAATCCTCGCTCATCGGCGCGCGGATCCGCCGCCTGGCCGAGGAGAAAAAGATCCCCGTCATCGCCTTCGTGGAGGATGTGGCAGCCTCGGGCGGCTACTGGATCGCCTCCGCCGCGGACGAGATCTATGCCGATGACAGCTCCATCCTTGGCTCCATCGGGGTGATCTCGGCGGGCTTCGGCGCGCATGTCTTTCTGCAGCGCCAGGGCTTCGAGCGCCGGGTGCACACGGCCGGCAAATCCAAATCCATGATGGACCCCTTCCGCCCCGAAAAGGAAGACGATGTGGAGCGGCTGAACCGCCTTCTGGGCGAACTGCACGAGAATTTCATCACCCACGTCAAGACCCGCCGGGCTGACAAGCTGGCGGACAATCCCGACCTTTTCACCGGCGAGATCTGGCTGGGCCAGAGTGCGGTCGATGTCGGGCTTGCCGACGGGATCGGACATCTCGAGGCCGAGATGAAAAAGCGTTTCGGAAAGGACGTGAAGTTCCGCCGCTATGGCCAGAAGCGCGGCCTTCTGGCGCGCTTCGGCGCTGAGGCCGCCGAGAGTGCTTTCCACCAGATCGAGGAGCGCGCCTCATACGCGCGCTACGGCCTCTGACGTGATCGTAAAGATCGTTGTCCTCTTCCTGATTTTCATGGGCGTGCTGGCGATGTTCGGCAAGCTGCGGGTGCCCGGTGCGAAACAGTTAGCCAGCCGCAAATGCCCGTCCTGCGGGCGCTTGCGCATCGGCAAGGGCCCCTGTCCCTGCGGCAAAGGGGGGCGGGGATGATCGTCTATCTGACGGGCCTTGTGGGCCTCGCCATTCTGCTGCTTGCGGGCGATGCACTGGTCAAGGGCGCCGTGAACCTGGCGCTGCGGCTGGGCGTGCCCGCGCTGATCGTCAGCCTGACCATCGTGGCCTTCGGCACCTCCGCGCCGGAATTGCTAATCTCGGTGAAGGCCGCCCTCGATGGCGTGCCGGGCATTGCGTTGGGCAATGTCGTCGGCTCGAACACGGCGAATGTACTGATGGTGCTGGGCATTCCAGCGATCCTCGCGGTGATGCACACGTCGGGCCACGACACCCGCAAAAGCTTCTGGATCATGATCGCCGCGACATTCCTGTTCATCGGCCTCGCCTTTCGCGGCGTGTTCGACTGGATTGCCGGGCTGATCCTCGTGGCCGCGCTGGCGGCGATCCTGGTCGATGCGTTCCGGGACACGCTGAAGCACCGCAATGGCGGTGTGGAGGCCGCGGAGGATGAGGACGACCTCGAAGGCGCCGATCCGGACATGCCGTGGTGGAAGGTGATCCTGTTCCTCGCCCTGGGCCTGATCGGCCTACCCATCGGGGCGGATCTGCTGGTGGACAGCGCCCGCGTGATCGCCATGCGCTTCGGAGTGTCCGACACGGTGATCGGCCTGACGCTGGTGGCCATCGGCACCTCGCTGCCGGAACTTGCCACGACCGTCTCGGCCGCGCTGCGCAAGCAGGCGGATGTGGCACTGGGCAATGTCATCGGGTCGAACATGTTCAACCTTCTGGCGATCATCGGCGTGGCAAGCCTGATCGCGCCTATCGACGTGGATCCCGAATTCCTGCGCTTCGATCTCTGGGTGATGCTGGCCGCGTCGTTGCTGCTGGTGCCCTTCGTTCTGATGCGCCGCGACCTGACACGGATCTGGGGCGTGATCTTGACCGCGCTCTATGTGGCCTACGTGCTCTACGTGCTGAGCTGACAGAGCAGGAGAGACAGGTATGAGCCACGCAAAACGCGCCATCGTCACAGGCGCCGGACACCGGCTGGGCCGCGCCATGGCGCTCTATCTGGCCGATCGCGGCCTCGATGTCGTGGTGCATTACAACAGCTCCTCTGACGCGGCTGAGGAGGTCGCAGGGCTCATCCGTGACAAGGGCCGCAAGGCCGCGACCGTGGGCGCGGATCTGCTGGACGAAGCGGCGGTGCAGCGCGTCGTGCCCGCAGCGGCCGAGGCTTTGGGCGGACCGATCACGCATCTCGTGAACAACGCCTCGATCTTCGAATATGACACGCTGGAAACCGCGACCCGCGACAGCTGGGACCGGCATATCGAGAGCAACCTGCGCGCGCCCTTCGCGCTGACACAGGCCCTTGCCGCGCAGATCCCCCCCGCCGAGGCCGACGAGAACGGAGAGCCCGTGGCCCAGGGCCTCGTGGTCAACATGATCGACCAGCGCGTGCGCAAGCTGACGCCGGAATTCATGACCTACACGATTGCGAAGATGGGCCTCTGGGCTTTCACGCAGACCGCCGCGCAGGGTCTTGCACCGCATGTGCGCGTGAATGCGATCGGGCCCGGCCCGACGCTTCAGGGCGGACGGCAAAGCGATACCCATTTCGCCAAGCAGCGCGCGGCCACGGTTCTGTCCCGCGGGGCGAATCCCGCCGATATCACGGGCGCGCTTGGTTATTTCCTCGATTCGCCCGGGGTGACGGGGCAGCTTCTGTGCATTGATGGCGGCCAGCATCTTGGATGGCAGACGCCCGACGTGGTTGGCGTCGAATAGCTGACCCTGGGTCACGTTATGCACCGCGGCCTTGGCCGTCATGCAACTGTCACAAAAATGCGAGAAGTGGTGGCATTTTATAATGCGGAGGAAAAATTATAAATGATATCAGCGGCTTAATTTTCTGCCTATTTGTTAAGCAAATCAACAAAGCGGTCGAAAACAAAGGGAAAATCCAGATGGTCCGGAATTTGCCCATAGGTTTATCCACAGCTTCCGTGGATGCAAATTTGCTTGAACCGGACCCGTCAGGATTGCAGCCGCCGTCCGCGAATCGTAGCCACCTGACGATCTATGAATAATTTATGACCGATGTCCGAGATTGAGAGCGATTCGCACACGCCGCTGCGCGGTCACGACTGCATCCAGAGCTATCTGAAGACGCTGGACACCTCGCCCGGCGTCTACCGGATGCTCGATGAACAGAGCCGCGTGCTCTATGTCGGCAAGGCGCGCAACCTCAAGGCGCGGGTGTCGAATTACGCCCGGCCGTCGGGCCATTCGCGGCGCATCGCGCGGATGATCTCGGAAACCGCGTCGATGATGTTCCTGACGACGCGCACGGAGACCGAGGCGCTGCTGCTCGAGCAGAACCTCATCAAGCAGCTCAAACCCAAGTTCAACGTGCTGCTGAGGGACGACAAATCCTTCCCGAACATCCTCGTCACCGGCGATCACGCCTATCCGCAGATCAAGAAGCACCGGGGCGCCAAGCGCGAGAAGGGCAGCTATTACGGTCCCTTCGCAAGTGCCGGTGCCGTGAACCGCACGCTCAACCAGCTGCAGAAGGTGTTTCTGCTGCGCAATTGCTCCGACACCGTGTTCGAGACGCGCACGCGACCCTGCCTTCTGCACCAGATCAAGCGCTGCAGCGCGCCCTGCGTGGGCCGGATCTCGGAGGCCGACTATGCCGAGACGGTGCGCGACGCCGAACGCTTCCTGTCCGGGCGCGACACCAAAATCCAGGAAACGCTGGCCGCGCAGATGGCCGAGGCCTCCGAGGCGATGGAATTCGAACGCGCCGCGGCTTTGCGCGACCGCATCCGCGCGCTGACGCAGGTGCAATCGGTGCAGGGCATCAACCCGCGCGGCGTGACCGAGGCGGACATCATCGCGCTGCATATGGAGCACGGTCAGGCCTGCGTGCAGGTCTTCTTCATCCGGGCGAACCAGAACTGGGGAAATCGCGATTTCTATCCCCGCGTGGGCGAGGATGTGGACGCCGCGGAGGTGCTGGAGGCCTTCATCGGTCAGTTCTACGACTCGAAAGAGCCGCCCCGGCAGCTGATCCTCAGCCACGGGATCGAGAACCCGGACCTGATGTGCGAGCTTCTGTCGGAAAAGCTGGGCCGCAAGGTGGAGATCCTCGTGCCGCAACGGGGCGAGAAGGCGGAGCTGGTGGAAGGGGCTGCGCGCAATGCCCGCGAAAGCCTCGCCCGGAAGATGTCGGAGACGGCGACACAGGCCAAGCTTCTGCGCGGCCTGGCGGAGGCGTTGGGCCTCGATGCCCCGCCCGAACGGGTGGAGGTCTACGACAACTCCCACATCCAGGGCACGAACGCGGTAGGCGCCATGATCGTGGCGGGCCCCGAGGGTTTCCTGAAAAGCCAGTACCGCAAATACAACATCAAGGGCGAAGACCTCGTGCCGGGCGACGATTTCGGCATGATGAAAGAGGTGCTGACCCGCCGCTTCAAGCGGCTTCAGAAGGAAGATCCGGATCGCGAAAAGGGCATGTGGCCGGACCTTCTGCTGATCGACGGCGGGGCCGGACAGGTCTCGGCGGTGCATGAGATCATGGCCGAATACGGGGTCGAGGACATCCCGATGGTGGGCGTGGCCAAGGGCATCGACCGCGACGCGGGTAAGGAGGAATTCCACCGCATCGGTCAGCGGCCTTTCGCGCTGCGGCACAACGATCCGGTTCTGTACTTCGTGCAGCGGATGCGCGACGAGGCGCACCGCTTTGCCATCGGCACGCATCGCGCGAAACGGGCGAAGTCGATGGGGAAGAACCCGCTCGACGAAATCTCGGGCGTGGGCGCGTCCCGCAAGCGCGCGCTGCTGGCGCATTTCGGATCGGCCAAGGCCGTGAGTCGCGCGAACCTTGCCGATCTGAAGGCGGTCGAGGGCGTGTCAGAGGCGCTCGCCGAACGGATCTACGGGTTCTTTCACGAAAAGGGGTAGGGGCGTCCCGGCGGGCTTATCCGCCAGACGCGGCCTGCGTGACGGCGATGCGCGCCAGCCGCGCGCGCAGATCGTCCGGGATGGGTGTCGGGCGCCCATCGGCGCCGGTCAGCACGTTGACGAAGAAGCCGAGACTCGCGGCGGTGTCCTCGCCTGCCCGGAACAGCCCGATCTCGATCCGGTAGGACGAGCCGCCCAGCCGAGCGATCCGAAGGCCCGCCTCCAGCCGGTCGGGAAAGCCCACCTCCTGGAAGTAGATGCAGCCGTTCTCGACCACCACGAAGCGCCAGGCATCGGGGCCGCGGACGTTGATGCCGTTTTCCATCTGCCAATAGGTGATCGCGGTGTCGAACAGCTCCAGATAGGTGGCGTTGTTCAGATGCCCGTATTCGTCATTGTCGTTCCAGCGCGTTTGCATGGGCACGAATGCGGGAAAATCGGCGCGGACAGGCGGTGGCGTGCGGGGCATCAAGACCTCAGGAGTTGGGTGGCGGCAGAGGCGGTCCAGCCCGCCACGAGCGCGATGACGACCGCGAGCAGTCCGTAAAGCAGCGGCTGACCCTGCGAGAGGTTGTAGAGCCAGCGTCCCAGCCCGATCTTCCGCACCTCGATCTCGCGCGCCATCTGGCCCACGACGCGGCCCTCGCGGGTCAGGAAGATGCGGGTCTGGTAGGTGCCCTCGGTCAGGTTGGCAGGCATTTGCACGCGGGTGGAAAACAGCGTCTGTTCGCGCACCGACACGGCGCCTTCGCGCAGTTGGTACTGCCCGCCCGAGCCGCGGATGCGGATCACCGCATCGGTGAAGACCTGGGCATTCTCCACCGCATCGGGCGCGCCCACCGACCGGATCGCCCGGGGGATCGAGACGTGATGGCGCAGATCCTCCACATGGCTCAGGACCGTGTCGAACGGCGCGGAGGTGGCCACGGCGTAGAAGGAGGGGGCGGAATCGACCTCGACCGCATCGGTATTGGCCCAGACGCCCAGAACGCGCGCCTTGCGATAGACGGTCAGCGGCACGAAAGGGCCTTCGACGGTGACGATGACGCCCAGCTGCGTGTCCAGCGGGATCGCGTCCTCGCGTTTGACGGCGCCGTAGATCAGGATCTCCGAGCCGTCGAAATTGGTGGAGATGGCAACGCTGTCCTGGCTCAGGTCCAGCACAACATCCTCGGCCGCGCGGACCGGCAGCGCCGCACAGAGGATCAGCAGAAGAAGCGAGGCCAGACGCCGCATCAGCCGCCCTCCGCGATGACGTAAAGCTCGTCCGGGGTCAGGAACAGATCGAGCCCCAGCTTGAAACAGACCGCGAGCACCAGAGAGGCCAGCAGGATGCGCAACTGCTCGGCTTTCAGCTTCGCGCCGATCACCGCGCCCACCTGTGCGCCCAGCACCCCGCCCACGATCAACGCGACCGCCAGGATGATGTCGACGGTTTGCGTGGTGGTGGCATGCAGCAGCGTGGTGAAGGCCGTGACGAAGATGATCTGGAAAAGCGACGTGCCGATCACGACCTTGGTGGGCATCCCCAGAAGGTAGATCATCGCGGGCACCATGATGAAGCCGCCGCCCACGCCCATGATCGCGGCCAGCACGCCCACGGCAGCACCGACCATCAGCGGCGGAATGGCCGAGATATATAGACCGGAGGCGCGGAACCGCATCTTGAAGGGCAGGCCGTGCACCCAGACATGGGAATGCCGCTTGCCGGGTTTCGCGCCGGATTTGGAGCGTCTGAGAGCGCGCAGGCTTTCGACGAACATCAGCCCGCCGATGATCCCCAGAAAGATCACATAGGCCAGCCGGACAAGCAGATCGACCTGTCCCTGTTCCTTCAGGATATTGAACACCCAGACGCCGAAGCCCGATCCGAGAAGCCCGCCTGCCAGCAGCACGATCCCCATGCGCAGATCGACGGTGCGGCGTTTGAGATGCGCCATCACACCCGAGACGGAGGAGGCGACGATCTGGTTCGCGCCCGTGGCCACCGCCACTGCGGGGGGAATGCCCATGAAGAAGAGCAAGGGCGTGATCAGGAACCCGCCGCCCACGCCGAACATCCCCGACAGCATGCCCACAAGCGTGCCGAGACCCAGAAGCAGGATCAGATTGACCGAAACCTCGGCGATGGGGAGGTAGATCTGCATGGTCTCAGCATGTGCCGCGCGGGGCCGAAAGGCAACGTGATCCGATGGAGTGCGGAGCGGTTGCTCCGCACGCTGGTCATGGTGCGGGCATGCGCCCGCCCCGGTGGGTCCCCGTATCGGCCGGGGCGCCTAGCCAACCTGCGTCTTGCCACGCCGGTCGAGGCGCAGCGCGGCATAGAGGACGTGGGTGCGCCAGCGGCCATTGATCTGCAGATAGCTTTGGGCGACGCCCTCGTATTTGAAGCCCGAGCGTTCCAGAAGGCCGCGCGAGGCCACGTTCTCGGGCAGGCAGGCGGCCTCGATCCGCGACAGGTCGAGCCGTTCGAAGGCGTAATGCACCATCGCCTCGATCGCCTCGCGCATATAGCCCTGCCGGGCGAAGGGCGCGCCGATCCAATAGCCCATCGTGCCCGATTGCGCGGGCCCACGGCGGATATTGTCGAGCGTGAGCGCGCCCAGAAGGCATTGGTCGGAGCGGCGGATCAGGAAGACCGGCACCGCCGTCCCGCCCGAGATCGAGCGGTTCGCCCAGTAGACGCGGTTGGTGAAGGCCCGGCGCGTCAGGTGATCCCCGGCCCAGGTGGGCTCCCACGGGGTGAGGAATTCGCGGCTGTCCTGGCGCAGCTGCGACCAGGCGTTGAAATCGCCGTGCACGGGCGGGCGGAGCGTCAGGCGCTCCGTCTCGACCTTGAGCTTGCGGCGACGGTTCAGCATCAGGCAGCGCGCGCGGCGTTGAGCGCCTCAAGCGTGGGGGCGCCGTCCACGGGACCGTACAGCGCCATCGCCGCCGGGGCATCCACGGCGAGCTTTTCCGCAAAGGTGCGCACATCCTCGAGCGTGACCGCGTCGATCCGCGCGACCGTTTCCTCGAGCGGAGGCACCTTGCCCCAGATCTGCACCATGCGCGCCTGCCGCTCGGTCCGGGCGGAGGCGGATTCGAGCCCCATCAGAAGCCCGGCCTTCAGCTGCGCGCGGGCGCGGTCCAGCTCCTCCGGGCGCAGATCGGAGGCCGCGCGCTTCATCTCGTCGATCACGAGATGCGCCAGCGCGGGCACTTCCTCGCCCGAGGTGCCTGCATAGATCGTCGTCGTGCCGGTATCCGCATAGGCCCCGGAATTGGCGAAGATCGTGTAGCAGAGGCCGCGCTTTTCGCGCACCTCCTGGAAGAGACGCGAGGACATGCCGCCGCCCAGCACGGTCGAATAGATCTGCGCGGGATAGAATTCCTTGGCGCGATAGCCCGGGCTCTCGAAGGCCAGGGCGAAATGCGCCTGTTCCAGCGCGCGCGTCTCGCGCACCTCGCCGCCGCCGAAGCTGGCAGGGTCCGCTGCGCGGAAGCCGCGCGGCTCCATATCCGCAAACAGCGCCTCGGCCTGCTTCACGATCCGGTCGTGATCCACCGCACCGGCGGCCGACAGGATCAGCTGGTCGGGGCCGTAATGTTCGTTCACGAAGGCCGCGAGGTCCGCCTTGCCGAACCGCGAGACATTGGCCGAGGGCCCGAGGATCGAGCGGCCGATGGCCTGACCGGGGTAGGATGTCTCCTGCAGCCAGTCGAAGATGATGTCGTCGGGCGTATCCCGGACCTGTCCGATCTCCTGCAGGATCACATGGCGCTCGGTCTCGATCTCGCGCGCGTCGAACACCGGATTGCGCAGGATGTCGGCGATCAGTTCCAGCGCAAGGGGCACGTCAGGCTCCAGCACGCCCGCGAAATAGGCCGTGGTCTCGCGCGAGGTATAGGCGTTGATGTAGCCGCCTACATCCTCGATCTCCTCGGCGATCTTGAGGGCCGAGCGGGAGGCCGTGCCCTTGAACGCCATATGTTCGAGGAAATGCGCGATGCCGTTTTCCGCCTCGCGTTCGTGCCGTCCGCCCGCCGAGACCCAGATGCCGAGGGCGGCGGATTTCAGGTGCGGCATGTGCTCGGTGACGATGCGGAAGCCGTTGGGCAGCGTGGTGATGCGGGAGGTCAAAGGGCGATCCGCTCCTTGATCAGGGTTTCGAGTTTGGTGAGGTCGTTCTCGGCGCGGGTGAGGCGCTCGGGCCGCTCGAAGAGGTCGGCCATGCGCGCAGGAAGAGGCGGGCGGATGCCCGAGGCCTTTTCGACCGCATCGGGGAATTTCGCGGGATGCGCGGTGGCGAGCGTGACCATCGGCACCGCCGGGTCGAGATGCTGTTCGGCCACATGCACGCCGATGGCGCTATGCGGGCAGAGAAGCTCGCCCATCGTTTTGTGCGCGCGGGTGATCATCGCCAGCGTCTCATCCTCGGACGCGCGGCCCGAGACGAAATCCTCGCGCAGTTTTTCGAGTGCCCCCTGGGAGACGTGGAAACCGCCCGCTTTCAGCTCGTCCATCAGCTGCGCGATGGCCGCCCCGTCGCGCCCATAGGCGTCGAAAAGCGCGCGTTCGAAGTTGGAGCTGACCTGGATATCCATCGAGGGCGAAATGGAGGGCGCCACCGCGTCGGTCTTGTAGTCGCCCGTGGTGAGGCAGCGATGCAGGATGTCGTTCTGGTTCGTGGCAACCACGAGCTTGTCGATGGGCAGGCCCATGCGTTTGGCGATGTAGCCCGCGAAGATGTCGCCGAAATTGCCGGTGGGTACGGTGAAGCTGACCTTCCGATCCGGCGCACCGAGCGCCACGGCGGAGGTGAAGAAATAGACGATCTGCGCCAGCACCCGACCCCAGTTGATCGAGTTGACGCCGGCGAGCCGCACCGCATCGCGGAATTCGAAATGGTTGAACATGTCCTTCAGACGCGCCTGGCAATCGTCGAAATGCCCGTCGAGCGCGATGGCATGGACATTCGATTCCATCGGCGTGGTCATCTGACGGCGCTGCACCTCCGAGACGCGGCCATGCGGGTAGAGGATGAACACATCGACCGCGTCGAGCCCCCGGAAGGCCTCGATCGCCGCCGATCCGGTATCGCCCGAGGTGGCGCCCACAATGGTCACCCGGTCGCCCCGACGCTTCAGCGCCGTCTCGAACATCTGCCCGATGAGCTGCATCGCGAAGTCCTTGAAGGCGAGCGTTGGCCCGTGGAACAGCTCGGCCAGGAAATGCCCGGGCGCGAGTTGCACAAGCGGCGCGCGGGCCTCGTGCCCGAAATCGCGATAGGCGTTTTCGATGAGCCGCATGAAGGTCGCATCGTCGAAGGCATCGCCCACGAAGGGGCGCATGACGCGGTAGGCGGTCTCCTCATAGCTCAGGCCATGCAGCGCGCGGATATCGGCGTGGGACATCTGCGGAATCGTCTCGGGCACATAGAGCCCGCCATCGCGGGCAAGGCCCGACAGCATCGTATCCTCAAAGCCGAGCGCGGGGGCCTGCCCCCGTGTCGAGACGTATTTCATGTGGCGGTGCCTTTCGCGGAGGGTCGCGTGCGGACGATGTAGAACACAGTCATACCCGCCCAGATCGCGGCGAGCGAGAACCATGTGATCGCGTATTGCAGGTGATCGTTCGGAATGCCGGTGATCGAGACGGGTAGGGGCTGGATCGTGGGCGCGGGCGGGGTTTCACCCTTGGCGATGACCAGAAGCGGCTCGGTCTGCAGCACCTCGGCCATGGCGCCGATATCGCGGGCGAACCAGATATTGCCGTCGCGGTCGTTCTCTGGCGTCGAAGAGGTGCGGTCGTCGGGCCAGTGCAGGTTGCCGGTGATCGTGGTGGCGCCAGTGCGTCGCGCGGCCCCCTTGGCCTCGTTCGGGACATAACCGCGGTCGAGCAGAATGGTGCGGCCATCTTCGGTCGTGAAGGGCGCGATGATGCGATAGCCCGCGCCCTGCGCCTTGGTGGACACCAGCACATGGACCTCGCCGTCACCGATCGTGCCGCTGAGGGCCACGGGCTGGTAGCGCTGATCGCTGGGCGCGATGACGGTCGGCAGCGGTTCAGGCGCGCCGTCAATGCGGGCTTCGATCTCGGCCAGGATGCCTTCCTTCCACGCCAGCCGTTGCACCTGCCAGGTGCCGAGCGAGATCAGGATCGCACAGCCGATGAGGCCGAAAAGAAGGGGAATGATCAGGCGCATGATGTCGGGCGGAATCCGCATGTGTGGCTTGGGGCTCGTCTAGCGCGCAGGGCGGCGGGGTTCAATGGAGCGCGTGGCGCCGTTGGTCGCGGGCGGTGGGTTTTCACCCACCCTACGGACGCAGTGCGGGCAGGGCAGGCGGCGTCTTGCCGAGCGTGTATATGTCCCGACCTCTGCGCCGGGACCTCGCCGCTGGAGACCCCGGCGCAAAGGCCAGGGCAGGGTGCTGCGGGCGAGGCGGGCCCTGTCAGACGCACCCGACCCAAAAGAAAACGCCCGGTCGCTGGGACCGGGCGTCGCAATGTTTCAGATGGTCAGGCTACGGCTCAGCCGCCCCAGACGTAGACCGCTGCGAACAGGAACAGCCACACGACGTCGACGAAGTGCCAGTACCAGGCCGCGGCCTCGAAACCCACGTGCTTCGTGGGGGTGAAGTGGCCGCGCTGCAGGCGGAGGAGGCAGATGAACAGGAAGATCGTTCCGA
>CAZTEV010000011.1:4853-28150 GCA_964612785.1 uncultured Roseivivax sp. | reverse complement strand
CCTCGCCCTTGACGGAACGCTGCATGTCCGTCACCTCTTCGGGACGTTCGTCGATCAGCAGAACGATCAGGTAGCATTCCGGATGGTTCTTCTCGATCGAGCTTGCGATGTTCTGCAGAAGAACCGTCTTGCCCGTCCGTGGCGGAGCCACGATCAAGGACCGCTGCCCCTTCCCAATCGGCGCCACCAAGTCGATGATCCGCGCAGAGCGATCCTTGATCGTCGGATCCTCGATCTCCATCTGCAAACGCTCGTCGGGATAAAGCGGCGTCAGGTTGTCGAAAGCGATCTTGTGGCGCGCCTTCTCGGGCGCTTCGAAATTGATCTGGCTGACATCCATCAGCGCGAAGTAGCGCTCATTATCCTCCGGCGCGCGGATCGGTCCTTCGATCGTATCCCCGGTCCGCAGCGAAAATTTCCGGATCATGTCAGGCGAGACATAGATATCGTCCGGACCCGGCAGATAATTCGCTTCCGGCGACCGCAGAAACCCGAACCCGTCCTGCAAGACTTCCAGAACACCGTCACCGTAGATGTCCCAGCCTTCATCCGCCCGCTCGCGCAGGATCTGGAACATCATCTCGCCCTTGCGCATGGTCGATGCGTTCTCGATCTCCAGCTCTTCGGCAAGAGCAAGAAGATCCTTCGGCGATTGAGCCTTCAGATCGGACAGGTTCAGTTTTTCAAGGTTCATGGCAACACCACTGGCACGCGCAATCGCGTGTCTTCTGTCGTCTATCATTGGAAAAGGCGGGATCCCGGACGGGCGCCTGTCATCTCGGCTAAGGCCTCGTCGATCCGAAGTCAATCATCTCTCGGCAGATGAGATCTTGGCGTGTGATCGGGTAAACTTCTCTTATAAATATAAAAAAGATAAAAAATTGTAGAAGATAGGTGGGGCGCTCCCGCTTGTGGATTATCAGACTGTCCGTCAATTATCCCCAAGAGTTCAGGTTGGGGATAACAACGTGCACTCTTCAGGATCGATAGGGAAAGAATGAAATTTATCTACTTATTTTCAATATGTTAAGACAAAATACTTCCAAGATATCACCCTGAATAACTCAGGAACGACTCGGAGATAGGCACCTTTTTCGTCGCCCGGGACTTATCCGCTCCACATCCCGGACAAACCCCGCCGCGCTTCGGATAAACCCTTGCCTCCATCCCCAGCTTGCAACCACAGCCGATATTTCACAGAACGGTGCCGGGTCTGTCGGCTCTGTTATCCGCGGGATTGTCCACATGAAAAAACCGCTCATCCTTGCCTCGGGGTCGCGCATTCGCGCCGATCTTCTGAACCAGGCCGATGTCCCGTTTCGAATCGAGGTCCCGCGTCTCGACGAAGAGGCGATCCGAGAAAGCCTCACGGCCGAGGGGGCGCATCCGCGCGACATGGCAGACACGCTGGCCGAAATGAAGGCGGCCAAGATCGCGGCAAAACATCCCGAAGCCCTGGTCCTCGGCTGCGATCAGGTCCTGTCTCTCGGGCGCGAGGCGTTCGGCAAACCGGAGACCCTCGACGATGCACGCTCCCAACTGCGTCAGTTGCGCGGCCAAACCCATCACCTGCATTGCGCAGCCGTGCTTTATGAAGATGCGCGCCCGGTCTGGCGTCATGTGGGCCAGGTCCGGCTGACCATGCGCGCCTTTTCCGATGCGTTTCTCGACGAATATCTCGCCCGCAACTGGGACAGTGCCTGCCATTCGGTCGGTGCCTACAAGATCGAGGAGGAAGGCGTGCGCCTCTTCGCCCAGATCCACGGTGATCACTTCGCGATCCTCGGGCTGCCACTTCTCGAATTTCTCAACCATCTCGTCATCCGGGGGGATCTTCCGTCATGAACGTGGACCGAATTCCCCTGGCCGGTGTCATCGGCGCGCCCATTGCCCATTCCCGCTCTCCCCGTCTGCATGGCCATTGGCTGCGCAGATACGGGATCCCCGGTCATTACATCCCGATGGAAGTGCCCGCCGACAAGCTTGAGGAAACCCTGCGTCTTCTTCCGCAGCTCGGGTTCGTCGGTCTCAATGTCACCATTCCCTACAAGGAAAAGGTGCTCGAGATCGCGGATCTCGTCACCGACCGGGCCACGCTGATCGGGGCTGCGAACACGCTGATCTTTCGCAAGGACGGCAAGATCCACGCCGACAACACCGACGGTTACGGCTTTCTCGAGAACCTGCGTCAATCCGCGCCCGATTGGGATCCGAAGGCCGTGCCCGCAATTGTCTTCGGGGCAGGCGGTGCGGCGCGAGCCATCCTTGCGACGCTTCTGGAAGTCGGTGTTCCGGAGATTGTGCTGACCAACCGCACGCGGCACCGCGCCGATCACCTGGCCCGGGAATTCGGTCGTCGTGTCCGCGTGGTCGATTGGGTGCAGGCGGGCAATGTGCTCGAAGATGCGGCGATGCTGGTGAACACGACTTCGCTCGGCATGGTCGGCAAACCAGAACTCCGGGTACCGCTCGACGGCTTGCGCCCCGGAACGCTGGTCACCGATCTTGTCTATGCACCGCTTCAGACCCGCCTTCTGCAGATAGCGGCGGCCCAGGGCTGTGTCACGGTCGATGGGTTGGGGATGCTCCTGCACCAGGCCGTCCCGGGGTTCGAGCGGTGGTTCGGGATCCGTCCCGAGGTCGACGACGCAACGCGCGACGCGGTCCTGCGATGAGTGTGAAACTCGGACTGACGGGCTCCATCGGGATGGGCAAATCGACGACCGCAGCGATCTTCGCAGACCACGGAGCGGCCGTCTGGGATGCCGATGCCGCGGTGCACCGCCTTTACGTGAAAGACGGTACCGCCGTCCCTGCCATCGCGGAAAAGTTTCCCGCTGCCATAAAGGATGGGGCTGTTTCACGTGAAGCATTGCGGGCAGTCATCGCACAGGACGCGACCGCGCTGCGCACCATCGAACAGATCGTCCATCCCCTCGTCCGCGCCGACCGGGACGCATTCGCGGCTGAAACAGAGTCTGGTATCGCGGTATTCGACATCCCCCTCCTGTTCGAGACCGGCGCACAATCCGAGATGGATCTGACCGCCTGCGTATATGTGCCTTACGAAGAACAGCGCCGCCGCGTTCTCGACCGCGGCACCATGACAGAGGCGGATTTCGAACGCATCCTCGACAAGCAGATGCCGATACAGGACAAGCTGGACCGGGCGGATTTCACCATTCGAACCAGCGACCTTGAGACCGCCCGCGCAGACGTGCAGACTGTTCTCGACCACATCAAAAAGCGGCTCTGATCATGCGGGAAATCGTCCTCGATACCGAAACCACGGGCTTCGACCCGGAAAGCGGCGACCGCATCGTCGAGATCGGCGCGGTCGAGCTCTGGAACCACGTCGCCACGGGCCGGACCTACCATCAATACATCAATCCCGAACGCGGAATGCCGCAGGAAGCCTTCGAGGTGCATGGCCTTGGCGATGACTTCCTGCGCGACAAACCCGTCTTCGCGCAGATCGTGGACGATTTTCTGGCCTTTGTGGGCGATGCGAAAATGGTGATCCACAACGCCGCCTTCGACATGAAATTCCTCAATGCGGAATTGCGCTGGGTGAAGCGGGCCGCCCTGCCCTGGGATCAGGCCATCGACACGCTCGATATCGCACGGCGAAAGTTTCCGGGCTCGCCTGCATCGCTCGATGCGCTGTGCCGCCGGTTCAACATCGACAATTCATCGCGGACGCTGCACGGCGCGCTTCTCGATAGTGAGATTCTGGCGGAAGTCTATCTGGAACTGATTGGCGGAAAGCAGCCGGATTTCGCGCTCAACACGGCGCAGAATACCGGACCTTCCGCAGGAACAGAGATGGATTGGCGCCCGAAGCGTCGCGAGACGCCGCTGCCCGGACGGATCACCGAAAGCGAAAAGGCGGCTCACGCCGCCTTTGTCGAGAAACTCGGAGAGGATGCGCTTTGGCGCAAGCTCTAGATCAGGCCTGACCCTGCGGCGCTGCCGCTTGCGCTTGCTGGCGGCGTTGCAGCTCCGCGCGATAAAGCGCCACGAAATCGATCGTCTCGAGGTTCAGCGGCGGGAAGCCCCCGTCGCGGGTGACGTCCGCCACGATCCGGCGCGCAAAGGGGAACAGCATCCGCGGGCATTCGATCAGAAGGAAGGGATGCAGCTGCTCGTCGGGAATGTTCTCCACCTGGAAAATCCCCGCATAGTCCAGCTCCAGCATGAACAGCATGTCGCCCGATTCCTTGGACTTGTTGGTGATGTTCAGCTTCATCACCACCTCGTACTGCCCGTCGGTCTGCCGCTTGCGCGCATCGAGGTTCACCTGAACCTGGATATCGGGCTTGGTTTCGCCCTTCGCGCCTTTCTGGGCCAGCACGTTCTCGAACGACATGTCGCGCACGAATTGCGCTAGGACATTCATTTTGGGCTGAACCGGGGTCTGGGTGGCGCCGTTTCCGGCACCGGCATTGGTGGAAGCATCGCTCATCGGCGCTGTCCTTTCACGGATGGATCAAAATTCTTGCCAATCGCTTAGCAACTGCGCCGCACGACCTCAATGCTTGGTCCAGCCGGAGGTTCCGGGATGCGTCGGCCGCTTGCTCGGATCGACCTCTTCATACTCCCCGTCGATCACATCCCCGCCCTTGCCTGCATGCGGCGATTGCGGACCGGCCCGCCGGGCGGTCTGCGGATGACCACCCATCTCGAAGCGCTGCACCTTCACATGTTTGCGCGCATAGGCGATGGCTGCACGACGAAAAGGCGGCGTCAGAAGCGCGAAGCCGACGGCATCGGTAAAGAACCCGGGCGTCAAAAGCAGCGCGCCTGCAATCAGGATCATCGCGCCATGCGCCAGAGGTTCGGTCGGGTCGCGCAGGTCATTGAACGAGGATCGCAGCTCCGACAGGGCCAATGCGCCCTGGGACCGCACCAGGTATGTGCCCAGCATCGCGGTCAGCACGACGATCAGCAGCGTGGGCCACAAACCGATTAATCCTCCCACCTGAATGAACAGAGCGATTTCGATCAGCGGCACGGCAACGAATGCCACAAGAAGCCACATGGCCAATTCCTTTCCGGGGCTCTCCCGCATCAGTGGACTTGAGGTCCTGCCATGCCTACATAGGAAGGCGACGTGAAAGGTTCTACAGGCTCACCCGAGAGGTCCCATGAATTCGCCTATTCTTCAGCTACTTGTCCTCGCAGGAATCGCGGTTTTTCTGATCCTGCGTTTGAAAAACGTGCTGGGAACGCGCGAAGGATTTGAAAAACCCCCGACGCAGCCGCAATCCGCCCCTGCGCCCGATCGCCGCGGTTTCGAAGTGATCGAGGGCGGGCCCGACCCCGATATCGTCGATCATGTGCCCGAGGACTCCGATGCCGCCAAGGCGCTCGGCGAGATGAAGAAGCTCGAGCCCGGCTTCTCCGTGGGAGAATTTCTGGGCGGCGCACGCGGCGCCTACGAAATGATCCTGATGGGCTACGAGAAGGGTGAGGTCGAGGATCTGAAACCGTTCCTGTCCGACGATGTCTACGAAAGCTTCGCTGCAGGCGTCGCCCAGCGCGAGGAACAGGGCCTGACGGTCGAGGCGGAATTCGTGGGCGTTCGGGAAACCGCGCTTGAGGAAGCGACGCTCGATCCCGACACTCAGGAGGCCGAGCTGACCGTCCGTTATATGGGCGAGCTGACCTTCGCGGTCTACGATCAGGAAGGCACGCTGGTCGAAGGCAGCCCGACCAAGATCAAGCGGCAGCGCGATGTCTGGACCTTTGCCCGGAAGATGGGCAGCGACGATCCGAACTGGCAACTGGTCGCGACGAGCGAATGATCCGGCGCCTTCTGGCGATATTTCTGGGGGTGACGCTGATGACACCCGATCTGTCCGCCGCTTCGGAGGAAGGTCCGCTATACGAAATCCTCGATTTCGACGCGTTGGAGGGCTGGGCCGAGGATGATCACGGCGCGGCCCTCCAGGCGTTTCTGGAAACCTGTGGCGATCTCGACGACCCCGACTGGCGCGCGCTCTGCCGTGCGGCCCGGGACAACCCCGAACCGCGCGCCTTCTTCGAGCTGTTCTTTCGCCCCGTACGGATCACGCATGGCGAAGGCGACGCCTTGTTCACGGGCTATTTCGAACCGGAACTCGACGGAGCCTTGCGGCCCGGAGGCCGGTATCGCTGGCCCGTCTACAAAATACCGCCCGAGGCCCGGTCGGCAGGCCAATGGCTGCCGCGGCGCGACATCCTGACGTCCGGCGTGATGGAAGGTCGCGGCCTGGAGATCGCTTGGGTCGATGACCCTGTAGAGCTGTTTTTCCTGCAAATTCAAGGTTCTGGACGAATCCGTCTACCCGATGGCGGGGTGATCCGCGTGGGCTATGGCGGCTCGAACGGGCACGAATACCGCTCCATCGGGGTCGAGATGATCCGCCGCGGCCTTCTGCCCTCGCATAGGGTCTCGGCCGAGGTCATCAAGAACTGGGTCCGTCAGAACCCCACCGCCGGGACCGAGCTTCTGTTCCACAATCCGTCTTACGTGTTTTTCCGCGAAGTGAATTCCGTTCCCGCCGAGAAGGGACCGCTCGGCGCTATGAACCGCTCGATCACGCCGATGCGGTCCATCGCGGTCGATCCCGCCTATACGCCTTTGGGCGCGCCGGTCTGGATCGAGAAGGATGGCCAGGACCGTCTGCGCCGTCTGATGATCGCGCAGGACACGGGCTCTGCGATCAAGGGTGCGCAACGGGCGGATATCTTCGCGGGCACCGGGGCGGATGCGGGTGCCTGGGCCGGAACGCTCAAGGATCCGGGGCGGATGTTCGTGCTGTTGCCGATCCAGCGGGCATACGCGCTCCTGCCCGATCCGACCCTATGAGCCGCCGCAAGCTTCGCCCGGACGAGCTCGAACTCTGGGGCCGCGTTGCGGGCAATACCCGGAAGCTCGAAACGCAGGGCAAGCTTGCCAAACCATCGGGCGCGGCTTTTCCAATCAAGGCGCCGCAACCGTCCCCTGCCCCACCACAGCGGATCGAGAGTTTCTCGATGAATGCCCGAGGCAGCACTGACACCACATCATGGTCCCAGCCTGAAACCACGACCTCACGGCTGGCGCGCGACCCCGTTCAGATGGATGCCAAGGCCTTCACCCGGATGAAGCGCGGCAAGCTGAAGCCCGAGGCACGGATCGACCTGCATGGCATGACACTCGACCGCGCGCATCCCGCGCTGATCGGTTTCATTCATTCCGCCCAGACCCGGGGTTTGCGGCTGGTCCTGGTCATCACCGGCAAGGGTCAGCGCGAGGATCCCTATGATGCCGCGCCACGCCGCCGGGGCGTTCTGAAATCACAGGTCCCGCAATGGTTGCGGATGCCGCCCCTGGCGAGCGCGGTGCTGCAAGTCAGCGAGGCGCATATCCGCCATGGCGGCGGCGGCGCCTATTACGTCTATCTACGCCGTGTCCGCGGCCGGTAGAATTGTTGCGCGGTACCGCGCAAGGCCCAGGATCATCGCCAGCGTGGCGGCGACGAAATAGACCGCGATCACCAGATATTGTCGGTTTATGCCGAAGCCCGCATCGATCAGGTAGCCGGTAATGCCCGGGCCGATGGCGGTTCCGAACACCATCACGGCCGTACCCATCGCCTTGATCGCCCCGATATGGCGCGTGCCGTAAAATTCGGCCCAGAAGGCAGAAGGCATGGTGGCCTGCGCGCCCTGCGTCAGCGCCAGAAGCCCCAGGCCGATCCCGGCCTGAAGGGGCGTTGTCGCCAGTGCGAAGGTCACGAAGGCCGCGACCGACGGCAGCAGCGCCATGGGAAAGACCCTTGCCACCCCGAACCGGTCGATAGCCCAGCCCGAGGCCAGCATCGCGCCCACCGTCACCGCCGTGAAAAGCGGCAGCCAAGCCACCAGTTCGATCAGGTTCCAGCCCTTCACCTCGACGTAATGGACCTGCTGAAAGAAGAAGACCGTGCCCCAGGCGGGCGGGCCCATCAGCGCAGGGATCATCAGCCAGAACAACGGATGGCGCAGCGCCTCCATCCGGGTCCAGTGGCGGTTGTCCATGCCAAGCGCGGCAGCGCTTTGTGCGGCCATGGCCTGCGGTGTGCGTTCTCTGCGCAGAAGCAGAAGGATCAGCGGAATGCCCGCCAGTGCCACGCATGCGGCCATGACCCACAGAACGCGCCAGTCGTAAAGCGCCATCAACGCCACGAAGACCACCGGAACGATCGCATTGCCGAGGGTGACGCCCAGGCTCGCGATACTCAGCGCCCTGCCCCGCGTCGCGACAAACCACCGCGACATCGAGGCCATGGCGATATGGCTGGTCATGCCCTGCCCGAACAACCGCAGCACATAGATGGAGACCGGCAGAAGCAGCGCCGCGCTGTTCCACGCCATGAACAGACAGGCGCAGGCCAAGGCGCAGAGGACACCACTGCCGAGCGCGCGGCTGCGAAACCGGTCCGTCAGCGCCCCGGCCCAGATCATCGTGAGCGCGGACAGCATCGTGCCCGCCGCATAGACCGCGCCCCAATCCCCGTGGGACAGACCGAACTCCGCCCTGATCTCTCCTGCGAAGATGGAGATGAAGAAGGTCTGCCCGAAGCTCGACAGAAATGTCAGCGTCATGCCCGCCGCAAGCCACGGCGCGTTGTCTTTCAGAAAGCTCAAACCCGCCTCGCTGCGCGCTTCAGATCGTTTCGGTGAAGAAGTCCGTGATCCGGTCCGCAATCCGGTCCGGCGCTTCTTCATGCGCCAGATGCCCAAGTCCGTCCAGTCGGTCAATGCGCGCATCTGCCATGCGCAGCGCGGCATGCTCTGCGCTCGCGGGCGGAACGGTCTTGTCGTTGCTCCCCACGAGAAACAGCGCGCGCGTCTTCAGCTTCGGCAGATCGGCGATGAGGCCCGTCAGGGTCCATTGCGCCATCATCAGAAGTGCACCCTCGATATGTGCGCGATTGCCGAGAAGGCGGGCGTAGAGCGCGACGCCCTCCGGATCGATCTTCGATCCGGTCCCGTCCAGAAGCTGGCGCGCGCGGCTGGGCGACACGAGCGTCTTGTGGATCAGATCGACCGCGAAGGGCAGGGTGGCGATGGCGCGCGCGGCGGCGGGAAAGACCACGCCTGCCAACCCTTCAAACGGTTGCAGCGCCGGATTGATCGCCAGAACTGGCGGATGATCGGCCATGCGTTGCGATAGGCGCAGCGCAATCGCCCCACCCGCGGAATGGCCGACAATCCCCGCGATCTGCCAGGCCTCCTGCGCACAGAGTGCAGCAATGTCCTGTGCCATGGCCTCCAGCGAAGATCGCTGCCGTGACCCGAGACGGGTATAGCCATGCCCGGGCAGGTCAATCGCGATGCAGGTGAAACCGGAACAAGACGGCATCACATCGCGCCAGCTATGGGTCGTGCCGCCCGCGCCATGCAGGAACAAAAGCGCGGGTCCGCTGCCCATGATCTGAACGTGCCAGTCATGCGGACGCGACCGGATCATGCGGGACTGTGCGGAGAGCGGCCAATCCTCGGGCGGACCGGAGGCCTGCATGTCAGCGACGCAAAGCATCGGTCACGGAGGATGAAATGGCCTGTGCTTCGGCGCGAGGCAGGGGCATGTAAGCCGCGCCCATGGCCTGTGCCAGCGCGGCCAGCGCCTCTTTCGGCCTCCGGTTGGTATCGAGCATCAGGCCCGGAACCCCGAGCGCGCCGATCAACGCCGCGCATCGCATTGCATCCTCCATCGCCGCGTCCCGCCCGGTGCCGGACAGACCGATATTTGCCCGTCCGTCCGTCAGAAGCGCAATCGAGGGGGACAGGCCCTGCGCCTGCGCCTGCCGTGCCATCTCTGCCGCTGTCTGAAGACCCGCAGCCAGGGGCGTTCCACCGCCGCCCGGCAGACCGCCCAGCGCGCGCTTGGCCTGAACCAGCGACCGTGTGGGCGGCAGCAGAATATCCGCACTCTCGCCCCGGAAGGCGATCAGCGCCACATGATCGCGGCTGGCATAGGCATCGGCCAGAACCGTCTCGACCGCGCCTTTGGCTTCGGCCAGCCGGGTCATCGCCGCGGACCCCGAGGCATCCACGACAAAGATGATCAGCCGGTCCGAGCGTTCTTCATAGACCTTCACCCGGAAATCGTCGCGCAGGACGATCAGACCTTTTCGATGGGGTGCTTCGGCCCGGCGGATCGCCTGCCAGGGCGCGGCACTGCGCAGGGTCGCGAAGAGATCGAGCCGCGACTGGCTGCCGGGTTTTCCAGGCCGTGCGGGCAGGGGCCGTCCGCGCCGGTTGCTGCGCCTCTTGCGGCCGGCGCCGGATCCTTGAGCGCGTGCGCGTGTCTTCTTGCGGTCGGCCAAGGCTGCGAGCACGCCATCGGGCAGGGTGGCGCGGACCGCCTCGACCATCATCTCGTCTGGAATATCGAAGGCGGTGTCATCCTCGGCCCGATCCGGCGTCTGGTCCGGTTCGGGCGCGGGATCGTCGGTTTCGGGCGGCGAGTCCTCTTCGGGGACCTGCGTCGCGCGATGGGCGAAGACGAGCTCCGCCGCCACGGACAGATCCTCGGGCAGGAGCGAATCGCGCTTGTGCAGAGCCGCATTCGCCCGGGCCGCGGCCAGGGCCAGAAGCGGCGCGCGCATCGAGTGAATGCCGTACCGCAGCGCCGTCACCGTCAGGCTGGCGAAGGCCGCATCGGGGATGTCCATGTCGGCAAGGCGCGCGCGCGCGATGCGGATATCGTCTTCGCAGATCGCAAGCTCGGACAGATCCATCGCGCGCAACCCGTCTAGATCCACCTTGAAGGCCAGCCGTTCGGTCAAGACCTCCGGCGCGGTTTCCTCGTCGATGCCTTCGTCGACCAGAATCACCGGCGCGGCATCGGCCCGATCGAGGTGCTGGGCGATGCGTGCCGCGCGTTCCGGACGTATCCGTTCGGCCATGGTCAGAAGCCGGGTGCCCCGCGCGGAAATCAGACCCTGTTTCTGCACAAGTCGCCCCTGTTCCAGGGTCGCGGCGATGTCGGTTCCGCCGAACACGGCCTCGTCATCCATCATCGGGGAAAGACGAATGAAGGGCGAAAGCAGGGCAGGGGCGCTGGCCAGAAACGCATCGCGCACCGGTGAGGCACGCGCACGCAGATGCAGCCCGCCGAGGCCCACCGGATCGACCGCGAGCAGCGTCAGGCCGAGATGGCCCGCAACCCAGATCGCGGTCCGGTCCTGCCTCATGCGAAGATGTCGTCCATCAGGCGGGAGACGCGGGCGGAACTGCCCGCCTCGTCCAGCGGATCGCGCCGCAGCCTGTGCGACAGCGCCATGGGCGCGACGGTCTTGATATGATCGCGGGTGATCTTGGTCGCGCCTTCATAAGCAGCCTGAGCTCGCGCTGCGCGCAACAGCGTCAACTCTCCGCGCAAACCGTCCGATCCGAGAGCCAGGCACAGCTCGGCGCAATCGCGCAGTGCGCTGTCCTTGGTCGCGATGTCGGGCAGGGCGGTCCGCGCACCGAGAATGGTGTTGCGGATATTCAGATCCTCGCGATGCCACTTCCGCAGGAACGCCTCGGGGTTCACGTCATAGGCGGCGCGGCGTCGGATCACGTCGATCCGTTCCTCGATATCCTGCGGAGAGCGGACTTCGACCGACAGGCCGAAGCGGTCCAGAAGCTGCGGACGCAGCTCGCCCTCCTCGGGATTGCCCGATCCGACCAGCACGAAGCGTGCATCGTGACGCACCGAGAGACCTTCGCGCTCGATCACGTTCTCGCCCGATTGCGCCACGTCGAGCAGCAGATCGACGATATGATCCTCGAGCAGATTGACCTCGTCGATATAGAGATAGCCGCGGTTGGCCCGCGCGAGCAGCCCCGGTTCGAACGCCTTTTCGCCATGGGTGATCGCCCGCTCGATATCGAGCGCACCCACGACCCGATCCTCGGTGGCGCCGAGCGGCAAGTCGATCACCGGGGTCGGCACCTCCACGATATCGCTGCCCGCCATGCGGTCCCAGTTCGCCACATCGTCCGGCGACTCTGCATTCGTCGCACTGCCCTTGACCACCGAAATGGGCGGTAACAGAGCCGCAAGCGCACGGACGGCGGTGGATTTCCCGGTGCCCCGGTCGCCGAAGACCAGCACGCCGCCAATGTCCGGATCGATGGCGGTCAGGATCATCGCGGTTTTCATCTGGGTCTGGCCGACGATGGCCGAGAACGGAAACGGATGTTTCATGTGGCTCCCTCCGGGGATGCGATATGTGTGCCGAGGCGCGGGCTTTGCCCGTCCCAGGATCCCTGCTCTCCGGTGATGCGGAAGCGGGCGTAGAGTTCTTCGCGAAACCAGCGCCCCGAGCGCACCGCGTCGATGGCCGCGGCATGCGGGCCGCTGTGACGGGCGAAGGAGGCCATGCTGTGCGCATCGGGCCAGATCGAGAAGGTGACCTGATGCAACAACGGCACCTCGCCGATCCCGATTTTGAACAAGACGTTCGGATCGGCGCCGATCATCCGGCTGATACTGGGCACCCGGTTCCAGAACCGTGCGGCGATGGCGGGTTTGACCGTCGCGCGCGTGAGCGCGACAAGCGGCCCCGCCTTGGTGTCGCGATGAACCTCGAACGGCGCCACCCCGGCCCAGGCCCCGCGCGAGGAGATGGGTGACAGAAACAGCGTCCAGGCTTCGGCCGCGCGGGCTCGATAAAGGCACCACGGCCGGTCTTCCGCGATAGCGCGTTCGGCCTGGGCCGCATCGTCGAACACCGCGAGGATCGCATAGACGCCGGTATTCGGGATCGGCGTGAAGCCTTCACCCGTGCCCGACCCGCAAAGCTTCCAGAAACTCAGACCTGGAACCTTTCGCAGCATCGGACGGGCCATGGCCATCATCGCCAAAGCCCAGCTTCTGGACAGGAAACCGTCGAAACGAAACAGGGTGAGGCTGACGCACTGCATGAAAGAATCCAAGACTGTCAACAAAGACTGACACATAAAGAGCTTCATTGAAAGCGTCTCGACGTTTGACCGCGTATCAATCGAGGAATTGTCAGAAAAAATTGACAGTGCTATGCTGACTTAATGACACGCATTGACACAACGCTGATCGAAGCGGCGCGCCTGAAGACGGGACCCCATGCCGTGGTGATCGGCGCGGGTCTTGGCGGATTGGCCTCGGCCATGCGGCTGGGCGCGCTGGGCTATCGCGTCAGCGTCATCGACCGGCTCGATGTTCCGGGCGGTCGGGGCTCGGCGCTCTGGCGGGACGGACACCGATTCGATCTGGGCCCGACCATCGTCACCGTGCCGCAGGTGTTTCGTGAACTCTGGGCGGCCTGCGGGCGATCGTTCGACGATGATATCGACCTGCGCGCCCTGGACCCGTTCTACGAGATCCGCTGGCCGGACGGATCGCGCTTCGAAGCATCGGGCGATACCGAACGCATGGTCGAGGAAGTCCGCCGCCTTTCGCCGGACGACGTGCCCGGCTACCTGAAATTCCTGCGCGATTCCGAGGCCCGCTACTGGTTCGGCTTCGAGGATCTGGGCCGCCGGTCGATGCACCGTCTGCGCGATCTGATCGCGGTCTTGCCGACATTCGCGAAGATGCGTGCGGACCGGTCGGTCTATGCCCATGCGGCACGGCGGGTCAAAGACGAACGCCTGCGCATGGCGCTGTCCTTCCATCCGCTGTTCATCGGTGGCGATCCGTTCAACGTCACGTCGATGTATATCCTCGTCAGCCATCTCGAGAAGGAATTCGGGGTACATTACGCCATGGGCGGCGTGGCCGAGATCGCGCGTGTCATGGCGCGTATCGTGACCGAACAGGGTGGCGCCGTGCGGATGGAGACCGAGGTCGATGAAATCCTGTTCGACGGCAACCGCGCCGCGGGCGTCCGACTGGCCGATGGCGAGGAGATCGCGGCCGATCTGGTCGTCTCCAACGCCGATGCGGGCTGGACCTATTCCAAGCTGATGCGCAAGCGCGATCGCTGGCGCTGGACAGACCGCAAGCTCGACGCCTCGCGCTGGTCCATGGGCCTCTTCGTCTGGTATTTCGGTACCAAGGGGACGCGCGACAAATGGCGCGATGTGGGGCACCACACGATCCTGAACGGTCCGCGCTACAAGGGCCTCGTGCGCGACATCTTCATCAACGGCACGCTGTCGGACGACATGTCGCTCTATGTGCACCGCCCCAGCGTGACGGATCCGACCGTCGCCCCGGACGGCGACGATACCTTCTACGTTCTCTCGCCCGTTCCGCATCTGGGCCATGACAATGGCGTGGATTGGGACACCGAGCGTGAGGCCTATCGCAAGAAGGTGGAACAGGTGCTCGAGACGCAATTGCTGCCGGATCTGTCCGACCATCTCGGCACGCAGGAGATCCTGACGCCGCTTGATTTCGCATCGCGCTACAACGCGCCGCATGGCACAGGTTTCTCCATCGAACCGCGCATCCTGCAAAGCGCGTGGTTCCGCCCTCATAATGTCAGCGAAGAGGTCGAGGGGCTGTACCTGACCGGAGCGGGCACGCATCCCGGTGCGGGGCTTCCGGGTGTCATATCGTCGGCCGAGGTTCTGGCGCAGCTCGTGCCCGAGCCCAGCGCGGTGCGGACATGATCGCGCCGGACGACATGGCGCAATGCCGCGAGGCGATCCGCCATGGGTCGTTGTCCTTCCATGCCGCCTCGCGCCTGCTGCCGAACCGTGTCCGCGACCCGGCCCTGGCGCTTTATGCCTTCTGCCGCCTGGCCGACGATGCGGTCGATCTGAACACCCACAAGGCCGAAGCCGTGCTGCGCCTGCGCGACAGACTCGATAATGTCTATGAGGGACGGCCCGAAAACGCCGCCCCCGACCGGGCCTTCGCCGCCGTGGTCGAAGAGTTCGACATGCCCCGCGCGGTGCCCGAGGCGCTGCTCGAGGGGCTGGGCTGGGACGCGACCGGGCGGCGGTATGAAACGCTGTCCGAGTTGCGCGATTATTCCGCGCGCGTGGCGGCAACCGTGGGCGTGATGATGTGCGTGCTCATGCGGGTGCGCGATCCGAACGCGCTGGCCCGCGCCGCCGATCTGGGCGTGGCGATGCAATTGACGAACATCGCCCGGGATGTGGGCGAGGATGCCCGCGAGGGGCGGCTTTATATCCCGCTAGACTGGCTCGATCAGGCTGGAATAGAGCCGCAATGCTTTCTCGATGCGCCTTCAGCCACGGCCGAGATCCGTCGGATCGTCAGCCGCCTTCTGGCTGAGGCGAGCCGCCTTTACCTGCGTGCGGAGGCCGGACTTTCGGCGCTGCCGATGGATTGCCGCCCCGGCATCTACGCCGCCCGGCATATCTATGACGGGATCGGCGGAGCGCTTGCGCGGTTGGAGCATGACAGCATCACGCATCGCGCGCGGACGACCAAGACCCAGAAGATCGGCTGGCTTGGCCTGTCCGCAATCCGCGCGGGCGTCAGCGGCGTCGCGCCGCGATCTGCCGTGCTTTACGCCAAACCCCTGCCCGAGACCGCGTTCCTGGTCGATGCCGCCGCGTCCCGCAGGCCGGAAAGCTGGAGCCGCCAGGACACGCTGTTCTCCGTGCTCTCGCAACTGGCCGAACGGGACCGGCAGATGGCGGCTGCCTTGATCGATGACGGCGCCCGCTCTACCTGAGCGTCATGTTCTGGATCCTCTTCCTGCTCTTTCTTGCCGCCTGCTTCGCCGCAGGCACGACCGGCGCGATCTTTCCGCCGGGTCCTTGGTATCGGAACCTCGAGAAACCGGGCTGGACGCCGCCAGACTGGGCGTTTCCGGTCACCTGGACCACGCTTTACCTGTGCATGTCCGTGGCAGGTGCGCGGCTGGCGCTGAGTGACGGGAATTCCGTGGCGATGGCGCTCTGGGCGCTTCAGATCGCGCTCAACACCCTGTGGACGCCGGTGTTCTTCGGGCTCAAGCGGATCCGCGCAGGCATGATGGTGCTGGGACTTCTCTGGCTGTCGGTCGCGGCCTGCGTCGTGGTGTTCTGGCAGGTGGATCGGATCTCGGGCTTCCTGTTCCTGCCGTATCTCGTCTGGGTCAGCATCGCGGGCGCGCTGAACGCGGCGGTCTGGCGCCTGAACCCCGCAGAGGCCGCCAATCCGCCCGAACAGGCGCGCTGATCAATCGTCGAACACCCAGCGCGTCCGGCGCGGCACGCGCACGGCGATCATCGGTTTGAGCCAGGGTTTCTCGAACCGTGTCAGGTCAAGCGCCTCATGCACCCCGACCGCCGGTTCCCCGCCGAGCTGCGTTTCCACCATGGACCGGGAATAGAACGGCGCATCCAGCATGTTCATGACCTGACGCGGCCTGGCTTCCTCATCGCCGCGCGTGTCACGACGCACCTGCCACAGGCTGCGGCGCATCTTGCGCTTGGTGGGCAGCATCACGTCATAGACCTTGCCATCCTTGTCGAACCCCGCCGCCTGCGCGAGGTGCGTCCCGTCGCGGCGCTGCGCATCGTAGAAGCATGTCGCGCCATGCGGCGTGGGGAAACGGCCCCAGGTCCAGTAGGAAAAGTCCTCCTCAAGCGCGCGGGTGCCGAAATTGGCATCGAAATAGCCGTGCCCCTGCCATTGCCAGCCGGTCGCTTCCATATCCACCTCGATGCGGGAGACCGGCGCGAAGGGGCGCCAGATATGGGCACCGTCGGGCGTCAGCGGCAATTCGCGGTCGGTGATCGCGCTGGGCGTCACACGAATGAGCCCGCGCACCCGGGCAAGCTGGGGCGGTGCGGTCATCTCGTTCACTTCGATCACCAGCTGTTTGCCGTTCCATCCCATTGCTGACGGGCCGATCTGGATGCGCTGCGGACTTTGCCGCAACGCGGACCGGCCCCGATCCGTCATGGTGAAGCGCCCGCGCGGCCCATAGGTCGCCACATTCATGCAGACATGGTTTTCCGGATCCACCCGGCCCGACCAGCGATACCAGGGCGAAAAGACCGACCCTATGAAGGCGATGATCGAGATGGCCCGAGTGCCGTCGTCGCTGATCCCGTCGACATACCACCAGGCATAGCCATTGGGCGGGACCGCGAGGTTGAAGCAAGGTCCGTCAAGATCGCCGCGGCCGCGTGCCGTCCGGAAAGCGCTGCCATCGGAACCCCCGGTCCCGGATGCACCCCGCCCCCGCAGAGATACAGGCCCGGTATCCGGCTCCGCGCCCTCGGACGGGTCAGCGCCGCCGTCAGGCCGTGCGGGCTCTGCCCGTAAAGGGAACCGAGGCTCCCCGGAAACAGCGTTTCGAAATCCGGTGGCGTGGTCAGTGCCTCCGGTCCTGGTATTGGGTCGATGGTCACGCCATGACGCGCCAGAGCCGAGAAAGTTCTGGTCTGACATTCGATGAAATCCTCTTGGCTCGAAGGGATGGCTCCAATCGGAGACGCATTAACAATCAACTCGATACGCTCTGCCTCGGGCGGGGATTGGCCGATCCCGCGATCCTCGGCACACAGATAGACAGTCGGATCCGGTGCGACCTGGCCTTGGGCGAGGCGCGCAAATTCAGGATCCGGGTCGGTTCGGAAAAAGACGTTGTGATGGACAAGGTCCGGGCCCGTGAGCCGGGCGCGGAAGCTCCAGACATTTGCGGAGAGCGCGCGTTTCGTGTGCATCAGATCCGGCACGGCATTCTGCGCGCCCGCCCCCAGCGCCCCCACGGATATCGCGCGCGGATCGCCGTTGAAGACCACCTGCGCGGCCTTGATCCGGCGCCCGTCTGCGGTCTCGATGCCCGTCACGCCATCGCTGTCGGTGGTGATCCCTGTCACATGGGTGTCGAAACTGAACTCCGCCCCGCGGTCTGTCAGCACCTTGGTGATCGCGGCGGCGAGGGCCGACAGGCCACCGTCCACGGCCCAGACGCCTGCCGCCTCCGCCTCCCAGATCAGGGCGAGCAGGGCAGGGACCTTCGCGGGATCGCCGCCCACATACGTGGCATAGCGCCCGAAAAGCTGACGCAGACGCGGATCGGTGAAGCTGCGCCGCATCAGCCCGTTCAGCGAATGCCAGGGCGCCATGTCCATCAGCAGTCTTGGCCGGGTCGCAACCAGCCGGGCAAGCGCAAGCGGATCGGGATCGGGCGCACACATCATCGGGTCGAGAAAGGCCTGAAACAGCCGCCGTGCGCGGGCCGAGAAGGCACGGAACTCGGCCTCGCCGCGGGGACCGGCGAAGGCGCGGACTGCCTCCGCGCTGCGATCCAGATCGGCGAACAGATCGAGCTGTGTCCCGTCCTGCCAGAAATGCCGCGCGAGGATGTCCTGCGGAACCAGCGTCACATGATCCTCAATCCGTGTGTCCGCCGCCTCGAACAGCGCATCGAAGACCCAGCGCATGGTCAAGACCGTGGGTCCGGCATCGACGCCGCCGATCTGGCGCATCTTGCCGCCGGGCGTCGCCGCGCGTTCGATGACATGCACATCGTGGCCCGCCGAACTCAGCGCGAGGGCGGCGGACAATCCGCCAATCCCGGCACCGATGACGATGACGGGCCGCTGCGGCGCGTTGGCCTTATGATGTATTTTCGATTTCACCTCTGAATTGTTGACTCGTCAGGACAACCTGTCCAGTGTGATTTACACATACATGTAAATCGTGATCGACAATGGTTGCGGGAAAGTGAGCCGGATATGGGCGTCTCCCAACGTATCGACACCGCAATCACGGGGGCCATCCGTCACGGCCAGACTGGCGGATCCGCACCGGCACAGCTGGCCGATGCGCTTCTTTACGCATGCACGCCCGGGGGCGCCCGCATTCGTCCCACAATCCTTGTCTCCGTCGCGATGGCCTGTGGTGACGACCGGCCGGCGATGACCGATGCCGCCGCTGCTGCTCTCGAACTCATTCATTGCGCCAGCCTCGTGCATGACGACCTGCCCTGTTTCGACGATGCCGACCTGCGCCGCGGTAAACCGTCCGTGCACCGCACCTTTTCGGAGCCTCTGGCGGTTCTCACGGGCGATTCCCTGATCATCATGGCGTTCGAGGTGCTCGCGCGCGCGTCAGGCTCTGCGCCCGATCGACTTGCGCCGCTGATCGCGTTGCTGGCCCGCCAGACCGGCATGCCGCATGGCATCTGCGCCGGTCAGGGCTGGGAGAGCGAGGACAAGATCGACCTGTCGGCCTATCACCGCTCCAAGACTGGCGCGCTGTTCATCGCGGCGACGCAGATGGGCGCTGCCGCCGCCGGTCAGGATGCGGAGCCCTGGTATGAATTGGGCGCCCGTATCGGCGAAGCCTTTCAGGTGGCCGACGATCTGCGTGACGCGCTGGGCACCGAGGAAAGCCTGGGCAAGCCTGCCCATCAGGACGAGATCCATAACCGCCCCAACGCCGTGGCCGAACTGGGCGTGGCGGGCGCGGTGACCCGTCTGACGGATATCCTGTCCGGGGCCATTGCCTCGATCCCGTCCTGTCCCGGAGAGGCCATGCTGGCCAAGATGGTGCGCGCACAGGCCGAGCGACTGACCCCCGGTCTCAATCCGGTCCGGGTCTGAGCCATGGCCTGGGTCGCGGGCGATCTCGCGCCGAAACCCGCGCGCCCCGGCCTGCGTACACGGCTTGCCCGTCTGGCTGCGAACCCGAGGTTTCAGCGCTGGGCGGCACGCTTTCCCCTGACCCGCAGACATGTCCGCAGCGAAGGCGAGGCCCTGTTCGGTCTCGTACAGGGATTCGTCGCAAGCCAGGTGCTGCACGCGCTGATCGCGCTGCGAATCCCGCATCGCGCGATGGAGGCCCCGCTCGATCCGGGCGACCTTTCAACACAGCTCGACATTCCGCGCGACCGTCTGCGCCAGTTGCTGCAAGCGGGGGCCGCATTGGGGCTTTTGCGCAGGAACAGAGACACATACGAGATCACGACCCGTGGCGCCGCCCTGATCGGCGTGCCGGGCCTTGAAGGCATGATCCGACATCATGAGGTGCTTTATCGCGACATGGCCGATCCGGTCGCGCTTTTGCGCGGTGAGACGGAAACCGAGATGGCCGAGTTCTGGCCCTACGTCTTCGGCGGCGCCGGAGGTGATTCGACGACGACCAGGCTCTATTCCGGCCTGATGACCGAGACGCAGGGCCTTGTCGCCGAGGATACCTTGGATGCGATCTCGCTGTCCGGTGTGTCGCATCTGATGGATGTGGGCGGTGGCCATGGCAGCTTTGCCCGCTCCGTAGCGGGGCGGTATCCGACCCTTCGTCTGACGGTGTTCGACCTTCCTGCGGTCATCGCGGACGCCAAGCCAGAGGCCCGGCTGGATTTTAAAGGCGGGTCGTTCCGGGACGATGACAGGCTGCCCGAGATTGGGGCGGATGCGATCAGCCTGATCCGGGTGCTTTACGACCATGACGATACGACAGTCCGGGGCCTTCTTCGCAAGGTTCATGCCGCATTGCCGGAAGGTGGCCGAATCCTGGTGTCCGAGCCGATGTCGGGCGGCGCGAGGCCGGACCCGATCTGCGATGTCTACTTCGCGTTCTACACCATGGCGATGCGCACGGGGACAGTGCGCTCCGCCGCGCGGATTTCTGAATTTCTGCACGACGCGGGCTTTACAGGGCTGCGTCTTCCGGCACCTCGCAGGCCCTTCGTGACCAGCGTGATCGAGGCGGTGAAGCCGGGTTGATCCCAACAAACTGTCTATTCTGATTGACAGTTTGCTCTGTATCTCTAATCTGACAACCTACAGTGTAAGAGTCGTCTGACAGTCGAACGCCCAGCGCGTCCCGTCAGAGGTCTCTCCCGGAGGAGGGGTGTCATGTTCACAGAGGCCGTCTTGCTGGAAAGCCCGAAAGCGCTTTCGCTCGGCGATCTGCCTCTGACCGATCCGACCGCAGATGATCTGGTTGTCGATATCGCCTTTTCAGGGATCTCCACCGGAACGGAAAAGCTGTTCTATACGGGGGAAATGCCCCCGTTTCCCGGCATGGGATATCCGCTGGTTCCGGGCTACGAGGCCGCGGGCGAAGTGGTGGAGGCGGCGCCTCGGACCGGCTTCAAGCCTGGCGATCATGTCTTTGTTCCGGGGGCCGCTTGTTTCGAAGGCGCGCATGGGCTGTTCGGCGGGGCCGCAACCCGTCTGGTCACGAAAGCCGACCGCGTCAGCCGGATCGATTCGACGCTCGGAGAGACGGGCGCGCTCTTGGCGCTTGCGGCCACCGCGCGTCACGCGCTCGCAGGATATCGGGCCGAACTACCGGATTTGATTGTGGGTCACGGGGTGCTCGGACGCCTGCTTGCGCGGTTGACGCTGGCGGCCGGTGGGCCTCCGCCCACGGTCTGGGAAGTGGACGCGCTGCGGATGGACGGTGCGGACGGCTACACGGTACTGCGCCCCGAAGACGATCCGCGCCGGGATTATCGCAGTGTCTATGATGCCTCCGGCAACGGCGCCATTCTGAACGATCTGGTCGGCCGTATCGCCAAGGGCGGTGAGATCGTTCTGGCGGGCTTTTACGCCGCGCCGATTTCCTTCGCCTTTCCGCCCGCTTTCATGAAAGAGGCGCGGTTCCGTGTCGCTGCCGAATGGGCGCGCGAGGATCTCATTGCCACGCGGACCCTGATCGAGACGGGCGCGCTGTCCCTCGACGGTCTCGTCACCCATCGCACGAAGAAGGACGGCATCGCCGCGGCCTACGAGACCGCGTTCAGCGATCCGTCCTGCCTGAAAATGATCATCGACTGGAAGGACGCTTCATGAAGGACGAAGTGCAAAAGCACGCAGGCTCGGGCGATGTGCCGAACCTGAAGGACTTCGACCAGCGCCTGCGCGACGAGGCGGGCGAGGATCTGGCGGACATCACCACCGACGAGCCGAAAAGCAAGACGCAGATCATCGCGATCTACGGCAAGGGCGGGATCGGCAAGTCCTTCACCCTCGCCAATCTCAGCCACATGATGGCCGAGCAGGGCAAGCGCGTGCTGCTCATCGGCTGCGATCCGAAATCCGACACGACATCGCTTCTGTTCGGCGGCAAGGCCTGCCCGACGATCATCGAGACCTCGACCCGCAAGAAGCTGGCAGGCGAAGAGGTGCAGATCGGCGATGTCTGCTTCAAGTCGGGCGGCGTCTTCGCGATGGAGCTGGGCGGCCCCGAGGTCGGTCGCGGCTGCGGCGGACGCGGCATCATCCACGGCTTCGAGCTGTTGGAGAAGCTGGGCTTTCACGATTGGGATTTCGATTACGTCCTCCTGGACTTCCTGGGCGACGTGGTCTGCGGCGGCTTCGGCCTGCCCATCGCGCGCGACATGGCGCAGAAGGTGATCCTGGTCGCCTCGAACGACCTGCAATCGCTTTATGTCGCGAACAACGTCTGCTCGGCGGTCGAGTATTTCCGCAAACTCGGCGGCAATGTCGGCGTCGCGGGTCTTGTGGTGAACAAGGACGACCATTCGGGCGAAGCGCAGGCCTTCGCGGAGGCCGCGGGCATTCCGGTGCTGGCCGCCATCCCGCAGGATGACGACCTGCGCAAGAAATCCGCCAATTATCAGATCGTCGGCACGTCGAAATCGCCCTGGGGTGACCTGTTCGCGGGACTTGCCTCGGAAGTGGCGGGCGCACCGCCGGTCCGACCAACCCCGCTCGATCAGGACGGGCTGCTGGCGCTCTTTGACGGCTCCGAAGTGGGCGCGGGCGTGGTGCTCGAACCTGCGACCGATGCCGATATGCGCGGTAAACACGCCAAACCGCAGCAAAGCCTCGAAGTCATCTACGACGACGCCTGATCGGCGCCGAAAGCCCCTCGAACCAAGTGGACGCATTGTGAAGGACGACACGCACAACACCGCGAAAGACGCCGCAGGTCAGGCCGCGCCCCGCGAGGGCATGGGCTGTCATTCGGGTGGCGATCTGGCGCAGGCGGCGCGCGAAGCCGGAGCGTCGGACATCCTCGACCGCTATGCCGAGGATTACCCAAAAGGTCCGCACGACAAACCGCAAAGCATGTGCCCGGCCTTCGGATCCCTGCGCGTGGGTTTGCGCATGAAGCGGGTGGCCACGGTCCTGTCAGGCTCGGCCTGCTGCGTCTATGGCCTCACCTTCGTGTCGCATTTCTACGGGGCGCGCCGGTCGGTGGGCTATGTGCCCTTCAGTTCCGAGACGCTGGTGACCGGAAAGCTGTTCGAGGACATCCGCGACTCGGTCCATGAGATGGCCGATCCGGAGGCCTATGACGCGATCGTGGTAACGAATCTCTGCGTGCCCACCGCGTCAGGCGTGCCGCTGCGGCTCCTCCCCAAGGAAATCAACGGCGTCCGCATCGTGGGCATCGACGTGCCGGGCTTCGGCATTCC
>CAZTEV010000011.1:0-4753 GCA_964612785.1 uncultured Roseivivax sp. | reverse complement strand
GTGGCGGCGATCCATCCCTTCTACACGGCTGCCGTGCGCGAGTTCGAGGCCGCGGGCCGTCCCGTCATCGGATCGGCCCCGGTCGGCCATGACGGGACAGAGGCCTGGCTGGAAGAGGTCGGCGCGGCATTCAATGTCGAGCGCGCCAAGATCGACGCGGCCAAGGCGGCGATGCTACCGGCGATCAAGGCCGCGCTTGCCGCGAACCCCATCGAGGGGAAGATAACGCTTTCGGGCTATGAAGGCTCCGAGCTGCTGGTTGCGCGGCTTCTGATCGAAAGCGGCGCCGAGGTGCCTTACGTTGGCACCGCTTGCCCGAAGACACGGTTCTCCAAGGCGGATGCGGATTGGCTCGAGGCACATGGCTGTCGCGTACAGTACCGCGCGTCGCTTGAAGACGACATCGCTGCGATGAACGCCCACAAGCCCGATCTCGCCATCGGCACGACGCCTGTCGTCCAGAAGGCGAAAGAGTTGGGCGTGCCGGGTCTCTATTACACCAACCTCATCTCCGCGCGGCCGCTGATGGGTGTCGCGGGCGCAGGCTCGCTGGCCGAGGTGGTCAATGCCGCCATCGCGGGCAAGGCCCGGATGGACAAGATGCGTGACTTCTTCGAAGGCGTGGGCGCGCAGGACACCGCGGGCGTCTGGGAAGGCGCGCCGAACCTGCGGCCCGATTTCCGCGCACAGCATCAGAAGAAACTCGATAAGGCGGCGAAGAAAGCCGCTGCGGAGCGGATGATATGACGGCCGCGCGTTTCCATCCGTGCGTCCGTGTCCCGGGCTTGCCCCGGGACCTCGTTGGTGCCGCTGAGGCCCCGGATCAGGTCCGGGGCAGGGGGTGCCCATGCTGATCCAGGATCATGACCGGGCGGGCGGCTATTGGGGCGCAGTCTATGCCTTCTGCGCCGTGAAGGGCCTGCAAGTCGTCATAGACGGCCCCGTAGGCTGCGAAAACCTGCCCGTGACTTCCGTCTTGCACTACACCGACGCGCTGCCGCCGCATGAGCTGCCCATCGTCGTGACCGGTTTGGGCGAAGAAGAGCTGGGCCGCGACGGCACCGAGGGCGCGATGCGCCGGGCGTGGGAAACGCTCGATCCCGCCCTTCCCGCAGTCGTTGTCACCGGCTCCATCGCCGAGATGATCGGCGGCGGCGTTACGCCGCAAGGCACCAATATCCAGCGCTTCCTGCCGCGTACGATCGACGAGGATCAGTGGCAGGCCGCGGACCGGGCGATGACCTGGATCTTTACCGAATACGGCATGACCAAGGGCCGCATGCCGCCCGAGAAAAAGCGCGAGGCGGGCGACAAGCCGCGCGTCAATATCCTCGGGCCGATGTACGGCACGTTCAACATGCCCTCCGATCTGGCCGAAATCCGGCGCATGGTCGAAGGCATCGGCGCCGAGGTGAACATGGTGATGCCCATGGGCGCGCACCTGGCCGAGATGCGCAACCTGGTGAATGCCGACGCCAATATCGTGATGTATCGCGAGTTCGGACGCGGCCTGGCCGAAGTGCTGGGCAAGCCGTTCCTGCAGGCGCCCATCGGGATGGAGTCCTCGACCCTGTTCCTGCGGAAACTGGGCGAGATGCTGGGGCTTGATCCCGAGCCCTTCATCGAGCGCGAGAAACATTCGACGCTGAAGCCCGTCTGGGATCTCTGGCGGTCCGTCACGCAGGATTTCTTCGCGACCGCCAATTTCGCGGTCGTGGCGAACGAGACCTATACGCGCGGCATCCGCAAATACCTCGAGGACGATCTGGGTCTTCCTTGCGCGCTTGCGGTCGAACGCAAGGCCGGGTCGAAGACCGACAACGACCATGTGCGCGCCACGCTGCACGCCGCACGGCCCATCGTCGTGATGGGGTCGATCAACGAAAAGATGTATCTCGCCGAGATGAGCGCGGGCCACGGACCGAAGCCGGCCTTCATCCCGGCTTCGTTCCCCGGTGCCGCCATAAGGCGCCATACCGGCACGCCTTTCATGGGCTATGCGGGCGCGGCCTACCTTCTGCAGGAGATCTGCAACGGTCTGTTCGACGCGCTGTTCCACATCCTGCCGCTGGGGGCTGCGATGGATGCGGGCGAGGCGACGCCCACGCCGCTGCGCCGAGATTTTCCCTGGGATGCCGATGCACAGGCCGAGCTGGACCGCATCGTTGCCTCCCATCCCGTTCTCACCCGCATTTCTGCGGCCAAGACGTTGCGCGATGCCGCAGAGGCAGAAGCGCTCCGCCAGGGGGCCGAACGCGTCGTTCTCGAGACCGTCGCGGCCCTTGACCCTTCAACGAAAGGACAGACCCCATGACCGATATCAGCTCGAACGCGCCCCAGCGGTCCCGCTCGACGAAACGGGGCACGGAATTTCTTCTCTATTTCAGCCTGATCTTCGTGCTGGCGATCCCCTTCGCCACCGTCTTCTGGCTGCTCGACGTGTTCCAGAAGCAGACGCTCAACCTGCACGGGCCGCTCGCCCGCGCCTGGGCGGAAGCGGATCGGATCACGCCGCTCATATTCTCGGCCTGATCCAGGTCCGAGCACCGAGACTGACCGCTTCGATCCGGAGTGGGCAGGCCCCGAGGGGGAGACCTCGAGGGGACCCGGCCGTGGGGGTGCCACGGCGTCAGCGTAACGTTCCGGAGGAAAGTTAATGGCTGATAATACCGACCTGTCGTTCACGGGTCTCACCGATGAGCAGGCGCAGGAACTGCACTCCGTCTACATGAGCGGCCTCTGGCTGTTCTCGGCGGTTGCGGTGGTCGCACACCTGGCGACCTTCATCTGGCGTCCGTGGTTCTGAGGAGGGAAGAGAAATGGCGAAGTTCTACAAGATCTGGCTCATCTTCGACCCCCGTCGCGTCTTCGTGGCGCAGGGCGTTTTCCTCTTCCTGCTCGCAGCGATGATCCACTTGGTCGTTCTTTCGAACGGCATCAACTGGTTCGAGACTGCCGCAGCGGTTGGCGCAGCCAACTGAGGCCGTCGGTGCGTCTCACACGCGCGCCGGCTCGAAGTGACCACACCAAAGCTGTGGGCGGATGAGGCATCCGTCTGACCCGCCCACGGCAAACCAGCAAGAAGACTTCCACGAACCGACGGCACACGGTCGCTGACCGCAGGACGCCGCCACAAGCGGAGACAAAGACGATGGCTATGCTCAGCTTCGAAAAGAAGTATCGCGTCCGCGGAGGGACGCTGATCGGCGGCGATCTGTTCGACTTCTGGGTGGGCCCGTTTTACGTGGGCTTCTTCGGGGTCACGACCGCCTTTTTCGCACTTCTGGGGACGATCCTGATCCTCTGGGGTGCCGCACATCAGGGCACGTTCAATCCCTGGCTCATCAATATTGCACCGCCCGACATTTCCTACGGTCTGGGCGCGGCCCCGCTGATGGAGGGCGGTCTGTGGCAGATCATCACGATCTGTGCGATCGGCGCCTTCTGTTCCTGGGCCCTGCGCGAGGTCGAGATCTGCCGCAAGCTCGGCATGGGCTATCATGTGCCCTTCGCCTTCTCGGTGGCGATCCTCGCTTACGTCACGCTCGAAGTGTTCCGCCCGCTTCTGTTGGGCGCCTGGGGGCACGCATTCCCCTATGGCATCTTCAGCCATCTCGATTGGGTGTCGAACACTGGCTACGCGTATCTGCACTTCCATTACAATCCGGCGCATATGCTGGCGGTGACACTGTTCTTCACCACCACTCTGGCGCTGGCCCTGCATGGCGGTCTGATCCTTTCGGCGGCGAACCCCGAAAAGGACGAGATCATGAAGACGCCCGATCACGAAGACACCTTCTTCCGGGATTTCATCGGCTACTCGGTCGGCACGCTGGGCATTCACCGCGTCGGCTATCTTCTGGCCATCAATGCAGGCTTCTGGTCGGCCGTCTGCATCATCATCTCCGGTCCGGTTTGGACCAAGGGCTGGCCGGAATGGTGGAATTGGTGGCTCGAGATGCCCATCTGGGGCCACCTGTGAGGAGGATGTGACCAATGCCTATGATTGAATACCAGAACATCTTCACGCAGGTCCAAGTCCAGGGCACGCCTGAGATGGGCATGAACGACAACGGCCGGATGATGGAGGAGCGGACCAAGAACCCGTTCTTCTCCACCCTCGCAGGCTTCTTCGGAAACGCGCAGATCGGTCCGATCTATCTGGGCTGGACAGGCCTCGTGTCGCTCCTGACCGGGATCCTCGCGCTCAACATCATCGGCCTGAACATGCTGGCGCAGGTCGACTGGTCGCTGGCGGAGTTCATCCGCCAGGGCTTCTGGCTGGCGCTCGAGCCGCCCAGCCCGGAATACGGCCTGAAGATTCCGCCGCTGCAGGATGGCGGCTGGTACATCATCGCCAGTTTCTTCCTGCTCATCTCGGTGATGAGCTGGTGGGCGCGCTCCTATCTGCTTGCCAAAGAGCAGAAGATGGGCAAGCACATCTTCTGGGCCTTCGGCTCGGCCATCTGGCTCTTCCTGGTTCTGGGCCTTTTCCGCCCGGTTCTGATGGGCTCCTGGTCCGAAGCGGTGCCCTACGGGATCTTCCCGCATCTCGATTGGACCACCGCCTTCTCGATCCGCTACGGGAACCTCTACTACAACCCGTTCCACGCGCTTTCGATCGTCTTCCTCTATGGCTCGGTCCTGCTGTTCGCCATGCATGGCGGCACGATCCTGGCCGTGACCCGCTATGGCGGCGACCGGGAGCTTGAACAGATCGTCGACCGCGGCACCGCCACGGAACGCGCGGCTC
>CAZTEV010000010.1:0-29523 GCA_964612785.1 uncultured Roseivivax sp. | reverse complement strand
GATGGGTGGCGGGATCCGCGTCGCGCCAGGGCGAGCGGAAGAGGGTCGAGCGGCCCTCGGCGCGGGCGGCTTCGCGGAAGGCCTAGATCTCGTCCTGCGTGGCGAAGCACTTGTAGGCCGCACCCTTGTCCAGAAGCGCATGCGCCACCTCCGCATGGCGCGCGGCACCGGCGGCTTGGCTCACCACCTCGCCGTCATGATCGAGCCCCAGCCAGTCGAGCCCCTTCAGGATCGCCGCCGTGGCCTCGGGTGTGGAGCGCGCCCGGTCGGTGTCCTCGATCCGCAGCAGGAACTTGCCGCCCCGGCCGCGCGCGAAGAGCCAGTTGAACAGCGCCGTGCGGGCGCCGCCGATATGCAGGTATCCGGTGGGCGAGGGGGCGAAACGGGTGACGACCTGTTGGGACATGGGGGAAGCGTTAACCTTTCGATAACCAAGGGCGCGCAAAGTGATGGGGACCCATATCACGCGGGGCCGGGAGGACAAGCATGGGCCGCGTCTGGAACGCCCTGGAAATGCGGCTTGCACGGCAATCGGGCGCGCTGTTTCCCTGGCTCGCCGTGCTGTTCGGCACGGGCATCGGGCTCTATTTCGCGCTGCCTGTGGAACCGCCTCTCTGGGCTTTCGCGGGGCTCGGGCTGGGCGGTGCGCTCTTCGCGATGCTTGCCTGCCGCGCGGGTCTGCTCGCCGGGGCGCTGGTGTTCTGCCTCGCGTTGCCCGCGCTCGGGGTGGCGGTGGCGGGGCTGCGCACGCAGATCACCGCCTCGCCGCAGATCGAGGGGCGCTATTACGGACCTATCGAGGGCCGGATCGTCGCGGTGGACCGCTCAGCCTCCGACAAGCCGCGGCTGACCCTCGACCAGGTCGTGCTGCCCTGGACGCCACCGGCCAGGACGCCGCGTCGCGTGCGCGTGTCGCTGCACGGCGATCAGCGCTGGCTCGAACCAGAGCCCGGGCGCATCGTGATCCTGACGGGCCATCTGTCCGCAGCGCAGGGCCCGGTCGAGCCGCATGGCTTCGACTTCCGCCGTCATGCCTGGTTCCTGTCGCTGGGCGGGGTCGGCTATACCCGCACGCCGGTCCTGCATCTCGATACGGGCGCGGACGATCTGCCGGTCGCACGGCTCCGTCACGCCATCGCATTGCGCGTGCGCGCGGCCCTCGGCGGGGATCGCGGGGCTGTGGCCGCGGCGATCCTCGTGGGCGATCGCAGCGGTATCGCACCTGACGCGCTGCGCGCGCTACGGGAGTCGAACCTCGCCCACCTTCTGGCCATATCGGGCTTGCATATGGGCCTTCTTGCGGGGCTGGTCTTTGCCGGTCTGCGCGTGGGGCTCGTGCTACTGCCCGGTCTCGGGTTGCGCTGGCCGGTCAAGAAGATTGCGGCGGCGGGCGCCCTTGTGGCCGCGGCGGGTTATCTCGCGCTGTCGGGCGGAAATGTCGCCACGCAAAGGGCGTTTGTCATGGTCTCGGTCATGCTGGTCGCGGTGCTGCTGGACCGTCGCGCGCTTTCGCTCCGCTCGGTTGCGCTGGCCGCGCTCATCGTGCTGGCGCTGCGCCCCGAGGCCCTGCTGGGCCCAGGCTTCCAGATGTCCTTCGCCGCGACAACGGCGCTCGTGGCGGCGTTCGCGGCCTGGCGCAATCGCGGGTTCGAGCGGCGGCTGCCGGGCTGGGCGCGCGGTATCGCGGCCATTGCGCTCTCCTCTGCGGTAGCGGGGGCGGCGACCGCGCCCTTCGCCATGGCGCATTTCAACCTCGTCTCGCATTTCGGGCTGATGGCCAATCTGCTCGCCGTCCCCTTGATGGGGGCGATGGTGATGCCTGCGGGCCTTCTGGCGCTGGCGGCGATGCCGTTGGGGCTGGAGGCCGCGCCGCTTTGGGTCATGGGGCTCGGCCTCGACTGGATCCTCGGCGTGGCGCGATACGTTTCGGCCCTGCCGGGCGCAGTCGGCGGGATCAAAACGCCGCCCGGAGCGGTCCTGCCTCTGATCGCCGCAGCAGGCCTGTTCTTCGTCCTCTGGCAAGGGGGCGGACGGCGCGTTGCAATCCTGCCCGCGCTTGTGGCCGTGGCACTCTGGTCCTTGAGCGCAAGGCCGGACATCCTGATTGCGCGGGATGGCGCGCTTGTGGGTGTTATGACGCCTGCTGGACGCGCTGTCTCGAAAGAAACGGGGGCCGGATTTTCCGCGCGTCTCTGGTCTGAAAATGACGGTACTCCGTCCCCTCAGTCTGCGGCCGCCGCCCGCTGGACCACCAACGCCATTGGCCCAATCGTGCATCTTTCGCGGAAACGCGACCTTGAGGCATTCGACGGCTGCGATCCGGACGCTCTGGTCGTCAGCAGGTTTCCTTTGGATGCCACCCTGTCCTGTACCGTGATCGGGCCCGAGATGTTGAGCGCATCGGGCTCCCTCGCCATCCACCGCTCTCCTCAGGGCCTTCAGATCATCGCGGCGCGCGACGTGGTTGGCAGACGCCCGTGGAGCGAGGTTCAGCAGACACCCCGCGAACGCAGGCTGGCCCGAAACTAGGTGCGCGCGCAGTCCGTACGTTCAGTAGGTCCGGATCAACCCGACAAGGCGTCCCTGCACCGACACGTCCCCGCGCGGCAGGACCCGCGGTTCATAGGCCGGGTTGGCGGCTTCGAGGATGATCATGTCGTCTTTGCGGCGGAAGCGCTTCAGCGTTGCCTCGTAGCCTTGGACCTGTGCGACAACGATATCCCCGTTCTGCGCCTCGCCGGTTTCGCGGATCACGACGACATCGCCATCGTTGATCCCCGCCTCGATCATCGAGTCGCCTTTGACCTCCAGCGCATAATGCCGACCGGCGCCCGCAAGCATCTGGCCCGGCACCGCGATTTCCGGCGGCACTTCGTTGATCGCTTCGATCGGAGCGCCTGCCGCGATGCGTCCGAGCACGGGCAGTTCCGTGGCGTGCAGTGAGGAGACCGGCTGTGCCGCTGCCGGGCGCGCGCCGGGCGCATCACCGTCAATCACACGCGGCTGAAATCCGGACTGGGAGGCGCCGCCCAACGAGTCCGGCAGCTTCACGATCTCGATCGCACGGGCACGATGGGCGAGGCGACGGATGAAGCCGCGTTCTTCCAGCGCTGTGATCAGGCGATGAATGCCGGATTTCGACCGGAGATCGAGCGCATCCTTCATCTCGTCGAAGCTTGGTGGCACGCCGTCGCGCTGCAGCCGACGGTTGATGAAGTCCAGCAGATCGAGTTGTTTCTTGGTCAGCATGCCGCGCCTCCGGGCTGATGTTCGGCTTTGTTCTATCTGTGTTCGCGTTTTGTGTCAACCCTGATCCGAATCAGTGAACCATTCATGTTGGGAGCGGTACGAACGTGTCTTCGGCCATCACCTCGCGAAGAAGCGTCAGATCCTTGGAGGCGGTGATCGGCGTCGATGGCGGCGGAAGCCGGTGTCGTCTGGCGCTCGAAATCGAAGGTCAGCGGTTTCAAACCGAGGTCGGGCCGTGCAACTTGTCTTCAGATTTTCAGCGCGGAATCAACGAAATAGAGCGCGGCCTTCATGTGTTGTCAGAAGAGGCTGGCCGCGATCTGAAACGCGTACCGGCGGTGTTGGCGCTTGCTGGTGTGGTGTCCGAGGACATCGCGAGCCGGGCGGCCTCCGCGCTGCCCTTGGCCGGCGCATGGATCTGCGGGGATCGTGAAGCGGCGATGCGTGGTGCGCTTGGCACCCGTGACGGGGCGGTTTTACATGCGGGCACGGGCTCTTTCGTTGGTCTGCAAAGGGACGGCATCCTGCGATATGCCGGAGGTTGGGGGCCCACCTTGGGCGATGAAGGCTCGGGCTTCTGGATCGGGCGGGAGGCTATACGGTACGCCATGAAAGTGGCGGAAGGACGTGCCGAAGCGGGTGCATTGGCGCGTGACTTACTGGCTGCTCATGGGGATGGACCTGCCTTGCTGTCTTACGCGGCCAATTGCGCCCCCACGGAGATTGCCGCGCATGCTCCGACGGTGTTCGACTGCGCAGAGAGCGATCCCCGTGCAAGGGAAATCCTGTTGAAGGCTGCTTCGGAACTCTCTGATTTGCTGGCTCAAATATCGGAGGGTGAGGTGAGCCGCATCTGCCTGACCGGCGGTGTCGCCCCCCATTTGGGCCCGTATTTTCCCCGCGCTGTTCAGGCGAAACTTTCAGAGCCCTGTGGTACGCCTCTCGACGGTGCATTGGCCATGGCGCGGGATTGGGCGCAGGCCACATGAACGAGATCTCAACATATGTGAACGGTCGCGTGTTCGACGGCGCCGGATGGGTTGACGGCGGCCATGTAACGGTCAGAAATCATTTGGTTATGTCCGATGAGGGGCATGCGCCCGGTCGGATCATCGATCTTGCCGGAGACATCCTCGCGCCGGGCTTTGTGGATCTTCAGGTCAATGGCGGGGGCGGCGTCAATTTCAACGACGCGCCCGACGTCGAGACCTTGAGGAAAATGGCTTATGCGCATCATGCGCTCGGCGCCACCTCGATCCTGCCGACACTCATTACCGACACCCCGGAGGTGACGCGGGCAGCGATTGCTGCGGCCAAGACCGCCATTGCCGAAAATGTACCTGGTATTGCGGGGTTACACCTCGAAGGTCCGCATTTGTCCGTTGTGAAATGCGGTGCGCACGATCCGGGGCTGATCCGACCGATGACAGAGCACGATCTGAGCGTTCTGGCCGAGGCGGCCGCGACATTACCCTGCCTTATGGTCACGCTGGCCCCGGAGAATGCAACGCCGGAACAGGTGCGCGCCTTGGCCGAGGCGGGGGCTATCGTGATGCTCGGCCACACCGATTGCGACGCGGCGACTGCAGCCATGTATTTCGAGGCGGGGGCACGCGGCGCGACGCATTTGTTCAACGCGATGCGCCAGATGGGATCGCGCGATCCCGGCCTTGTGGGCGCGGCGCTGGCGCATCGCGCCTCTTGCGGGCTGATCGCGGATGGCGTCCATGTTGATCCGGTGGCGATGCAGGTCGCGTTGGCTGCCAATCCCGAGATCTTCCTGGTCAGTGACGCGATGGCCGTCGCGGGCACGGATCTGCAGGAGTTCTCGCTGAACGGGCGGAAGGTGTTCCGCCAAAACAACGAGTTACGGCTTGAAGATGACACATTGGCTGGTGCGGATCTTGACCTGACACGCGCGCTTTCCGTGTTGGTCACGCTGTGCGGACAAGATCTGTCGGAGGCCTTGGCGCGCGCCACATCGCGACCCGCGCGGCTGGCCGGGCTGCAGACCGGCGCTGGCTTCCTGCGGGCCGGGGATCCGTTCCGCGCGGTCCGGCTGCGGGCCGGACCGGAGGGGCTTAGTCTGATCGAGGTCTTCGGCTGAACTACCGCGACAGAGCGGCCAGAAGCGTCTGCGACGGCGTGCCGGTCACGGGCAGACCGACGCTGGCCTGATAGGCGCGGATCGCCTCTTCGGTATTGGGGCCGATGACGCCATCCGTACCGCCCGTGTCGAAGCCGCGCGCGGTCAGCAATTCCTGAAGTCGTTTGCGGTCGTCAGCGGTCAAGCCATTGGCATCCGGCGGAAATTGTGCGGCGAGGGGACCGCCGCCCGCAAGGCGGGAGGCCAGATAACCGACGCCCAGCGCGTAGTTTTCCGAATTATTGTAGCGCAGGATCACGTCGAAATTCCGCGAAACGAGGAACGCCGGGCCGTTGATGCCCGAGGGCCGCAGCAATGCCGCATCGCCAAGCGCGGGCAGTGCTCCGCCGCGCGCAGATGTGACGCCGGAGGCCGCCCAGGCGCTTACGCTGCGTCGCGTTCCACGACCGACCGGAAGACCGTCAGGCGCGCGCACCTCAAGCCCCCAGGGCAGCCCGCGTCGCCAGCCGCTATCCGCGAGATATGCCGCCGCAGAGGCCAGCCCGTCGGTCGGGTCCTCCGACCAGATGTCGCGCCGACCGTCGCCACGGAAATCCACCGCATGGGCCTGATATGTCGTTGGAATGAATTGGGTATGTCCCATCGCCCCGGCCCAGGATCCGGTCAGTTGCGCCGCATTCGTGTCGCCGCGCTCCAGAATGCGCAGGGCGGCCAGCAATTGCGCTTCGAAGAAATCGCCGCGACGGCCGTCATAGGCAAGCGTCGCCGTGGCCGAGATCACGGAGATGTCGCCGCGCCGTTCTCCGAAGCGGCTTTCGACGCCCCAGATGGCACAGGTGATCGCAGCGGGAACGCCGTAGCGCGCCTCAACTTCGGACAGCAAGCCATTGTATTGTCCGAATTTCTGGCGGCCGGTCATGACGCGGGTCTCGCCCGCGACGATGTTCAGGTAATCCTCGAAGCTGCGTTTGAATTCGGTCTGGTTGCGGTCGCGTTCGACGACGCCCGGCAGAAAGCCCGCGCCCTGGAACGCGCGATTGAGGGTGGCGTCAGAAATTCCGCGTGCGCGCGCGCGGCTGCGAAATCCCGCCACCCAGGTATCGAAGCCCGGGTTCGGTGTGGGAATGAGCCCCGGATCGCGGGACGATGCGGGGGTGAGGGGCGCTCCGCCCCCGCCGCCACAGGCGGACAGAAAGGCGGTGGCGCCGAGCGCGAAGGTGCGGCGGGTAAGGGTCATGGCTGCTCTGCTCTGCCTCTTTTGGGTCTCGGCGGGCAGAGTGTGCCGGGCGCGCCCGGGCTCGGCAAGAGCCTGCGCACCGCCCGGCGTTCACATGCCGATCAGAAGGCCTGCGCGGCGCTCACGGCCCGTTTCCAGGCGGCGTATTTCTGCTCGCGCATGTCCGCGCCCATGGAGGGTTCGAACTTGCGGTCGAGCGCCCACATCGCGGCAAACCCGTCTCGGTCGGGATAGATCCCGGCCTGCATCCCGGCGAGCCAGGCGGCACCCATGGCCGTCGTCTCGAGGATCTCGGGGCGGTCCACATCGGCACCAATGATGTCCGCCAGGAACTGCATCGCGAAATTCGACGCGGACATGCCGCCGTCAACGCGCAACGTCCGGCCCGCGCCGTCGCCTTTCCAGTCTGCGCGCATGGCGTCCAGCAGGTCGCGGGTCTGGTAGCCCACGCTTTCAAGCGCTGCCCGCGCGAATTCCTCGGGCCCGGAATTGCGCGTGAGCCCGAAGATGGCGCCGCGGCATTCGGCGTTCCAATAGGGGGCGCCGAGGCCCGTAAAGGCCGGAACCAGAACGACATTCTGGGTATCATCCGCGCGTTCGGCAAGCGGCTGGGTTTCCTTCGCCTCGCGAATGATCTTCAGCCCGTCGCGCAGCCATTGCACCACGGCGCCCGCGATGAAGATCGACCCTTCGAGCGCGTAGGTGGGCGTGCCGTCCAGCTGGTAGGCGATGGTCGTCAGCAGCCGGTTTTCCGACCGCACGGGCTCTGCCCCGGTATTCATCAGCGCGAAGCAGCCGGTGCCATAGGTCGATTTCAGCATCCCCGGCTCGAAACAGGCCTGGCCGATGGTTGCGGCCTGCTGATCGCCCGCAACGCCCAGGATCGGGATTTCACGCCCGAAGAGATCGCCCCGCGTCACCCCGTAATCGCCCGCGCTGTCGCGCACCTCTGGAAGCATTTCCACCGGGATATTCAAGAGCTTGCAGATCGACGTTGACCAGCGCCCCTTGCGGATGTCGTAGAGCATCGTGCGGCAGGCATTGGTGGCATCGGTCGCGTGGACCTTGCCGCCGGTTAGCTTCCAGATCAGAAACGTGTCGACCGTGCCGAACAAAAGCTTGCCCGCGCGGGCGCGCGAGCGATCGGGATCGACCTCGTCAAGGATGAATTTCAGCTTGGTCGAGGAGAAATAGGGATCGAGCAGAAGCCCGGTGCGGTCGGTCACCATTTCCTCGTGGCCCTGCGCCTTCAGCTCCTGGCAATAGGCCGAGGTGCGGCGATCCTGCCAGACGATGGCGCGGTGCACCGCATGGCCCGTCTCGGCATCCCAGACGACGGTGGTTTCGCGTTGGTTGGTAATGCCGATGGCCGCGATCTGGCTCGCGTCGGTTTCGGCCTTCTCGATCACTCCACGGCAGGTGGCCGCGGTCGTCGTCCAGAGATCGCCCGCCTCATGCTCGACCCAGCCCGAGGCCGGATAATGCTGCTCGAACTCCTCCTGGGCGACGGCGGCGATCCTGAGAGACTTGTCGAACAGGATCGCGCGGCTCGAGGTCGTGCCCTGGTCGATGGCAAGAATATAAGTCATCGAAAACCTCCCCTTGGCAATTTCATCATGTGTAGCGGCATGCCGGAAGGGATGGAAGGCAGCAGCCCGCCCGTGATGCCGCAGGGCCCGTGTCGTGCCAACGGGGCGGGCAATTCACAGCGCTTCGGGATCCTGGCGAGGCGCCCAAAGCGCTTTGAAGAGGCTGAGGACCGCGATGGCGTCAAGCGTCAGGATCGCGAAGTCGAGCCCGTCCGGCACCGGCGGTTGTCCGATCATCGCGGCCCGCGCCCCCATGGCCAGGATGAGAGCGAGCATGACAATCCAGCCGGTCCAGCGCCATGCCGCTTGCAGGATCAGGCCCGCGGCAAGGGCCAGTGCGGCAAGCGCCAGTTCCGAAAGCCCCGCGAACCAGATCGCGGCCAGGTGAAGCGCCGCGACCACGATCAGGACGCGTCCGGCAAAGGGCAGTGTGCTGAAATTGGACATGGCCGGACCTCAGGCGAAGGTAACGTGCTGATCGAACGGCATCTCGCGCAGGCGCGTGCCGGTCAGGGCGAAGATCGCGCCTGCAAGCGCGGGAGCTGCGGGCGGGACGGGCGGCTCTCCGATGCCGGTGATCCGGTCGCCGTTTTCCAGCCCGCGCACCTGTATGCGCGGCGCCTGGCGCATGCGCATGCCCTGATGCGCGTGGAAGTTGGTCTGCTGGGCGACGCCCCCCTGATAGGTGATCTGGCAGTTCATCGCGTGGCCGAGCCCCCAGATCACACCGCCCATCACCTGGTTCTCGAAATTGACCGGATCGACGACGCGACCGATCTCGGCTGCGACCCAGACATCTTCGATGCGAATGCCGTTGTCGGATTCCGAAACCTCAACGATTTCAGCGCAATGCACGCCGAAGCTCTTGCAAAGTGCGATGCCGCGTCCGCGCCCTGATAAGGGGCGCGGGCCGTCCCAGCCTGCCATCTCGCCCACCGTCTCCAACACCGCGCGGGCCAGCGGATCCGAGACCAGCCGCAGCCGTTCCTCCAGGGGATCTGCGCCCGCTTCATGGATCAACTCGTCCAGCGCGGCATTGTAGAAAAACCCGTTCGAGGACGCGCCCACGGACCGCCAGGACGAGATCGGCGCCAGTGGACGGGCGCGGTAGCCCGTCACCCGCTGATGCGGGATCGCGAAAGGCTGGTCCCAGGCGCCTGCCACGATCTGGCTGTCGGGGCCGGGCACCGGCTGGTTCTGCCGCGCCATCTGTGAGGCCATGACCGAGGGCATGGCGATCCCGAGATCGAGCGCCTCGACCCGACCACCCGACACCCGTCCGCGCATCTTCGCCATGGCGATCTGACGGGGATAATCGTGGATCATGTCCTCTTCGCGCTTATAGGTCAGCTTCACGGGCGTTCCGCGCATTTGCATCGCGATTTCCGTGGCTTGCTTGACGACTTCATCCTCCAGCCGGTGGCCGAAGGAGCCGCCCATGGGCAGGACGTTGACGCGCACGGTCTCGGTCGCAAGCCCGGTGATCCGGGCCACGTTGCGTTTCACGAAGCGGGGGATCTGCGTGCCGGTCCAGACCTCGGCCGCGTCCTCATCGACCCGCACGATGGCGTTGACGGGCTCCAGCGGCGCATGGGCGAGATAGGGCGCGCGGTACTCGGCCGAGATCGCATCGGCAGCAAGCGCCGCCGTGACGTCGCCATCGTCGCGCTTGCGGCTGTCGATGGCGTCCTCGGTGAAGGCGGCATTCAGGGCCGCCCAATGATCGGCCTGCTCCGCCGGGAAATCGGGCTTGCCCCAGCGGGCCGCAATGGCATCGCGGGCGCGGAACGCGCGCCAGGTATTGTCCGCGACGATCCCGAGCCCGCCGGTGATCGGCACGACGGACTGCACACCGCGCAGTTTCATCGCCTCTGCCGTGTCGAAACTGTCGAGCGGTCCGCCCTGGGCGGGGTTCATCAAAACCGTGGCATGCACCATGCCGGGCACGATCGCGTCGATACCGTAATCTTGCGTCCCGGTTGATTTCGATACGATATCAATGCGCTGCATGGTGTTGTTTATGTAGCGCCAGGTCTCGGGCGCGCGCAGGGGCACGTCCTGGACGACTGCGATATCCGCCAGATCCGGGGCGAGGTCCGTATAGGCAATGCGCGCGCCATCCGGCGCGATGACCTGTCCGGCCTCGGTGGTCAGGTCGCGGGCGTCGAGGTCGAGACGCGCCGCCGCGGCGGCTTTCAGCGTCTCGCGCGCGGACGCCCCCGCCGCGCGCAGCTTGTCGAACCCGTCCGGCACGGTGGTCGATCCGCCCGTGATCTGCAGGCCCATGATCTTCATCGCGGCGCTCACGGTCGCTTCGGTCGCATCGCGCAGGATCCCTGCGGCGGGCACCATGAATTCCGCAGCCTCGGTCGCGAGCGCCCCGTTCCAATAGGCGGCATCAGGCGGGCCGGGATCGACGGCGATCTGGTCCAGATCGACATCCAGCTCCTCGGCGATCAGGGCCGCCTGGACGTGATAGGCGCCCTGGCCGGAATCCGCGCGCGGCGTGATCAGCGTGACCCCGGTCGCGTCAATCCGGACGTAAGGCGTGAGCGCCGCGGCGCCGGGGGCGAGCCCGGACTTGAGCGGATTGTCGTGCGGGCTGAGGGCGGCATAGACGCCGAACGCGGCACCGCCCGTAACGGCCACGGAACCCACAAGAAAAGAGCGGCGGGTGATGTCCTTCGCGCGTCCCATGATCAGGCCTCTTGCAGACGCTTGGCCGCGTCATGGATCGCGGCGCGGATGCGCGGATAGGTGCCGCAGCGGCAGAGATTGCCGTCCATCGCCGCGTCGATCTCGGCGTCGGTGGGCTGGGGTGTCGTCGCCAGAAGATCGGCGGCCTGCATGATCTGGCCGGATTGGCAATAGCCGCATTGCGCGACCTGATGGGCGATCCAGGCAGCTTGTACCGCGTGCAGCGCGTCCGGCGTGCCGATGCCCTCGATCGTGGTGACCTCCGCGCCCTCGGCGTCGACAGCCCAGGTCTGGCACGAGCGCACCGCGACCCCGTCGAGATGCACCGTGCAGGCCCCGCACAGCCCCGCGCCGCACCCGTATTTGACGCCGGTCAGGCCCAGCTCGTCGCGCAGCACCCAGAGGAGCGGCATGTCCTCTTCCACGTCGATCTCGCGCGGTTCTCCGTTGACTGTCAGTCGCATGGCGTTCGGTCCCGTCTTCCCTTTGGACCAACATAAGAGGACCGCGCGCGGATTTCATTTGCAGAAACCGGCCATACACGCGGTTGACGCAACGTAGCGGATGGAACCGGGCGCGCTTGCCTTCCTGCTGCCGTTCATGCGGTATGGCGCCGCAATCAAGACCGGAAGGGCAGGCCCATGACCGACATGATCTTCGCCGAGAACCTATCGCGGCTCGGCACCGAATCCGCCTTCGTCGTCCTGTCGCGCGCGGCGCGGCTCGCCGCCGAGGGGCGCGACATCATCAATCTCGGGATCGGACAGCCGGATTTCCGCACGCCCGATCACATCGTCGAAGCCGGAGTCAAAGCGCTTCGGGATGGCCATCACGGCTACACGCCCGCCAATGGCCTGCCCGAACTGCGCGAGGCCGTCGCCGCCGATCTGGAGCGACGCCACGGCGCGGCGGTCGATCCCGGCAATGTGGTCGTCGTCCCGGGCGGCAAGCCCACCATGTTCTTCGCGATCCTGATGTTCGGCGCGCCCGGGGCCGAGATCCTCTACCCGAACCCGGGCTTTCCGATCTACGAATCCGTCATCCGCTATTCCGGCGCGACGCCCGTGCCCATCGCGTTGAAAGAAGAGAACGGCTTTGCCTTCTCTGCCGAGACGGTGCTGTCGCAGATCACGCCCAAGACCCGACTTCTGATCATCAACTCGCCTGCGAACCCCACGGGCGGGGTGGCGCCGAAGGCGGAAATCGACAAGCTTGTCAAAGGCCTGGAGGCCCATCCTCATGTGGCATTACTGTCCGATGAGATCTATTCGCAGATGCTCTATGACGGGCGCGCGCATGTCTCGCTGCTGCAATATCCCGAGATCCGGGATCGGTTGATCCTGCTCGATGGCTGGTCGAAGACCTATGCCATGACCGGCTGGCGGCTGGGCTATGCGGTCTGGCCCGATGCGGCGGTGGATCACGTCACGCGGCTTTGCATCAACGACCATTCCTGCGTGAATGCCGCGGCGCAATATGCGGGCCTTGCGGCGCTGACCGGGCCGCAGGACGCGGTCACGGAGATGGTCGCGGCGTTCGATGCGCGGCGGCGGGTGATCGTCGAGGGGCTGAACGCGCTGCCGGGGATGCGCTGCGCGGATGCAGGCGGGGCCTTCTATGCCTTCCCGAATATCGAAGGGACCGGGCTGAGCGCCACGGAGGCGCAGGATCTGTTCCTGGAAGAGGCGGGCGTGGCCACCGTCGCGGGCACGGCGTTCGGCGCGCATGGGGAGGGCTTTCTGCGCTTCTCCTACGCCAATTCCGAGGAAAACATCGCCCGGGCGCTGGACCGGATCGGGCAGGTCCTCGCCGCGCGCTAGACCTTCGGGCAAAGAAAAAGGCCGCCCGCGTTTTTCGCGCGGGCGGCCTTGTCGTTCAGATCACACCAAGGCTCAGGCGTTGACCGGCTTCACGTCGAACCGGTCGGCGTTCATCACCTTGGTCCAGGCCGCCACGAAGTCGTTCACGAACTTCTCGTGGTTGTCGTCCTGGGCATAGAGCTCCGAATAGGCCCGCAGGATCGAGGACGAGCCGAAGACGGCGTCGATCCGCGTCGCGTCCCACTTCTTGGCGCCGGTCTTGCGGTCCTGCACCTCGTAGCCGCCATCGTCCTTCTTGACCCACTTGTGGGCCATGTCCGTCAGGTTGACGAAGAAGTCGGTGGTCAGCGCGCCCTCGCGGTCGGTGAAGACGCCGTGCTTGGTGCCGCCGTGGTTCGTGCCGATCACGCGCATGCCGCCCGTGAGCACCGTCATCTCCGGCGCGGTCAGCCCCATGAGCTGGCAGCGGTCGAGCATCAGCTGCTCGGGCTTTTCGGCATAGTCCTTCTTCAGCCAATTGCGGAAACCGTCGTGGATCGGCTCCAGGTAGTTGAAGGAATCCGCATCCGTCATCTCGTCCGTGGCATCGCCGCGGCCGGGGGTGAAGGGCACGGTGACGTCGAAGCCAGCGGCCTTCGCCGCCTGCTCGACGCCGACATTGCCTGCGAGCACGATCACATCCGCGATGGAGGCGCCGGTCTCGGCCGCGATGGGCTCGAGCACGCCCAGCACGCGGGCCAGACGCTCGGGCTCATTGCCCTCGAAGTCCTTCTGCGGGGCAAGACGGATGCGCGCACCATTGGCACCGCCGCGCATGTCCGAGCCGCGATAGTTGCGCGCGCTGTCCCATGCGGTGGTGACCATGTCCGAGACGGACAGGCCGCTGTCCGCAATCTTCGCCTTGACCGCGTCCACGTCGTAGTCGGTCGGGCCTGCGGGGATCGGATCCTGCCAGATCAGATCTTCGTCGGGCACGTCCGGACCCCAGTAATTCGCCTTGGGGCCCATGTCGCGGTGCGTCAGCTTGAACCAGGCGCGGGCGAAGGTTTCGCGGAAATACTCCGGATCGGCCATGAACTTCTGGCAGATCTCGTTGTAGATCGGGTCGACCTTCATCGCCATGTCCGCATCGGTCATGATCGGGTTGTTGCGCTTCGTGGGATCGGAGGCATCAAGCGGCTTGTCTTCTTCCTTGATGTCGATGGGTTCCCACTGCCAGGCGCCCGCGGGCGATTTCTTGAGCTCCCACTCGTAGCCGAAGAGCAGCTTGAAATAACCCATGTCGAACTTCGTGGGCTCCGTGGTCCAGGCGCCTTCGATGCCCGAGGACACGGCGTCGGATGCCTTGCCCGACCAGCCGGGGTTGGTCCAGCCGAAGCCCTGCTCGTGCAGATCGGCCTCTTCCGGCTTGGGGCCCAGACCTTCGGCATTGCCGTTGCCGTGACACTTGCCGACGGTGTGGCCGCCTGCGGTCAGCGCCGCGGTTTCCTCGTCGTTCATGGCCATGCGCGCGAAGGTCTCGCGGACGTGCTGACCGGACAGCGCCGGATCGGGATTGCCGTTCACGCCCTCGGGGTTGACGTAGATCAGACCCATCTGCACAGCGGCGAGGGGGTTTTCCATGGTGGAGGCGTCGGTCACGTCGCCATAGCGCTCATCCGACGGCTCGAGCCAGTCGTTCTCGGGGCCCCAATAAACGTCCTTCTGCGGCTCCCAGGTGTCGACGCGGCCGAAGGAGAAGCCGAAGGTCTTCAGACCCATGGATTCATAGGCGATGGTGCCCGACAGGATGAACAGATCCGCCCAGGAGACCTTGTTGCCGTACTTCTTCTTGAGCGGCCAGAGCAGACGGCGGCCCTTGTCGAGCGAGACGTTGTCGGGCCAGGAGTTCAGCGGCGCGAAGCGCTGATCGCCGGTGCCGCCGCCCCCGCGGCCGTCCTGCAGGCGGTAGGTGCCCGCGGCGTGCCAGGCGAGACGGATCATCAGGCCGCCGTAATGGCCCCAATCGGCAGGCCACCACTCCTGGCTGTCGGTCAGAAGCGCATGCATGTCGGCCTTCAGCGCCTCGACGTCCAGCTTCTCCAGCTCTTCGCGGTAGGAGAAATCGGGACCCATCGGGTTCGACTTGGTGTCGTGCTGGTGCAGGATGTCAAAGTTCAGGGCATCGGGGAACCAGCCGGTAACCGTGCTGCCAAGCGCGGTCGAGCTGCCGTGCATCACAGGGCATTTGCCTGCCGGGATGTCATTTCCGTCCATCATAATCGTCTCTCCAGTCGGTGGTTGTCCTCGGGGACCGGGGCCGCGGTCCCGCCTGTTGTCTGACACGTCTCAGTTAGGTGCGCACTGTGCGAGATCAATTCGGATTTTCGCCCGCGCCCACCTTGTCCCCGCCACGGGATTCGCGGCTGGGGTCTGACCCATAGCAGTATTGTTCGATAGATATAATTTACATTTATTCATCATTTTCATAGTTTCAGATTATGACAACCCTGACCCTCCGACAGCTCCGCTATTTCGATGCGCTGGCCCGTCACGGGCATTTCGGCCGTGCGGCGGATGCCTCCGCGATCAGCCAGCCCGCGCTTTCGGTACAGATCAAGGAGCTTGAGGCAGGCCTTGGCGTGCAGCTGTTCGACCGCGGCGCGCGGCAGGTGCGGCTGACCGCCTTCGGCGAAGATGTCGCGGTGCGCGTGCGCGACATCCTGCGCGCGGTCGATGAGTTGGGCGATCTGGCCCGGGCCTCGGCCGCGCGGCTCTCGGGGCGCTTTCGTCTGGGCATCATCCCGACCGTCGCGCCCTATCTTCTGCCGCGTCTCATTGGCGCGCTGAGCGCGGAATATCCCGCGCTCGACATCCATGTGCGCGAAACGCTGACCGACCGGCTGATCGCGGAGTTGCGCGAGGGCCGGATCGACACCGCCGTGGTGGCGCTGCCCGTCTCCGAGCCTGCCTTGTTCGAGACCGCGCTTTTCGAGGAGGAATTCGTGCTGATCCGGCCCGAGGCCGAGGCGGCGGATCCCGTCCCCGATGGCGAGGCGCTGGCCCGGATGCGGCTTTTGCTTCTGGAGGAGGGGCATTGTTTCCGCGATCAGGCGCTGTCCTTCTGCAAGATGCCCGCGCGGCTGCCGCGCGAAGGGCTCGAGGGCTCGTCGCTCTCGACGCTCGTGCAGATGGTGGGGGCCGGGATCGGGGTGACGCTGATCCCGGAAATGGCGGTGCCGGTCGAGACGCGCTCGGCCGCCGTGGCGGTGACGCGCTTCCGCACCCCGATCCCCACGCGCACGGTCGGCATGATCTGGCGCAAAAGCTCGCCCCTTGACCCGCAACTGGCCGAGATCGCGGGGATCGTGCGGCAGGCCGGGCTCAGCGCGGCGGCGGAGGCGCGGGCGGACGCGCCGTCCGGCCCAGCAGAAGCGGGATAAGGGCGGTCAGGATCAGCAGACGCGCGACGTGATGGGCGGCCACGAAAGCCGGGTCGAGCCCCAGCGTGACCGAGATCGCGGCCATCGCTTCCACGCCTCCGGGGGCGAAGGCCACGATCAAAAGCGCGGGCGGCAGGCCCATCGCGACCCAGGCGCCCAGCACCGCGAGCACGGTGATGACGCCCGTGACCGCCGTCACCCAGGCGCCCGCGGCCATGGCGGCGCGCACATCTGCCCAGCTTTGCCCGGAAAACCGCGACCCGATCAGCACGCCCATCACCAGGAACGCCGCGAAATTCACCGGGCCGGACAGGCCGCCGGGGGTCAGTCCGCTCAGATGTCCACCCGCGCTCAGCGCCATGCCCGCGAGCAGGAAGGCCGCGGGCAGGCGGGCTTTCTCGAACAGGCGCCCGAGGACATAGGTGCCCGCAAGCAGCGCCACGGCCTGCACCACGCCCATATTGACGGGCGCGGCAAGGCGCGCACCCGTGGCGCCGAACATGGCGGCGACGAAGACCGGAACGACGAGGGTGATGAACAGCACCCGGATGCTTTGGACGACCGCGATGCGCGCGGTCTGGCCCCCGGTCTCGAGCGAGAGGGACAGCACGAAACTCAGATGCCCGGGTGCGGCAGCCAGCGTCGCGCTGCGGCGGTCGAAGCCCATCCAGCGTTCCAGCCCGTAGCGCGCCAGCGCCATCCCGGCGAGAACGCTGACCGCGAGGATCGACAGCGTGGCAGGCCAGGCGGCGGCGGTGCGCAGCATCTCGGGTGTGACACCGGTGCCGATGCCGATGCCCAGAAGGCTGAAGGCCAGGATGCGCAGGGGCGTCGGCAACCGCACCCGCAGCCCGGCGATCCCCGCCAGCGTCACAGCGACGGCACCGCCCGTCAGCGGCGCGGCGGGAAAGCCGATAAGCCAGAAGAGGGCCGCGCCGATCGCGCCCACGGCCAGCGCAAGGGCCGCATCGCGCAGGTCACGGACCATCATAGGTCCAGCGATAGCCGGGCGGAGTGGGCCCCTTGTTGCGCCCGCCCTGTTGGCGCTGCTCCCAGGCATGGGCCAGGATCCCCACGGAGCGCGACAGGCAGAAAAGCCCGCGCGCCAAAGGGGGCGCAAAGCCCAGCTCGGCATAGATGACGGCGGTGGCCCCGTCGATATTCATGGGCAGGGCCGTGCCCTTGGTCGCGCTGATCTCGGCCTCGATGGCCTCCGCGATCCCGGCGAAATGGCCAGAGACCACGCCTGCCTCTGCCGCCTCGCGCACCAGCGCCATCAGGCGCGGCGCGCGCGGATCGGTGGGTTTGTGAAAGCGATGGCCGAAGCCGGGGACGATCTCGCCGCGCGTCTTGGTCCATTCGGCCAGCGCCGCGGAAAGCGGACCGTCGAAGCCATCGACGTGATGATAAAGCTCGACCGCCTGTTCGCCGGCCCCGCCGTGCACATCGCCCAGCATGTTCACCGCGCTCGCCATGGCGTTGTTCAGCGGCAGCCCGCAGGTCACCGCCATCCGGGCCGCGGCGATCGACGGCGCCTGCGGTCCGTGATCGACAGCCGAGACGAGCGCGGCCTCGAACAGCCGCGCCTGTGCTTCGGTCGGCAGATCGCCACGGACCATCAGCCAGATCATCTGCGCGAAGGAGACCTGACCGATCAGATCCTCGATCGGATGTCCGCGCAGGGCGATCCGGCCCGGCTCCATGTCGATGATGGCCGTGCGCCACCAATCGCTGACATCGTTCATATCACGCCCTCCGCCTGCAATTCCGCGATCTCCTGCGCGCTCAGGCCCAATCCGCCCCAGATCCGCGCATTGTCCGCCCCAAGCGACGGGGGCGGGCTTTGCGGGGCAGGGCGCGTCTGATCCATTCGCACGGGCGAGGCGCAGAGATGCAAGGTCTCCGCGTCGGTTTCGACCTCCGCGATCAGCCCGCGGCCCGCGATTTGCGCGGTGGCCAGCACGTCGGGCACGCTCAGCACCGGGCCCACGGGCACGCCCAGCGGATTGAGCTCTGCCACCCAGCTCGCGGCGGGCCGTGTGGTCAGCACGCGCTCCAGTTCCGCGCGGAGGCGGTGACGGTTCGTCTTGCGCGCCTCGCGGGTGGCATAGTCGGGATGCGTCAGCAGATCGTCCCGGCCCAGATGCCGGGCCAGCGCCTCCCACTGGCTGTCGCGGTTGGCGGCGATGTTGATGGGGCGGTCGGCGGTGGCGAAGGTGCCCGAGGGCGCGGAGGTCATGTTCTCGTTGCCGAGCGCCTGCGGGGCCACGCCCCCGATCAGGTGGTTCGAGACGACCCAACCCATCGAGGACAGCACCGCCTCGGTCATGGAGATATCGAGGAAGGTGCCCCGCGGATCGGCATTGAGCGCCGCCGCGATGGCAAAGGCCGCCGTCATGCCGCCCATTGTGTCGGCCAGCGGGAAGCCTGCGCGCAGGGGCGCGCTTTGTGCATCGCCCGTGACGGACATGACGCCCGCGACGCCTTGGACGATCTGGTCATAGGCCGGATTGTCCCGCCACGGCCCGTCCTGCCCGAAGCCCGAGATGGCGCAGTAGATCAGCGCGGGATTTTCGGCCTTCAGCGTCTCGTAGCCGAGGCCCAGCCTGTCCATCACGCCGGGGCGGAAATTCTCGATCAGCACATCGGCTCCGCGCACCAGCCGTTTCAGCAGGGCCTTGCCGCGCGCGCGCTTCAGATCGAGCGTGACCGAGGCCTTGCCCGCATTCTGGGCCAGAAACGAGATGCCCATATCGGCGGCGCTGCGCGCGGGATCGGCGCCCAACTGGCGGGCCAGATCGCCAGAGCCGGGACGCTCGACCTTGATGACCTCGGCCCCCATCAGCGCCAGCTGGTAGGCGCAATAGGGCCCAGCCAGCACGTTCGACAGGTCCAGAACCCGGACCCCGTCAAGCGGCAGGGCGGCGGGCTCAGTCACCGTCGGCCACGCCCTTCGCCCGGGCCCGGGCGCGGCGCGCGCGGTAGCTCGGCACGATCACCAGAAGCGCCGCGATCACCAGAAGGCCCAGCGTCATCGGCCGGTCGATGATGAAGCTCGCCCCGTCGTAAAGCTGCATGGAGCGCGAGAAATTGTCCTCGAGCATCCGGCCCAGGATGAAGCCGATCAGCAAGGGCGCCAGCGGATAATCCGCAAAGCGCAGGATCGTCGCGCAGACCCCGAAACCCACGAGGATCAGAAGCTCGGTCGCGTTGTTCTGCCCGATATAGCTGCCCATCAGCGTGAAGAAGAGGATGAAGGGGATCAGGTAGTTGCGCGGGATCTGCAGCACCTTCGCGATATAGGGGATCAGCGGCAGGTTCAGGACCAGAAGCACCAGATTGCCGATGAACATCGAGGTGATGACGGCCCAGAAGATCTCGGGGGAATCGACCATCAGGCGGGGCCCCGGCGTGACATTGAGCGCGATAAGCGCGCCCAGAAGGATCGCCGTGGTGCCCGAGCCCGGAATGCCCAGCGTCAGAAGCGGCACGAAGGAGCCCGTGCAGGCGGCGTTGTTGGCGGTCTCGGGCGCGGCGAGGCCCTTGATCGCGCCCTTGCCGAATTCCTTCTGCTCTTCCTCGGTGGCGAGGTTGCGTTCGACCGCATAGCCCAGGAAAGAGGCGATGGTAGCGCCCGCGCCGGGCAGGACGCCGATGAAGAAGCCCTGCACCGATTGCCGCCCGATCACGGGCGCGATCTTGCGCGCCTCGGCGCCCGAGATGCGCAGGCCGGTGATCTTGCCGCCCGACCCGTCGCCCTCGGTCGCGGTGCGCTTGGGGTTCAGCACGAGGAAGATCGCCTCGGGCAGGGCGAACATCGCCATGGCCAGCGTGATGAAGGAAAAGCCCGATTGCAGGTCCATCAGACCCATCGTGAAGCGCGGCATGTTGAAGAGCGCCCCTTCGCCCACGGTCGCCATGATGAGGCCCAGAAGCGTCATCAGCAGCGCCTTGGCCACATTGCCCGTGCCCGCGAAGGCCGCGATGGCTGACAGGCCCACGACCATCAGCGCGAAATATTCCGCCGAATGGAACAGCAGCGCCACGGTGGACAGCATCGGCGCGAAGACCATCAGAAGGATCGCGCCGATGGTGCCGCCCAGAAAGGATGCGATGGCAGCGATGGTCAGCGCCTTGCCGGCCTGGCCCTTGCGCGCCATCGGGTAGCCGTCGAAGCTCGAGGCCACGGTGCCCGCGACGCCCGGCGCGTTGAGCAGGATCGACGAGGTCGAGCCGCCGAAGATCGCGCCGTAATAGACCCCCGCCAGCAGGATCAGTGCGGCGGACGGATCGCCCAGCGTGATCGCCACGGGGATCATGATGGCGATGATGGACATGGGCCCGAGGCCCGGCAGCATGCCGATGAAGGTGCCGATCAGGCACCCGCCGATGACCATCAGGAGGTTGGTGAGGGAAAAGGCTGTCGACAGCCCGATCAGAAGACCTTCGATCATGACATGCGCCCCTTATCCGAGGAAAAACGGCCAGGGCCGCAGAAAGATGCCGAGCACACCTTCGACCAGATACCACACGATGGCGGTGGCGAAGGCGGTGATGGGCAGCAGGTAATGGAACTTCCGCTCGCCCAGAATGACCGCGCCGCCCGACAGAAAGCCCACGGTGGCGATTATGAAGCCCGCAGGCCGCAGCATCAGCGCGTAGAGCACCATGAGCCCCAGAAGCGCCAGCGCCTGGCCCAGGTGATAGTCTCCGAGGCGGCGGTAATCGATGTCGGGGCTTTTCTCATCGCCCGGAGGGGCCTTTTCGAGGCCCAGAAGAATGATGAGCGAGGTCAGGATAGCCAGCACCGACAGGACCTTGGGGAAGGTCGAGGGCCAGATCGGATTGCGCTGCATGAACGGGGGCAGCAGCTGATCCATGGTGAAGAAGGCGGCATAGCCATAGGCCAGGCAAATACCGAGAATGACGAGCGCGATCCAGCGGTCGAGGGCCATGATGTCCTCCGATGGTTCGGGGAGCCGTTAAGCGCCCCGGAGACGGGATTTTTACTCAAAAATCCCGCCGGAATTTTGCGAAAATTCCGGTGCGCCCGGGCGGGGCCGGGGCGCACCGGGGCCGGGCTCAGAGGAAGCCCAGCTCACGCATCAGATCGCCGATTTCCTGCTCCTGTTGCTCCAGGAAGCTGCGGAATTCGTCGCCCGGGTTGTGGATGTTCACCCAGCCGTTGCGCGCGCGCACGGCTTCCCATTCGGGCGTGTCGTACATCTTGGCGATGGCATCCTGGTAAGCGGCGAGCTTTGCCTCATCGAGGCCCGGGGCCGCGAAGAAGCCGCGCCAGTTGATGAAGGTCGTGTCGATGCCCTGTTCCTGCATCGTGGGCGCATCCTCATAGGCCGGCACCCGCTCGTCCGAGGTCACGCCGAGGATCTTCACCTCGCCCTGATCGGCCAGCGCGACGGCTTCCGAAAAGCCCGTGGACAGCGCCTGGATCTCGCCCGACAGGAGTGCGGCCATGGCTTTGCCGCCCGCATCATAGGGGATGTACTTGACCGCCGTCGGATCTTCGCCCGCGGCTTTCATTGTCATCGCAGCCACGAGGTGGTCCATGCCGCCCGGCACCGAGCCGCCGCCCACGGCGAAGGCATTGGGGTCGGCCTTGTAGGTCTCAAGCAGGTCCGCCATCGAGTCGAGTTCGCTGTCGGCGGGCACCACGATCGCGGCGTAATCGCCGATCGTCCCGGCCACCAGCGTCAGGTCGCGGAAGCTTTGCGGGAACACGCCCGTGAGCGAGCGGATCACGATGGGCGTGGAGTTGACCATCAGCGTGTTGTCGAGGCTCTCGGCATTCTCGATCAGGTAGCCGATGGCCTTGCCGCCGCCGCCGCCCGACATGTTCTCATAGGAGGCGCTGCCCACGAGGCCCGCCTCGGTCAGCGCTTCGCCCGTGCCGCGCGCGGTGCCGTCCCAGCCGCCGCCCGCACCGCCGGGGATCAGGAAGTGGATGCTTTCGACGACCTGGTGGCCGCCTGCGAGAACGGGGCTGCCGAAGCTCAGGGCGGCAGCCGTGGCTGCGATCAGGGCGCGACGGCCCAGCGTGAACTGTGTCATGATTTCCTCCCATTTGACACAAGCGCCCGGGGGCGCTCATGTCGGACACTAGACAGGGTCAAACTGACACGAACCTGACATCGCGCCGGGGAGGGGCGGATTTCATGCGGTTTTTGCTGGTCGAGGACAACGACAAGCTTGCACAGGCCGTGAGCGACAGGCTGTCGCTCGACGGGCATGTCATTGATCGCGCACCGGATCTGGACACCGCCGAGGCCTTCGTCACCACCGCCGAATACGATCTCATTCTTTTGGACATCATGCTGCCCGATGGCGACGGACGGCACTTTCTGCAAACCCACCGCGCCGCCAATCGGCCCACGCCCATCGTCGTGCTGACCGCGCGGTCCGAAGTGTCGGACCGCGTGGGCGTGCTCGATCTCGGAGCGGACGACTACCTCGTGAAGCCCTTCGATTTCGCGGAACTGGAGGCGCGATGCCGCGCCGTGCTGCGCCGCAGGGCAGGGGGCGCATCGAATGTCACGCGCTTCGGTGATATCGCCTTCGACGCCACGGCGGCGACCCTCTCGGTCGGCGGGCGCGAGGTACAGCTGCGCAACCGCGAACTGCGCCTGTTCGAAGTCTTCATGAACGCGCCCGATCAGGTCTTTTCCAAATCGAACCTGATGGACCGGCTGTTTTCCTACGACGCGGATGTGAGCGAGAACGCCATCGAGGTCTATGTGGGCCGCCTGCGTCGCCATCTTGCGGGCGCGAAAGCCCAGATCGTCACCGTGCGCGGCCTGGGCTACCGGCTGAGCCTGACATGAGCGGCGCCGTTCGCACGCAGGGCTCCATCCGCCGCCGCCTTCTGGCGCAGCTTCTGATCGGGGCCGCGCTTCTGGCGGTGCTGATCGTCTATGTGGTGCGCGGCTATGCGCGCGATCTGGCCTCGGACGCGCAGGACAATATCCTTGCGGCTTCCGTCACCGCGATCCTTGACGCGACGGTGATCCGCAATGGCGCGCTCAGCGTGGACATTCCCTATTCCGCCTTCTCGATGCTGGGAAATGTCAGCCAGGACCGCATCTTCTATGCGATCCGCCGCAACGGCGAGATCATCACCGGCTACGAGGATCTGCCGCGCCTGGCGGCACCGGCTCCGGGGCGCGCGGGCACGGCCCGTTTCCAGACCGAGGCCTATCGTGGGGATGAGGTTCGCATGGCGACTGCCAGCCGCCGCTTCTCGATCGAGGGCAGGCCCGAACGGATCGAGGTCACGGTCGTGCAGACCCGTGACGGGCTGCGCCAGACCCTTGCGGGGATCTCCCGGGACGTGGGCCTTTTCGGCCTGGGCTTCTTCGCTCTCGCGGCGTTTCTGGGCTGGCTTGCGGCCCGCAGCGCGATCCAGCCCCTGAGCGCGCTTGCCACCTCCGTCTCGCATCGCGGGCCCGAAGACCTGCGCCCCGTGGCCCAGCCGGTTCCGGTCGAGATGGGCGCGCTTGTCGGTGCGCTGAACGGGTTTATCGGGCGGCTCAAGGCCGCGTTGTCGCGCTCCGAGGATCTGATCGCCGAGGCCGCCCACCGGGTCCGCACGCCTCTGGCAACGGTCCGAACCCAGGCGGAGATCACCCTGATGCGCGTCGAGAAACCCGAGAACCGCAAGGCCGTGCGCGAGATGATCCGCGCCATCGACGAATCCTCGCGCGCGGCAGGTCAGCTGCTCGATCATGCCATGGTCAGCTTCCGGCTCGAACATCTGCAGACCGATGCAGTGGAGCTGGGTCGCCTTGCCTCGGACACCGTGGACCGCCTGCGTCCCATGGCCGACATGCGCGATATCGGCCTCGTGCTGACGCGGCCCGACGGTCCGCTGACCCTGAAAGGCGATGCGATCCTGTTGCAATCGGCGCTTCTGAACCTTCTCGACAACGCGATCAAATACGCCCCGGAGTTGACCGATGTGGAAGTGATCGTCTCGGGCACCGAGGGACGCGGCGACATCACCGTGCGCGATGCCGGCCGGGGCTTTCCGCCGGGCGATCTGTCCACGCTCAGCCAGCGCTTCGTGCGCGGGTCGAACACGTCAGGCGTTGTGGGCTCGGGCCTTGGCCTGACCATCGCGGACGAGGTGGCCCGTGCCCATCACGGAACGCTCATCCTGACAAATCACGAAGGAGGCGGCGCATGCGCCCGATTGTCTTTCCCGCTCTCGTAGCGGTCTCGGCCCTTCTCGCCGCGCCGCTTTCGGCCTTCGAGATCGAGGACCGTGTCCGTTACGGCCCCGAGGATGCCGCAACGACGCTCAAGGTCATTTCCACCGGCGATGCGGAGCTCTTCGCCCCCGTGATCGAGGGGTTTATCGCCGCCACCCCGAATGCGGCGGTCGATTACGTCGTGACCGGCTCGAGCGATCTGATGCAGGCCATCGCCCATGAGGACGCGGTCTTCGACATTGCCATCTCCAGCGCGATGGACCTGCAGATGAAGCTCGTCAATGACGGCTTTGCCCGGCCCCGCCGGTCGAGCGCCACGTTGCGGCTTCCGGACTGGGCACGTTGGCGGGACACGCTGTTCGCCTTCACCCAGGAACCGGCCACCGTCATCCTGTCGCGCGACGCCTTCGCCGATCTGATCATGCCGCGCACCCGGCAGGAATTGATCGAGGTGATGCGCGCCCATCCCGAACGGTTCGAGGGGCGTGTGGGCACCTACGACATCCGCAGCTCGGGGCTTGGTTATCTGTTTGCCACGCAGGATGCCCGCAGCGCCGAGACATATTGGCGTCTGAGCGAGGTGATGGGCTCGCTCGGGGCACGGCTTTACTGCTGTTCGGGGCAGATGATCGACGATGTGGTCTCGGGCGAGCTGGCCGTGGCCTACAACGTCCTGGGCTCCTATGCCCGCGCGCGCAGCGACGCGGCGGATTTCGAGATCCTGCTGCCGGACGATTTCACGCTGGTGATGCTGCGGACCGTCTTCATCCCGGCCAACAGCCCCGCGCCGGAGCTTGCGGGGGCATTCGTCGACATGCTGGTGGGGCCGAACGGGCAGGGGGTGTTCGACACTGTGCCCGCGTTCGAGACCAGCTGGCTTGACGGGGCGGACCGCGCGGTGCGCCGCATCCCCATCGGGCCGGGCCTGATGACGTTTCTCGACCGCTTCAAGCGGGCGCGCTTCGTCGAGGAATGGCAAAGCGCGATCCTGCAGGACCGCTAGGGTCGGGACCCCAGGCGGGTCAGTGGGCGCGCTCGGCGCAGGCGGCGCTGACGACCTGCGACAGGACCTCGGGCGGCAATACGACGGGGTTCGCCTTCATCGAGGAGGAGGCGGCGGCGTCCCGTGCCCAGGCATCGCGGGTTTCGGCATCCGGGTCGGGCCGGTCGATGAACGGCAGGCCGTGCCCGTCGATCCAGTCCTGCAGCGCCTCAAGCGCGTCGCGCTTGGGCACGCCGAACTGATCCGCGATTACCCGCAGCACCCAATCCATGCGCGTCGTATCCGCGCGCGCCTCCGTGAGCGCGGCCGCATTTGCGCGCAGGACGGGAACCAGCAGCCTGCCGCAGAGCGCGCCATGGGCCATGCCCGTCCGCCCGCCGATCACGCCCGCAAGCCCGTGGACCGCGCCAAGCCCCGCATTGGCCAGCGCGACGCCGCCCGAGAGGCTCACATAGGCCAGCGCATCGCGCGCCTGCGGATCCTCGGCGCGCATCAGCCAGTCCAGCGCCTCGATCCCGCGCGGAATCGAATCGCGGCAGATCGCATCGGTCACTGGATTGGCGCGGGCCGACAGGAACGGCTCGATCACCTGGGTCACGGCATCAAGCCCCGAGGCCAGCGTCACCGCGCGCGGGCAGTCATCCGTCAGCGCGGGATCGACGATGGCGTGGCGCGGCAGCATCCGCGCATCGCGCAAGGAGACCTTGCGCCCGTGCTCGGGCACGCCGATCACGGCGTTCTTGGTGGCCTCCGCGCCCGTTCCGGCGGTGGTGGGCACGGCCACCATCGGAATGGGCACCGCATCGAGCGCGCGGCCCGCGCCCACCACCTCCAGGTAATCGAGCGGCGTGCCCGGCTGCGGGATCAGCGCGGCCAGCGCCTTGCCGAGGTCGATCACCGACCCGCCGCCGATGGCCAGAACGCAATCGGGCGGATCGTCCGCCAAAGTCTCGAGATGGGCGGTCAGATCCGGCAGGGCGGGCTCTCCGCTGCCCACGATCATGCGGACCTGCGCGCCTGCGCCCTCCAGCGCGGTTCTGGCGGTGTCGGCAAAGCGGGCAGAGCGGGCGCGGACCAGAAGGATCGAGGGGCCGAAGGCGCGGGCACGGTCGATGGCCTCTTGCGCAGTGCCGCGGCCGAAATCCACCTGGCCCGGCAGGGTAAGGGAAAAGCGTTGCATGGGATGTATCTAAGGCAGGGGAGTGTCAGGGAAAGCCCGTGTCTCGGCGGGGAGACGTCGCCGTGGCGCAGCCAGGAATGCAAACGGGGCGCCGAAGCGCCCCGTTCCTGTCTGTCTCAGCCGTCCGGGCCGATTACTGCCAGGACTGGATCAGCTCATCGTAGGAGATGGTGATCGGCTCTTCGTCCTCGTTCTCGAGCTTGGCCTTAGGCGAGCCTTCCTGGCTCAGCCAGTACTCGGGATCCTGCTCTTCGTTGAGCTTGGGACCGATATCGCCCTGGATGCCGGCACGCTCAAGACGCGCGAGCACGTCTTCCTGGTCCTCGCAGAGCGCGTCGAGCGCTTCCTGCGGGGTCTTCGCACCGGACATGGCGTCACCGATATTCTGCCACCAGAGCTGCGCGAGCTTCGGGTAGTCCGGAACGTTGGTGCCGGTGGGCGACCACTGCGTGCGCGCGGGCGAGCGGTAGAATTCCACCAGACCGCCCAGACGCGGCGCGCGCTCGGTGAAGCTTTCGTGCTGGATCGTCGATTCCCGCACGAAGGTCAGGCCGACATGGGCCTTCTTCACGTCCACGGTCTTCGAGGTGACGAACTGGGCATAGAGCCAGGCCGCCTTGGCGCGATCCTCGGGCGTCGACTTCATCAGCGTCCAGGAACCCACGTCCTGATAGCCGATCTTCGTGCCTTCGGTCCAATAGGCGCCATGCGGCGAGGGGGCCATGCGCCACTTGGGCGTGCCGTCCTCGTTCATCACCGGCAGGTCGGGCTCGACCGTGGCGGCGGTGAAGGCGGTGTACCAGAACATCTGCTGGGCCACGTTGCCCTGCGCGGGGATCGGGCCTGCCTCGGAGAAGGTCATGCCGGCCGCGGCGGGGGGCGAGTACTTCTCGAGCCATTCGATGGCCTTGGTCACCGCGTAGACCGCTGCGGGGCCGTTGGTGGCACCGCCGCGCGCGACGCAGGAGCCTACGGGCTGCGAGTTCTCGTTCACCCGGATACCCCATTCGTCGACGGGCAGGCCGTTCGGTTCGCCTTCGGATCCCATGCCGGCCATGGACATCCACGCATCGGTGTAGCGCCAGCCGAGCGAGGGGTCCTTCTTGCCGTAATCCATGTTGCCGAAGACTTCGCCCTCGACGCCAAGGTGGCTCAGGTCGCGGCCGGTGAAGAACTCCGCGATGTCCTCATAGGCCGACCAGTTGACCGGAACGCCGAGCTCGTAGCCATAGGCTTCCTGGAAGTCGGCCTTGTTCTTCTCGTCGTTGAACCAGTCGTAGCGGAACCAGTAGAGGTTCGCGAATTGCTGGTCGGGCAGCTGGTAGAGCTTGCCGTCGGGCGCGGTGGTGAACTCGGTGCCGATGAAATCCTCGAGATCGAGGGTCGGCAGCGTCACGTCCGCGCCTTCGTTCGCCATCCAGTCCGTGAGGTTGCGCACCTGCTGGTAGCGCCAGTGGGTGCCGATCAGGTCCGAGTCGTTGATATAGGCGTCATAGATGTTTTCGCCCGACTGCATCTGCGTCTGCAGACGCTCCACCACGTCGCCTTCGCCGATCAGATCGTGGGTGACCTGAATGCCGGTGATGGCGGTGAATGCAGGCGCCAGCACCTGGGCCTCGTATTCATGGGTGGTGATCGTCTCGGAGACGACCGAGATTTCCATGCCCTGGAACTGCTCGGCCGCATCGACGAACCACTGCATTTCCGCTTCCTGCTCTTCGCGCGTCAGCGCGGACAGCTCTCCGATTTCGGCGTCGAGGAATTCCCGCGCCTCCTCCATGCCGGCAAAGGCCGGGCCGGAGGCCAGGCCGAGCGCAAGCGCCATGGCCGTGGTCGATTTCAAACTCAAGTTCATTGGTTCCTCCCTGTTCGAACCATTTTTTCGAGGAAATGAGATGGCGTCGCGCGGGGCTCCTCGTTTGCCCGGCGCGCCGTGGACACCCGGTCTAGACCCAGCGGAACACTGCTGCGGCGTAGACCAGGCAGACGATGAGGGCGAAGGGTTGGTTCGCCCCGATCAGTCCGAGCCAGGCCAAATTGATGAAGGCCGAGCCCAGAAGGGTGATGAAAAGCCGGTCGCCCCGCGTGGTTTCGATGCGCAGAATGCCCACGCGCGGGGTTTCGGGAAACTTGATCGCGAGGATCGAGAAGGTGATGAGCAACGCGGCGATCACCGCGAAGAAGGCCGCTGTGGGCCAGGTCCATGCCATCCATGCCATTATTGCAAGCTCCTCCATGCCTCTGCCTGTTGTTCAATACAGAATGCGACCATCTGAAAATTGGTATCCCAGTCGTTTTCGCAATCGCGTCGAATACCGCGGGCAATATCGTCAGGGATACCCTCAGGATTGCTTTCCAACTCGCGCACTGCATCAGCCTGTTGCTGAAAACAGAAGACAGCCATTTGGTAATTTGTGCCCCATTCAGCCGTGCAACGTTGCAGGATGATATCGCCTAGATCGTTTGATCGAGACTTCTCTTTCAGATCGTCGAACGCTCTACCCGCTCTACGTTGTTGGTCACGGCAGAACTTCACCATTTGGAAGTTATTGCCCCACTCCGCATCACAAGCGCGAATGATTGCCGCGTCGTCAAATGCTATTGCTGATGAGGGGAGCAAAAGCATGTGCAAGAGAAAATATTTCAATGAGGCTCTCATCACACCCGCCCCAGGGCAAAGCCCTTTGCGATGTAGTTGCGCAGGAAGTGGATCACCAAAGCCCTCGGCACGATGGTCAGCACCCTGAGGCGCGGAACAAGGCCGAAGGCCGCCGCGCCAGCGCTGGACCGGCCCGACGGTCCGGCGCTTTGGTGACGTTGTCTCATCACTCGGGCGATGGAGGCATGTGGCCGGGATAAAGCGCGCAGCCAGAGCGTTGCAGCGCCGAACCCCGGTCCAGCGCTGGCGCGGCTTGGCGCGGGATGATGTAGGTACACGTCCATCACACCCGCCCCAGGGCAAAGCCCTTCGCGATGTAATTCCGAACGAAGTAG
>CAZTEV010000009.1:27230-31954 GCA_964612785.1 uncultured Roseivivax sp. | reverse complement strand
ACGGCAACCTGCTGCGCGACAAGATCGCCAAGCACGGCGCGACCTGCTGGCTGGTGAATACCGGCTGGACCGGCGGTGCATACGGCCAGGGCTCGCGCATGCCGATCCGCGCGACCCGGTCGCTGCTGTCCGCCGCGCTCGAGGGCCGTCTGTCCAATGCCGAATTCCGCAAGGATCCGAATTTCGGCTTCGAAGTTCCCGTCAAGGTCGAGGGCGTGGCCGAACTGCTGCTCAACCCGCGCCGGACCTGGGACGACAAGGACGCCTATGACGCGCAGGCCGAGAAGCTGGTGAAGATGTTCGCCGACAATTTCGAGCAATATCTGCCCTTCATCGACGAAGACGTGCGCGCCGTCGCCATCGGCTGATAGCGTCCCCCCATCAAAACGCCCCGGTTGCCCCGCGCAGCCGGGGCGTTTTCGTGCCCGCATCCCGCGCGCGCCCCGGACCCGATCCGGGGCCTCTGCGCCCCGAGGTCCGGGCACAGATGGGAGAGGGGGCCCGGGACAGGCCGGCGGCCCGGTTTCAACGGCAAGGCCCCGCCGATCACCGCTCGCACATTAACCTTTCATTCACCACGCGATTGACTTCGTCCCGCCCGCACGCACCATCGGGGCATGCGCAGTCTCATCGCCCTTCTCGCCCTCGCAGGGCCTGCCTCTGCCGAGGCGCTTACCTATGATCCGGGCAAGCTTGCCCTCGAACAGGGGGTCTTCTGCGACGTGCTTTCGGTCGGCGAGATTGACGCACCCGGCACGGCGGCGGGCAAGATCGAGCTGTTCGAGGAGGTGCCCAAATTTCAGTGGCGCACCGACGTGGTGCCCGCGGTTCCGAATGTCAGTTTCGGCATCAAGAGCCAGGCCATCGACGGGCGCTTCTACGACGATGTGCTGCTGACGCTGATCCATCCGCCCTTTCTGGGCAGCGGTGTCACGGAACAGGCCTATGTGACCGATCTGGGCGGGCCCGCCACCTCGATCAACGCCTATACGTTCGATCTGCCCGAGGAGCAGGTCACGGGCGAATGGATCTTCCGGGCCATTCGCGATGACGAAGTGCTTTATGAGGCGCGCTTCACGGTCGTGCCGCGCAGCATGGCGCCCGAGATCGCGGCGGCCTGCGAGGGCATGCCCCTCTCCTGACGCTCAGGCGAAATAGGCCCGCCGCACCAGATTCAGCCCCGCGATCAAAAGCACCCAGAGCGTCGCACGCTTGAACGCCCGCTGGTCGATCCGGTCCTGCACCTGCCCGCCCAGCCACATGCCCAGGATGGCAGGCGGGATCATCGCGAGCGACAGCCAGACCGTCGCCGCATTCATCACGCCCGATCCCACATGGGCCACGGTCAGGGCCAGCGCACCCAGCCCGTAGATCACGCCCTGTATGCGCATCTGTTCGCGTTTTTCGGTGTTGAGCGCGGTCAGATAGGCCACGACCGGCGGCCCCCAGACCCCCGACAGCCCGCCGATGAACCCGGCAAAGGCGGCAATCCCAAGCTCGAGCCGCTTTGACGGCCCCGCAGGCAGCGTACCGTTCCAGCCTGCGATCTGCGCCACCGCAAACAGCACGATCGGCACGCCGATAAGGGCGAACATCACGTTGACCGACAAGATGGCGACCAGCTGGGCGGACAGGAACAGCATGATCGCACCCACGATCAGGAAGGTGCGGAACCGCCGGGCCGAGCCCAGCGCCGCGCGCGGCCCCTGCCGCAGCGCCTGCATCCCGTTCGTCGTCAGCGTCGGCAGGATCAGCGCCGCCAGCGCCAGTTCCGGCGTCACGACCGAGCCGAGCCCCGAAATCATGATCATCGGCATGGCGAATCCCACCACACCCTTCACGAACCCCGCAAGCAGCGTGATCGCGATGGCGCCCGCCCATTGGGCCGGTGTCAAAAGGTCTCCGAGCATTTCCATGCCGCAGGTGATATCAAAGTCTGAGGGCGCGGCCACAGGAATCGGTGAAATCGGCTGCGCAATTTTTGAACACTTTGACATTCGCTTACGTATCTTTATTGCGCTGCAACTGCGAAGGCGCTATGCGGGGCAACAAGCGACAGAAGGATGTGAATCATGGCTCATGACGGTCAGGACCTGACACTTACCGGCAGCGCGGTGCTGCCCGACCTCTTGGCCCTCACCCGTGCCGCCGTTCCGGCCGCCGAAGCGGTGCGCGATCTGGCGAAAGAAGCGCTTGCCGCGCGCGTGACCGAGGATGGCCGCGTCTCTGGCACGCTGATCGATCGCGAACAGACCGCCGCGCACGGCTTCGCCTGGCTTGCCACCTATGTCGAGGCGCTGCGCGAGATGCAGCGCTGGGCCGAGGCGCTGCAGGCCGATGGCACTTTCGGCGAGGTCGAGCAGCTTCTGCATCAGATCGCCTTCGGCGAATACCTGCACCAGATCGCCGGTGGCATCCCGATGAACCAGGGCGAGGTCTTCCGCCTGGCCGAGCTGGGGCTGGGCTGGACCGCGCTTGCCTCCTTCCAGGAGCCCGCGATCCAGTCGTTGATGGCCGAGGGCAATACCGCCGCCGCCCGGATGCGGCTGGTCGAGCTGATGCAGGAGCGCTCGGCCGAGATCACGGTGGGACGCACCGGGCTCGACGAAGAGCTGGAGATGATCCGCGAGCAATTCGCGCGATACGCCGCCGACAAGGTCGCGCCCCACGCCCATGAATGGCACCTCAAGGACGAACTGATCCCGATGGAGATCATCGAGGAACTGTCCGAGATGGGCGTCTTCGGCCTCACCATCCCCGAGGAATTCGGCGGGCTGGGCCTGTCCAAGGCCTCCATGTGCGTCGTCTCCGAAGAGCTGTCGCGCGGCTATATCGGTGTCGGATCGCTCGGCACCCGGTCCGAGATCGCAGCCGAGCTGGTGATCGCGGGCGGAACGTCCGAGCAGAAGGAAAAGTGGCTGCCGGGTCTGGCCTCGGGTGAAATCCTGCCCACGGCGGTGTTTACCGAACCGAATACCGGGTCTGACCTGGGCTCGCTGCGCACGAAGGCCACCAAGGACGAAAACGGCGACTGGATCCTGAACGGCAACAAGACCTGGATCACCCATGCCGCGCGGACCCACGTGATGACCGTGCTTGCGCGGTCGGTGCCGGGGACGGACAATTACAAGGGTCTGTCGATGTTCCTGGCGGAAAAGACGCCCGGCACGGACGAGGCGCCCTGGCAGGATCCCGGCATCTCGGGCGGCGAGATCGAGGTCTTGGGCTACCGCGGCATGAAGGAATACACGGTCAATTTCGACGACTTCAAAGTGAAGGGCGAGAACCTGCTGGGCGGCGAAGAGGGCAAGGGCTTCAAGCAGCTCATGGAGACGTTCGAGTCCGCCCGCATCCAGACCGCCGCACGCGCCATCGGCGTGGCGCAGAACGCGCTCGACGTGGGCATGAAATACGCCGAGGACCGCAAGCAGTTCGGCCGCTCGATCATCGCGTTCCCGCGTGTGGCCTCAAAGCTCGCCATGATGGCGGTCGAGATCATGGTGGCGCGCCAGCTCACCTATTTCTCCGCCCGCGAGAAGGATCAGGGGCGCCGCTGCGACATCGAAGCGGGCATGGCCAAGCTTCTGGGCGCGCGCGTGGCCTGGGCTGCAGCGGACAATGCGCTGCAGATCCATGGCGGCAACGGCTTCGCGCTGGAATACCCCGTGAGCCGCATCCTCTGCGACGCGCGCATCCTAAACATCTTCGAGGGCGCGGGCGAGATTCAGGCGCAGGTCATCGCGCGGCGCCTTCTGGGCTGACCCGGCGCCCACCGTCGCTTCCAGCGGCCCCGTCCGGCATCCGCCCGGTCGGGGCCTTTTCTTTTTCGTCCCGAAAAGGCAGGTTCCGCCCGACAAGCAAGAGAGGGCGGCCCCATGTTTCTCGGCATCGATATCGGCACATCCGGCGTCAAGGTCTGCCTGCTCGACGCGGATATGCGCGTTCTGGGCGATGCAACGAAGCCCTTGTCGATCTCGCACCCGAAGCCCGGCTGGTCGGAACAGGCCCCTGCCGATTGGTGGCAGGCGGTCGTCGCCGCCACCCGCACGGTCCTTTCCGCCCATCCCGACGCGGCGCGGCAGATAGCGGGAATCGGCCTCTCGGGTCAGATGCACGGCGCGGTCCTTCTGGATGCCGAAGGCGCGGTGATCCGTCCGGCGATCCTGTGGAATGACGGCCGGTCCGAGGCGCAATGCGCCGAAATCGCCGCGACGGATCCGGGCCTCGCGCAGATCGCGGGCGTCCGGCCCATGGCGGGTTTCACCGCGCCGAAGCTCATGTGGCTGGCCCGGCACGAGCCCGAAACCCATGGCCGGATCGCCCATATCCTGTTGCCCAAGGACTGGATCGGGTTCCGTCTGCACGGGCAGTGCGTCACCGATCCCTCGGATGCGGCGGGGACCTTCTGGCTCGATCAGGCATCGGGGCGCTGGTCCGACGCGCTTTGCGCGGCAACGGCGACCGATCCGGCCTGGCTGCCCGATCTGCGCGCCGGAAACGCGGTCGCGGGTCCGCTGACCAAGGACGCGGCCGAGGCCTTGGGCCTTCTTCCCGGAATACCCGTCGCGGCAGGCGCGGGCGATGCCGCCGCGGGCGCAGTCGCGGTGGGGGCCATCCGTGAAGGGGAAGGCTTCATCTCTCTCGGCACGTCGGGGCAGGTCTTCCTGCCCACCGCGACCTATCGCGCGGCGCCCGAGGCGGGCGTGCATTCCTTCGCCCATACC
>CAZTEV010000009.1:0-27130 GCA_964612785.1 uncultured Roseivivax sp. | reverse complement strand
CACCGCGACCTATCGCGCGGCGCCCGAGGCGGGCGTGCATTCCTTCGCCCATACCTTGCCCGGCCTCTGGTTCCAGATGGCGGCGATCCTGAACGGCGCGCGTCCCATGAGCTGGTTTTCGGACGTGGCCCAGGCCGATATTGCGACGCTTCTGGCCGAGGCGGCAGAGGTGTCGCTGGACCGGCTGCCGCTGTTCCTGCCCTACCTGACCGGCGAACGGACGCCCCATGGGGACACCGACATCCGCGCGGGCTTTTACGGGCTGTCGAACGGGACGGGCCGCGCGGAAATGATGCGCGCCGTGCTGGACGCCATCGCGATGAGCCTCGCGGATGCAACGGATGCCATCGCCAGCGCGACGCCCCTCCCCCGCGCGATGCTGACGCTGGGCGGCGGGGCGCGCAGCGATCTGCTGTTGCAGACCATCGCGGATGCCACGGGCCTGACGCTGGAACGCGGCGAGAAGGCCGAGATCGGCCCGGCCTATGGCGCGGCCCTTCTGGGCGCATCGGCGGTCGGTGCGGGCGAGATCGGAACCTTGGTGAAACGGCCCGCCGTTACGGCGCGGTTCGAGCCCTCCGAGGCAGGTGCCGCGCGCATTGCGCCCCGTCTCGCGGCCTATCGCGCGCTGTATCAGGCGCTGAAGCCGATCAGTCAGATGGCGTACTGAGCGGCGCCTGCCGCCCCTGGCCACCCCCAAGACATCCTGAAGCGGCGCGGATCGCGTACCTCCGCGGCGGAGACCGTGCGCGCGGGCCATGCGCGCAATACCGAAGATACCGGGCCGACGCGTCGGACCCCATCGGGCAAAAAAAATGCCCCCGGCCCGGCACCTGTGGTGCTGATCGGGCCGGAGGCTGCAAGCGTCGGGTTATTTGCCAGAGCGGGCGCAGCCGCGCTTACGACACCATCGGCAGATCGCGCGGCGCCGATCCGGTCAGAGCGCGCCAGGCATTGGCCACCGCAGGTGCGATGGGCGGCGTGCCGGGCTCACCGATGCCGGTCGGGTCGGCATCGCTTGCGATGATCGCCACCTCGACCTCGGGCATCTCGGTGATACGCAACAGCCGATAGGTGTCGAAGTTCCGCTCCTGGATGACGCCGCCTTCGCCAAGCGTCAGGCTGTTGAACATCGCCGCGCTGAGGCCATAGCCCAGACCGCCTTCGATCTGCGCGCGGATCACGTTCGGGTTCACCGCGATGCCGCAATCGACCGCGGTCCAGACCTTGTGCACGCGGGGCGTGCCGCCATCGTCCGAAACCTCAGCGATCATCGCGCAATAGGTCGAGAACGATTCGTGCAGCGCAACGCCATAGGCGCGGTCGCCCTTCACCCGTTCGCCATCCCAGCCGGCCATTTCGGCCACGCGTTCGAGCACGGCCCGGTCGCGGCCCGCATCGGCTTTCAGCAGGTCAAGCCGCCCCTGCACCGGATCCTTGCCCGCCTTCTCCAACAACTCGTCGAGGAAAACCTCGGTCGCGTAGGCGGTGTGCGTATGCCCGACCGAGCGCCACCAGAGCACGGGAACGCCCGTCTCCATCCGCACCCAGTCGACGGTCAGGTTGGGCAGATCGTAGGGCATCTTGGTCGATCCTTCGTAGGAGGTCGGATCCTCGGGTTGGCCCTGATCCATCATCGTGCCCTTCATGATCGACTGGTTCACGATGCGGTTTTCCCATCCGACGATATTGCCCTCGTCATCAATGCCGCCGCGCAGCTTGTGCACGGTCATGGGACGATACCACCCGCCGGTCATGTCGTCCTCGCGCGTCCAGATCAGCTTCCATGCGCCGTCGCCGCCTGCGGCCTTGGCGATCTCGGCGATCTCGGACCCGATCTGCGGGACGGGCTGCGCGCGCCGCCCGAAGGAGCCGCCCGCGAGCATGACGTTCATGCGCACGTTCTCCTCGGACAGGCCCAGCGTCTGCACCACCGCGCCCTTGTCGAGCCCGGGGAATTGCGCGCCCATCCAGATCTCCGCGCTGCCTTCGCGGACTTCCAGCACGGCATCCATCGGCTCGAGCGTGGCATGGGCCAGATAGGGGAAGGAGAACTCCGCCTCATGCGTGGCCGCTGCCCCTTCGATGGCCTGCGCGCTGTCCCCCGCCTCTTCGACGACGAGGCCCTGCGATTGCGCGGCCTCCCGGAATTCCGCGAGGATCTGGTCGGAGGAGCGGGTTTCCGCCTCTGACAGGTCCCATTCGACGCTGAGCGCATTGCGGCCCTTGATCGCGGCCGCGGTCGAGGTCGCATAGACCGCGACGCCCTGCGGGATCTGCCGCACGGCGGTCACGCCGCGCACCTTCTCGGCTTCGGTCGCATCGAAGCTCGCGACCTTGGCGCCCATCACCTCGGGATGGCGGACCACCACGAATTCCATGTCGTCGCGATAGATATCGAGCGTGAAGGTCGCGGTGCCCGTCGACTTGGCGCGGCTGTCGACCTTGGGCATGTCGGTGCCGATATAGATGAACTCGTCGGGGTTCTTCACCGCCGGTTCGACCGGAACCTCCTGCTGCGCGGCGAGCTCGGCCAGATCGCCGAAAGTGGCGTCCTGACCGGAGGCCTCATGGCGCACGACGCCCTGCGACACGGTGATCTCCGACGCTTCGACGCCCCATTCCTGCGCGGCGGCGGCGACCAGCATAGCGCGGGCGGCGGCGCCTGCCTGGCGCATCTGCATCCAACTGTTGGCCATGGCGGTCGAGCCGCCGGTGCCCTGGATGCCGAAGAAGAGGTTCTTGTAGAGCTCGGTATTGGCGGGCGCGCTTTCGACGCGCATCTGCTCCCAGCTGGCATCCATCTCTTCGGCGACGAGCGTCGCGAGTCCGGTATAGGGGCCCTGGCCGAACTCGATATGCTTGCAGATGAAGGTCACGGTGTTGTCGGGCGCGACGCGCACGAAGGCGTTGGGGGCAAAGGTGCCCTCGGCGGCCTCGTCCATGGACATCAGCGCAGCCGCACCCGATTGCGCGCGGCCCTTCATGGGCAGGCTGAGGCCGATGACCAGACCGGCGGATGAGGCAAGGAACTGACGGCGGGTTTGCTGTGTCATGGCTCAGCCCTCCAGCGTGTCTGCGGCGTCGTGGATCGCGGCGCGGATGCGGACATAGGTCGCGCAGCGGCAGGCATTGCCCCACATCGCATTGTCGATGTCTTCATCGCTGGGCTTCGGCGTGTCGCGCAGAAGGGCGGTCGCGGCCATGACCTGACCCGACTGGCACCAGCCGCATTGCGGCACGTCGATCTTGGTCCAGGCGTCCTGAACGGCATTGGCCTCGGGTCCCTCAAGGCCTTCGATCGTGGTGATCTCGGCGCCGTCGATCGTGCCCACCTGCGTCACGCAGGACCGCACCGGGGCGCCGTCCATCATCACGGTGCAGGCGCCGCATTGCGCGATCCCGCAGCCGAACTTGGTGCCTGTCAGGCGCAGCTCGTCGCGCAGCGCCCACAAAAGGGGCGTGTCGTCATCGACGTCGAGCGTCACCGATTTTCCATTCACGGTAAATGTGGCCATATCTCTCTCCTGTCTGAGCGGCCGCATGGGGCGATCCGTGCACGCATGGTCGCGGGCGGCCTGCCGGAAAATGTCTGGTTTCGGGACACCTAAACCCGGCACCCGATGCGTCCATGTCTTTTTTGGCCACAGCTTTCTGCGCGTGTGCGCACAGCCCGGATGGGCACGAAAAATCCACGCGCCACGCGGCGTCTGCGGTCAACCACACGTTTGCGTGTGCGGCCCATGCCTCGATGGTGGAAGCCCGCCCCCGGGGGCGCTAAGGTTACCCAGATGTTTGCTAGTCCGATCCCCGACAGGAGAGCGTTTTTGTCGTCCAGATCCCTGTTCCGCGCGACGCTGTCCGGCGTCGCCCTGTCGAGCCTTCTCAGCCTGCCTGCCTTCGCGCTCAGCGATGTCGACATCCGCGTGGATGCGCTGTCGGATGATGTCGAGGCAGATGTCATGGCCGCCCTTGAGGCCGCATCGGCGTTGAGGGCCGGTGAAGCCGAGGGCCTCACGTCACCGCAGGACGTCGCCGCAGCCGCGCTGTCGGAATACAGTGCTGCGCTGGGCGTCCTGTATGACCGCGGCTATTACAGCGGCGTGGTGTCGGTGAGCCTCGATGGCCGCGAAGCGTCCGAGCTGGACCTGCTGTCGCTGCCCCTGGATTTTCGCCGCGCGGTGATCCGGGTCGAGACCGGCCCGCGCTTCACCTTCCGCGAAGCGACCATCGCGCCGGTCGAAAAGGACACCGAGCTGCCTGCAGGCTTTGCCGCGGGCGAAGTGGCGGAAACCGCGGTGGTCCGCGATGCCGTCTCGGCCACGATCGAAGGCTGGCGACAGGACGGCTATCCCAAGGCGCGCACCGTCTCGGAAGAGGCCATCGCCTATCACGACGTGGCCGAGCTGTCGGTGCGGATCGGCGTCGATCAGGGGCCGCGCGTGCGCTTCGGCGACATGGTCATTGCCTCCGAAAGCACGGTGCGCCAATCGGCGCTGCGCCGGATCGCGGGCTTTCCCTCGGGTGAAAGGTTCGATCCCGATGACGTGCAGACCGTCACGGGGCGGCTACGGTCCACCGGCGCCTTCTCGGCCGTCACGCTGAGCGAGGCGGAGACCGTCGATCCGGACGGCACGATGGACATGATCCTTGAGGTCAGCGACCGCAAACCCCGCCGGATCGGCTTCGGCGCGGAATATTCCACGCTGGAAGGCGTGGGCCTTACCGCATTCTGGCTGCACCGCAACATCTTCGGCGGTGCGGAACGGCTGCGCTTCGACGGCTCGGTGTCGAATATCGGCACGGCGGAAAGCGGCATCGATTACGGCGTGTCCGGGCGGCTGGACATACCGGCGATCTACGGCGCCGATACCGACGGGTATCTGACCGCCTCGCTGTCGCGGAAGGACGAGCCCACCTACATCTCGAACCGTATCGAGGCAGAGGTGGGCGTGACCCGCATCCTCAACGACCGCTACACCGCCGAGCTGGGCGTCGGGCTGTCCTATGCGGAGACCGAGGACGATCTGGGCAAGCGCGAATTCCTGCTGCTGACCCTGCCCGCGACCCTGACCTACGATGTCCGCTCGAACGAGCTGAACCCGCGTCAGGGCTACTACGCCACCGCCACCGCGACGCCCTTCTACGGCATCACCGGTACCGAAAGCGGGCTGAAATTCGATTTCGATGCGCGCGCCTATCTGGGCTATGGCAAGGGCGATCCCACGGTGGCGGCCTTCCGCTTCCAGCTGGGTTCGGTCACCGGGCCGGATGTGGAAAGCGCGCCGCCCGACTTCCTCTATACCTCGGGCGGGGGCGGCACCGTGCGCGGCCAGCCCTACCAGTCCCTCGCCGTCGATCTGGGCAATGGCGACGAAATCGGCGGGCGCAGCTTCGTGGGCCTGTCCGGCGAATTGCGCCAGGACGTGACCGACGCCATCGGCGTCGTGGCCTTCTACGATGCAGGCTATATCGGCGCCGAAAGCTTCTATGACGGCTCGGGCGAGTGGCATTCGGGCGCGGGGCTTGGCCTGCGCTACCAGACCGGGATCGGCCCGATCCGCTTCGACGTCGCCACGCCCGTGGGCGGCGAGACGAGCGAGAGCATTCAAATCTACATCGGAATCGGACAAGCGTTTTGAGACATCTGACCGCCGCCTTTCTGACCGCCGGCCTCTGCGCAACGGCGCCTGCCGCAAGCTTTGCGCAAAGCGACGAGGAACAGACCGACCGCGGGCGCCTGGAGGCCCTGATCGAGGACAACCTGTCGGGTGAAGGCTTCCAGGTCGACGTGGTGGGCTTCGAGGGCGCGCTGAGTTCGGAGGCGCGGCTCGAGGCGCTGACAATCGCCGATGCGGATGGGGTCTGGCTGACGCTGCGGGGCGTCGTGCTCGACTGGAATCGCGCGGCGCTGTTGCGCGGGCGCGTGTCGGTCAACGAATTGGTGGCCGAGGAAATCCTCGTGCCCCGCCTGCCCCGTGGCGGCGAGGCCCCCGCCGACTTGCCCGAGGCCGAGGCGCGGCCCTTCAGCCTGCCCGAGTTGCCGGTCTCCGTACAGGTCGGGCGGATTGCGGCGGAACGCGTCGTTCTGGGCGCGCCGCTTCTGGGCGAAGAGGCGGTTGTGGCCCTTGAAGGGGCGGCGAGCCTCGAAGGCGGCGAGGGCGAGGTCGATATCTCCATCGACCGCATCGACCGCGGCGGGTCGCTGACGCTGGCCGGTTCGTTCCTGAACGAAACCGGGGTTCTGTCCCTCGACCTGTCGCTCGGAGAGCCCGAGGGCGGTATCGCCGCCAAGCTTATCGGCCTTCCCGGAGAGCCTGCCATCGCGGTCTCCGTCGCGGGCGAAGGCCCGCTGTCGGATTTCACCGCGGACATTCTGCTCGCAACCGACGGTCAGGACCGGATCACGGGCGAGGTGTCGGTCGTGGCCCTGCCCGAAGACACGCCCGGCACCGGCTTCACCGCACAGATCGCGGGCGATATCCGGCCACTTCTGACGCCCGAGAACCGCGCTTTCTTCGGCGATAACCTGAGCCTCGATGTCTCCGGTCAAAGCCTCGCGACCGGGGCGCTGCGCATCGACACGCTCGCGCTCGACAGCGAGGCGATCCAGCTCAACGGCGATCTGGCGCTCGGGCCCGACAAATGGCCCCAGCGGATCCGCCTCACGGGTCGGATCGGCGGCGACGATGCGGGCGGCCCGATCCAGCTGCCGATCCCGGGCCCCGTGACCCGTGTGGGCAGCGCCGATCTGAACGTGCGCTATGACGCAGATCAGGGCGATGGATGGACAGCGGAACTGTCGGTCCTCGATTTCGATCAGCCCACTCTGTCGGCGGATCAATTCCGTCTGAATGGTTCGGGCACGCTGATCCGGGGCACCGGCAACGCCATCGGGTCGGTCTCGGGCGATATCGAGATCGCGAGCGAGGCGCTGGCCTTCGCCGATCCGGCTCTGGCCGAAGCGGTGGGCGGACGGCTTGGCGGCCTCATCACCTTCGGCTTTCAGGAGGGAGAGGCGCTGCGCCTCAGCCGTATCGACCTCGACGGCGCAGGCGTCGCCATCGACGGCGCGCTCGAGATCGGGGGGATCACCAACGACCTGAACCTGGCCATTGACGGCGATCTGCAGATCGAGACCGATGACATCGCGCGGTTCTCGGCGCTGGCGGGGCGTGAATTGTCGGGCGGGGCGGATGCGCGCGTCGTGGGCCGTGTCGAGCCGCTCTCGGGCGCATTCGACGCCGAAATCACCGGAACCTTGCGCGATCTGGTCACCGGCATCGCCGAAGCGGATCGCCTTCTGGACGGCTCGACCGCCCTTGCGGTCAGCGCGCGGCGCGACGAGGCGGGCATCCTTCTGCGCAACCTCACGGTCGATGCGCCCGAGGCGCAGCTGGCCGCGTCCGGGCGCCTGGGCGGTCAGACCGGCAATGCCGAGATCGACCTGTCGCTCGCCGAAATCTCCGAGATCCTGCCAGAGCTTGCGGGCGCGCTCGATTTCAACGGCACGATCCGCAACGAAGGCGACGATTGGTCCGTCTTGGGCGATCTCTCCGGGCCGGGGCGGACCCGCGCGGTAATCGACGCGGCGCTGCAGCTGGCCGAGGGGCAATTGCGGACCGTCGGTGGCACGCTTTCGGCCGAGGTCGAGGATCTGTCGACCTATTCCGACATCGCGCGGCGCCCCCTGGGCGGGGCGATCAGCGTTGATGCGGAAGGCAGTACCGATCTGGGTCTCGGGACCGCGCGCATCGCCGCCAACGGCACCCTGCGGGATCCGGTCACCGGCATTGCCGAGGCCGACCGCCTTCTGGCCGGGCGCACGCGCTTTTCGGTGGACGGCGCCAAGACCGAGGCAGGCTTCGTGCTGAACCTTCTGGACGTGATCGGCGAACGGATCACCGCCAATGCCCAAGGGCGCTATCTCGAGGATGACAGCGCGGCCAATTTCGACATTCGCCTCAGCGATCTGGGCGATGTGGTGGGCTCCATGTCGGGCGGCGCGCGGGTGACGGGCGATCTGGCCCAGCGCGGCGCGGAATGGGACGTGACGGTCGATGCGACCGGCCCCGGCGGCCTGTCGGCGGATATCGATGCCATCGCGGTCGTGGAAGAGCTGATGCCGCAATCGGTCCGGGGCGATGTCGCGGTGAACGTCAACACGCTGAGCGCCTATGCAGGCCTGATCGGACGACCTTTGAGCGGATCGGTCGATGCCTCGGCCAATGGCTCCTATGATCTCAATTCCGGCGCGGCGGACGTGACCCTGACCGCGGAGGCTGCCGCCATCGCCACCGGCATCTCCGCTGTGGACCAGCTTCTGCGTGGCGGCCTGACGAACCTGCGCTTCACCGGCGGGCGCAGCGCTGCGGGCGTTCTGGTGATCGAGGATTTCGAACTCGACACCCCGCAGCTCGCGGCACAAGCCGATGGCAGCTATTCCGACACCGGCAGCCAGATCAACTATTCCGCACGGCTGGCGGATATCGGCCTGTTCGTTGCGGATTTCAGCGGTCCGGCCACGGTCGATGGCAGTGCCACGGGCGGGGGCGACAGCTGGCGGATCGATGCGGGCCTGACCGCGCCCGGCGGCACGCAGGCGCGCGTGCAGGGCAGCGTGGCAGGCGATGCCTCGAGCATCGCGCTCGACATCAACGGCTCCGCGCCGCTTGGGCTCGCCAATCCGTTTCTGGAGCCGAACCTAATCGGTGGCGTGGCGAATTTCGACCTGGCCGTGAACGGCGCGCCGGGACTCGACGCGGTCTCGGGCCGGATCACCAGCCAGGGCGCACAATTCACCATTCCCGCGCAGGGGATCACGTTGACCGGGATCAACACCGAGATCGGACTGAACGGCGCGCAGGCGCAGATCACACTGGGGGCGAATGTCGAGTCGGGTGGCTCTCTGCGCGTCACGGGACCGGTCAGCCTGAACCCGCCCTTCAACGGGGCGCTGGACATTGCGCTCGACGATGTGGCCCTTGTCGATCCCGGCCTGTTCCAGACCACGCTGAACGGGCAATTGTCACTGGAGGGTGCGCTGGCCTCGTCCGCGCTGATGAGCGGTCGGATCGACCTTGGCCAGACCGAAGTGCGCATTCCGTCGGGCGGGGGGACCACCGCGCTCGGATTTCCGGTCACGCATGTGGGCGAAAGCCGCGCTGTGCGTCAGACGCTCCTGCGCGCGGGGCTGGAGCCTGAACCGGAACGGCAAGCGCCCGGCAGCGGCGGCGGGGTGAATTACGGCCTCGATATCACGGTCAACGCCCCCTCGCGGATCTTCATTCGCGGGCGCGGGCTTGATGCGGAGCTGGGCGGCACGCTGACCGTGGGCGGCACGCTTCAGAACATCGAACCGCGCGGGCGGTTCGAACTGGTGCGCGGGCGGCTCAACATTCTGGGCCAACGGATCGAGCTGGATGAGGCCACCATCGCACCGCAGGGCGATCTGGACCCGTTCGTTCGTGTCGTGGCCGCGACGCAAAGCGGCGAGACGCAGATCCGGGTCATCATCGAGGGTCAGGTGTCCGATCCGGAAGTGACCTTTGAATCGACCCCCGAACGTCCGCAGGAAGAAGTGCTGTCGCTTCTTCTGTTCGGGCGCGATCTGTCGGAAATCTCCGCGCTGCAGGCGGTGCGGATTGCAGGCGCGATCAACACGCTGGCCGGGCGCGGCCCGGGTCTGACCGAGACTTTGCGCGCCAATACCGGGCTCGACAATCTGGACCTGCAGACGTCACAGGACGGCACGACCGCCGTGAGCGTCGGCAAGTATATCGGCGACAATGCCTATACGGATGTGACTGTGAATTCCGCGGGCGAGACGGAGATCAACCTCAACCTCACGATCACGAATTCGGTGACGGCGCGCGGCACGGTGACGTCCACGGGCAATACCGGTGTCGGGATCTATTACGAACGGGATTACTGAAGCCCGGCGCGCGGCCCGGTGTCAGGCTTTGACCCGGGCATGCGCCTCGCGCTCGGCACGGGTGATGTCGCCGGTCGCGAGGACGGGCGAGGCATCGAAATCACCGTCATCGAGCATGGACGCCACGCGTTCCAGCACCGACACGATCATCGACTGCTCCCATTCCGGCAGCGCCTCGAACTGCTGCACATAGCGTTGTTGCAACGCATTCGGCGCCGCCTTCAGGCGCGCTTCCCCGGCGTCGGTCAGCGTCAGGTCGATCTGCCGCCGATCCGCTTCGGATTGGTGCCGTTCGATCAGGCCGAAGTTTTCGAGCTTTTTGATAAGAACCGAAATGGTCGCCTGGCTGACGCCCATCCGCGTGGCAATTTCGGACGGATGGCAATTGCCGGTCTCCGCGACGATCTGCAAAACGCGCAGTTGCACCGCGGTCAGGCCCGCGTCGCGCGCGAGGCCACGGCCGTAATCCTCCGTCGCGCGGAGAATGCGGCGCAGAGCGACAAGACTCGTATCGGTTCTGTCCATTCGCTGTTCCGGTCCTGTCCCGAAGCCACGGGCGGCGACATTCTGCGATGTGTCGAAGGCGTCGCGCCCCTGGGAATCGGCTGTCTTCAGTTTGTCAAACATGGTATTTAGTTAGGCTTACTACCTATATTTGCAACGCTTAAGGGCTATCAGACCGTGCAAAACCGGGCTTGCCAAGATAAATATTTGTGAAAATATAAGCGAAATCCGCCCACACATAATAATAAATCACTGTTTTTATTGATTATTTTCCACATCTCAGCCACGGGGAAGGAAATTACTTAGCGCCTTGAAGTACCTCGCATCAGCATTATACTTAGTCAGGCAAAGCAAATCGTAATGTGAAGGCCAGACCCGTGCAAACGCTGCAAGACACCAAGACCGACGGAACAGTGACTTTTCGCAAACCCGTGCGCGAAGACGGCGCCGCGATCTGGGAACTGATCCGCAGCTGCAAGCCGCTGGACGAAAACTCCATGTATGCGAACCTGCTGCAGGCCGACCACTTCCGCGACACCTGCGTCGTGGCCGATCTGGACGGCGAGATCGTCGGCTGGATCTCGGCCTACATCACGCCGCACGACCCCGACACGATGTTCGTGTGGCAGGTCGCCGTCTCCTCGACGGCGCGCGGGATGGGTCTTGGCACGCGGATGCTGTCCGCCCTGATGGCGCGCGAAGAGGCGTCGGATTGCAAGCGCATGAAGACGACGATCACGCTGGACAACGATGCTTCCTGGGCGCTGTTCCAGAAGTTTGCGGACCGCAACAACGCGATCCTGTCCTCCGAGGCACATTTCACACGCGACACCCACTTCAACGGTGAGCACGCGACCGAACACATGGTCACGATCACCTTCCGGGAAGCGATCATCGAAAGCGCGGCCTGATCCCTGGCCGCGCCCGGCGCTTCCTCTATCTCCCCTGTTCCCCCTTATGAAAGGACGTCCCATGTCGACGACCGTCACGAAAGATATTTTTGAACGCCGCGAATCCGAAGCGCGGTCCTATTGCCGCAACTTCGATACCGTCTTCACCAAGGCTGTCGGCTCCGAGATGACCGACACCGAGGGCAAGACCTATATCGACTTCCTCGCAGGCTGTTCCTCGCTGAATTACGGGCACAACGACCCTGACATGAAGCAGGCGCTCGTGGAGCACATCATGGGCGACGGCATCGCGCATGGTCTCGACATGTACACCGCCGAGAAGGCGCGTTTTCTCGAGACCTTCGAGAGCCACATCCTGAAGCCGCGCGGCATGGATGACTACAAGGTCATGATGACCGGCCCCACCGGCACCAATGCCGTCGAGGCGGCAATGAAGCTGGCGCGCAAGGTCACCGGCCGCCGCAACATCATCACCTTCACCAACGGTTTCCACGGCATGACCATGGGCGCGCTGTCGCTGACCGGTAATGCGTCCAAGCGCGCCGGTGCGGGCAATGCCTGCGGCGGGCTCTGCGGCGTGACGCACATGCCCTATGACGGCGCGTTCGGCGAAGGCGTCGATACGCTGAGCCAGATCGAGATGATGCTGGAAAATTCCTCGTCGGGCATCGATGCGCCCGCGGCCTTCATCTTCGAGCCCATCCAGGGCGAAGGCGGCCTGAACGCGGCCTCCATCGAATGGATGCAGGGCATCGCCAAGCTTGCCGAAAAGCACGGCGCCATGCTGATCATCGACGACATCCAGTCGGGCTGCGGCCGCTCGGGCACCTATTTCTCGATCGAGGAAGCGGGCATCAAGCCCGACATGATCACCCAGGCGAAATCGCTGTCGGGCTTCGGCCTGCCGTTTGCCGCGCTGCTGATCAAGAAGCAGCACGACATCTGGAAGCCGGCCGAGCATAACGGCACGTTCCGCGGCAACACCCATGCGTTTGTCACGGGCCGCGTCACCCTCGAGAAGTTCTGGGCCGATGACAGCTTTCAGAAAGAGGTGCAGGAAAAAGCCGTGCAACTGACCACCGGCCTTCAGGCCGTGGCCGACGAGATCCCGGGCGCAAAGCTCAAGGGGCGCGGCATGATGCAGGGCGTCGATGTCGGTTCGGGCGAGATGGCCTCGGACATCTGCGCGCGCTGCTTCGAGAAGGGCCTGATCATCGAGACCTCGGGCGCCGACGACGAAGTCGTGAAGGTGCTGGTCGCGCTGACCGTGCCCACCGAGACGCTGCACAAGGGCCTCGACATCCTGCTCGAAGCTGCCCGCGAAGCGTCTGCCACCAACAAAATTGCTGCGGAGTAACAGATATGATCGTTCGTGACGTCAATGAATTGAAGAACACCGACCGCGCCGTGTCGGATGCGGAATGGACCTCGGTCCGGATGCTTCTGGCCGACGACAAGATGGGGTTCTCGTTCCACATCACCTACCTCAAGGCCGGTTCGGAGCACACGTTCCACTACAAGAACCACTTCGAAAGCGTCTATTGCATGTCCGGCAAGGGCTCGATCACCGACCTCGCCACCGGCGAGACGCATGAGATCAAGCCGGGCGTCATGTACGCGCTGAACCTGCACGACAAGCACACCCTCCGGGCCGAGGAAGAGCTCGTGATGGCGTGCTGCTTCAACCCGCCGGTCACCGGCAAGGAAGTGCACCGCGAAGATGGCTCCTACGCCGCGCCCGACGAAGCGGCCTAAGCAACCGATAGGCAAACCAATGGCACCCGAATTCAGAAACCACACGGTCGAGAAGATCGGCGGCACGTCCATGTCGCGCCTTGATGAGCTGCTCGCGCCGCTCTTCAAGGTCGATAACCCGGACTACAACCGCATGTTCGTCGTCTCGGCCTTCGGTGGGATCACCAACGCCCTGCTCGAACACAAGAAGACCGGCGAGCCGGGCGTCTACGCCCATTTCGCCGAAAACACCGAAGAGCATGGCTGGATGGGCGCGCTGTCGAAGGTCGACAAGCTGATGCGCGAGGCGCATGACGCGCTTCTGTCGCATGCGGCCGACAAAAGCGACGCCAACGACTTCGTCCGCGAACGGGTCGAGGGCGCCCGCAATTGCCTGATCGACCTGCATCGCCTCTGCTCCTACGGGCATTTTCGCCTATCGCAGCACATGTCCGTGACGCGCGAATTGCTGTCCGGTCTGGGCGAGGCACATTCGGCCTACGTCACCACCCTGCTGCTGCGCCGCCATGGCGTGAATGCACGCTTCGTGGATCTGTCGGGCTGGCGGGACGACCGCGTTCTGACGCTCGACGAGCGGATCCTCGACGGGTTGAAGGACATCGACCTCGAGACGGAAATGCCGATCATCACGGGCTACGCGCAATGCGCCGAGGGCCTGATGAACAAGTACGATCGCGGCTATTCCGAGGTGACCTTCAGCCAGATCGCCGCGCTGACCAAGGCGCGCGAGGCGATCATCCACAAAGAGTTCCACCTGTCTTCCGCCGATCCGAAGCTGGTCGGCGCGGAGAATGTGCGCAAGCTCGGTCACACCAACTATGACGTGGCGGACCAGCTGTCGAACATGGGCATGGAGGCGATCCACCCGACCGCCGCAAAGGCCCTGCGTCAGGCCCAGGTGCCGTTGCGCGTGACCAACGCGTTCGAGCCCGAAGATCCGGGCACCCTGATCGACGAGGCGGAGGCCGAAAAGGGCGTCGCCGAGATCGTCTGCGGCGTCGATGTCTATGCGCTTGAACTGTTCGAGCAGGACATGGTCGGCGTGAAGGGCTATGACGCGAACATCCTGCAGACCCTCTCCGATCAGGGGCTGCGGATCGTGTCGAAGACCTCGAACGCCAACACGATCACGCATTACGTCGACGCACCGCTCAGCGCGATGCGGAAGGTCGAAAAGACCCTGAGCGAGATCTATCCCGGCTCGGATATCAGCGTGCGCTCCACCGCCATCGTGTCCGTGATCGGACGCGACCTGCGCGGTCTGCATGTGCTGGAACGCGGTCTGGGCGCGCTGCGCGAGGCAGAGATCGACGTGATCTCGGCCCACCAGACGACGCGGACGGTCGACGCGCAATTCGTGGTCAATCGCGACGATTGCGACGCCTGCGTGAAGATCCTGCATGACACGTTCATGGGCAAGGGTGAGGAAGCGCCGAAGCTCGTGGCCTGACCCTCAGCGCCATAGAAATCTACCGAGGCCCCGGATCCTGTCCGGGGCCTTTTGCGTGGCGCGAAGCCCCGCGCGATTGACAAGCGGGGCTCGAGCGTCCCCACTTCGGACAACCAAAGGGGGGCGACATTGGCCAAGCTGCATCCGAATTCCCTGCGCGCATCGGGCACCCTGCCCGATCTGCCCGCCGACATCCCCTTTCCCGAGGACGACGTGGCGCCCGTGCTGGCGCTTCTGGCGCAGTGCCCGGCTGCGGCGGAGACGCCGCTTGTGAGTGCGACCGATCTGGCCCGTCAGGCCGGCGTCGCGCATCTGGCGTTGAAGGATGAACGCGCTCGCATGGGGCTTGGATCGTTCAAGGCGCTGGGGGCCGCCCATGTGATCGCGCGGGATGCGGCGGACACGGGCGCCAGCGATCTGTCCAGCGCGCTCACGGGACGCCGCTATGTGACCGCGAGTGCGGGCAATCACGGGCTTTCGGTCGCGGCGGGCGCGCGCATTTTCGGGGCGGAGGCCGCGATCTACCTGTCGGACACCGTGCCCGAAACCTTCGCCGAGCGTCTGCGCGCGCAAGGGGCCGATGTCGTGCGCGCGGGCGCGCATTATGAGGCCAGCATGCAGGCCGCCGCCGAGGCCGCCGCGCAGAATGGCTGGCAGCTTCTGTCGGACAGCTCCTGGCAGGGGTATACGCAGGCGCCGCGTGTCCTGATGCAAGGCTACCTCGTGCTGATGGGCGAGGTCATCCGCCAGATCGAAACGCCGCCCAGCCATATCTTCGTGCAGGCCGGTGTCGGCGGGCTGGCCGCTGCTGTTGCCGCAAGCGCGCGCAAGGCCTGGGGCGATGCGCCCCGCATCATCGTTGTGGAACCCGAAGCCGCGCCCTGCATCGCGGCCTCGATGAGCGCGGGTCATGCGGTCGCAACCGAAGGTCCGGTCTCGTCCATGGGACGGCTCGATTGCAAGGAGGCCTCGCTCATCGCGCTCAGGGGTCTGGCGCGTGATGCGGACGCGGTCGTGACCCTGACCGATGCGGAGGTGGAGGCGGTGCTGCCCGGTCTCGACCGGATGGGCCTCGCCACGACACCTTCCGGCGCGGCGGGCGTGGCCGCACTTCTGGAAAGCGGGCCGTTCCGCGACACGCTGGCGCTTGGCCCGGAGGCCCGCATCCTCGCCTTCCTGACCGAGACGGCGGCGTGAGCCCCTTTGCGCCCGACGAATACCGGGCGCGCGTGAGGCGGGCGCAGGAGGCCATGCGCGCCACCGGTCTCGACGCGCTGCTGCTTACGGCCGAGGCCGATTTCCGCTACTTCTCGGGCTTCCTCACGCGTTTCTGGGAAAGCCCCACCCGTCCATGGTTCCTGATCCTGCCTGCGACGGGCGATCCGGTGGCGGTAATCCCCTCCATCGGCCGCGCACTGATGGAGACGACCTGGATCCGCGACATCCGCACCTGGCGCGCCCCGGACCTAACGGATGACGGGATCAGCCTGCTGGCCCGGACCCTGTCCGAGATGACGGGCCCGGCCGCTGCAATCGGTCTGCCGATGGGCATGGAAAGCCAGCTGCGCATGCCCCTGTCGGACTTCTTCACGCTTGAGGCTGCGCTGGGAGACCGTCGCCTGGGAACAGACGGCGATATCGTCCGCACTCTGCGCATGGTGAAATCCGAGCCCGAGATCGACGCGATCCGCGCGGCCTGCGGCGTGGCCGACCGGGCCTTCGCGCGGCTGCCCGAGATCCTGCGCCCGGGCGCGCCGTTTTCCCAGGTCTTTCGGGAGTTTCAGACGCTGTGCCTGTCCGAAGGCGCCGATTGGGTGCCTTACGTTGCGGGCGCCGCGGCGCCAGACGGCTATGCGGATGTCATCTCACCGGCGACGGACGCACCGCTTGCGCCGGGCGATGTGGTGATGCTCGACACGGGGCTGATGCGCGCGGGCTATTTCTGCGATTTCGACCGCAATGCCTCGATCGGCCCCGCATCGCAGATGGTGCGCGAGGCCCATGCCCGCCTGATCGAGGCCACGGCAGCGGGCTTTGAAGCGGCACACGCGGGCGTCACGCCCGCAGAGCTGTTTCACGCCATGGCCGACATCGCCTCGGATGGCGGCGCGGCCGAAGAGGCGGGCCGCTTCGGTCATGGGCTGGGTCAGCAACTGACGGAATGGCCCTCGCTCATCCCCGCCGATCACACGAAGCTGCCCGCAGGCACTGTCCTGACGCTCGAACCTTCGGTCGCGCTGCCCGGCGGGAAGATCATGGTGCACGAGGAAAACATCGTCCTGCGCGAGGATGGCGCGGAGTGGCTCTCCACCCCCGCAGGCCCCGCAATCCCGGAGATCCCGCTGTGAGCCCCTTCCCCTATGACAGCATCACCGCGGACGAAGCCCGGATCGGGCTGATCGTCCTGTCGGCGGATGAGAGCCTTGAACGCGACCTGCGCGATCTGGTGCCGCTTTCGGCCAACCTCCTGACCAGTCGCGTGCCCTCGGGCGACGAGGTGACGGAGGAAACGCTGGGCGCCATGGCCGAAGCCCTGCCCGCCGCCGCGCGCCTTCTGCCGCAGGCGCAGCGCTTCGATGTCGTGGGCTATGGCTGTACCTCTGGCGCTGCGGTGATCGGGCGGGCGCAGGTGGCACGCCTGATCGCGGGCGCGGTGCCCACGGGCGCTGTCACCGATCCGGTCAGCGCGCTTGTGGCGGCCTCATCCGCGCTTGGCATCCGGCGCCTTGCGATCCTGTCGCCCTACATCGCCGCCGTCTCAGACAGGCTGCGCGTGGCGCTTCTGTCCGAGGGGATCGAGACGCCCCTTTTCGGGACCTTCAACGAGGCGGCCGAAGAGAAGGTGGTGCGCATCGCCCCGCATTCTATCCGCGCGGCAGGGGAGGACCTGATGCGGAGCGGCGGGGCGGATGCGCTGTTTCTGTCCTGCACCAATCTGCGCACGCTCGGGGTGATCGCACCGCTGGAAGAGGCGCTGGGCCTGCCGGTCCTGTCCTCGAACCAGGTGCTGGCCTGGCACATGCTGCGGCTGGCGGGCATCGACACGCAGGGGGCAGGCCCCGGGCGCCTGTTCAAGACCGCCTAGGCCTTCGCCGCGCGCGCGAGTTGCACCGCAAGGATCCCGCCCGCGATGATGACGACGCCGAGGCCGTCCCACAGGCTCAGCGGTTCGCCCAGGAGCGCCCAGGCGATGACCACACCGAAGAAGGGGTTCAGGAAGTGGAAGGTCGCGCCCCGCGTGGCGCCGATCCGCTCGACCAGCAGGAACCACACCAGAGTCGCCAGCACGCCTGGCACCAGCACCGTGTACCAGAAGGCGAAGACCAGCGTGCCCGACCACTCGATCACGAGGTCTTCGAACAGCACGGCCGGCAGCGCCAGCGCGACCGCGCCCACGAACATCTGCAGACCCACCACCATCAGCACATTGCCCTTGGAGCTGGTGTTGCGCACGGTCAGCGTCGCCACCGCCAGCGACAGCGCCGCCACGATGCACAGAAGGATGCCGGGCAGATCCGCACCGCCCGACAGACGCGCGCCCATGATGATGGCGACACCCGCAATGCCCGCAAAGAGGCCCGCAACCCCCATCCCGGGCAGTTTCTCGCGCCAGATTGTCCAGGCCAGAAGCGCCACGATCAGCGGCATGGTCGAGGCGATGATCGCCGCGAGCGACGCCTCTACCCGCTGCATCGCGATGAAGTTCAGCCCCAGATAGATGGCGTTCTGACACAGCCCGAAGATGATGACGGCGCGCCATTGCGCCCGGCTCAGATGCCAGGTCTGGCCCATGGCGCGGGCGATGCCGACCGCGATCAGGCCCGAGATGAAGAAGCGCAGCGACAGGGTGTAAAGCGGCGGCGCGGCCTGGACGATCACGCGTGCGGAGGTAAAGGCCGAAGACCACATGGCCGCGAAGGCCAGACCCATCAAAACCGCGCGCACATCCATACACCAACCTCCACCGCCTGCTTGGCGCGCACGGCCCGCGAACGCAAGGCATCGCCCCACGAAAAGCCCCGCCAACCGAAAGGCAGGCGGGGAAGTGGCGCCCTACAGGCGGCGTAGGGCACTGGCGGTAACTGAATATGTCGCGGATCAGCCGCTTTCGGCCATCTCGGCGCGGATCTGCTGGCGCAGCACGTCGATGGGCACCGATTTGCCATCGCGCTTGAAGTGCCAGTAGGTCCAGCCGTTGCAGGACGGCGCCCCTTCGAGATGCGCGCCCACCTGGTGGATCGAGCCCTTCACATCAAGCCCCACAAGCGTACCGTCGGCGCGCACCTTGGCCGATTTGCCCGAAGCCGAAGTCAGCGTCTCGCCCGGACGCAGCATGCCGCGTTCGACAAGCTGGCCGAAGGGCACGCGCGGCTCCGCGCGTTTGGGGCGCATCGTCTCGAGCGCGGCCTTGTCGAACTTGCGCACCTTGGCGATGCGGTCGGCGGCCACGGCGCGATACTCGGCCTCGCGCTCGATCCCGATCCAGTCGCGGCCCAGCATCTTGGCCACGGCCCCCGTGGTCCCCGTGCCGAAAAACGGATCGAGCACCACGTCGCCCGGATTGGTCGAGGCGATCAGCACCCGGTGCAGAAGCGCTTCGGGCTTCTGGGTCGGATGCGCCTTCTGGCCATCGGCGCCCTTCAGCCGCTCGCCCCCGTTGCAGATCGGCAGCACCCAGTCCGAGCGCATCTGGATCCCTTCGTTCAGCGCCTTCAGCGCCTCGTAGTTGAAGGTGTATTTCGCCCCTTCGGATTTCGACGCCCACAGCATCGTCTCATGCGCGTTGGTGAAGCGCTTGCCGCGGAAATTGGGCATCGGGTTCGACTTGCGCCAGACCACGTCGTTCAGCATCCAGAAGCCCGCATCCTGAAGCGCGGCGCCCACCCGGAAGATGTTGTGATAGGATCCGATCACCCAGATCGCCCCGTCGGGCTTCAGAAGCCGCCGCGCGGCCTTGAGCCAGGCACGGGTGAAGGTGTCATAGGCCTCGAAGCTCTGGAACTGGTCCCAGTCGTTATCGACCGCATCGACAAGCGAATTGTCGGGCCGGTGCAGCGATCCCTTCAGCTGCAGATTGTAGGGCGGATCGGCGAAGATCAGGTCCACGGACGCCGCAGGCAGCGCCTCCATCTCCGCGATGCAATCGCCTTCGAGAATCGTGTTGAGAGGGAGCGCTTGCGCGCCCATCAGATTGGTCATCTTCGTCATTTTGTCTCTGCCCCAAGACCTATCGGCGCTTTTGCGCTCTCAGCTGTTGGACAAAGACTGAGTCAAAGGCGATTCGTGGTCAATTTGTTTTTTGAATCAGGGACTTGGCTTTTTGCCTTGCCACAATATCTTGTGCACCGGCTTGAAGGATTTTCTATGGTGTGGGGTCACGCCCAGATTTTCCAGCGCCAGCCTGTGGCTTTTTGACGGATAGCCCGCATTCGTCTCCCAGCCATAGCCGGGAAAGTGTTGCGCCAAATCCCGCATGGCCCGATCGCGCCAGGATTTTGCGACGATCGAGGCCGCCGCGATGCTGACCGACCGGGCATCGCCCTTCACGATCGCGCTCGCGGGATGCGGGCAATCGCGCGGGATCATGTTGCCGTCGATCAGCAGGTGACAGGGCGGCGCGGTCAGGCCCGCCACCGCGCGGAGCATCGCCACATGTGACGCACGCAGGATGTTCATCGCGTCGATCTCCGCGACCGTGGCGATGCCTATGGCCATCTCGGCGCGGGCCTCGATCTCGGCGGCAAGCCGGTCGATACGGGCCTTGCCCAGCGTCTTGCTGTCGCGCAGCCCCTCGGGCAGGCGCGCGGGATCGAAGACGACCGCCGCGGCCACGACGGGCCCGGCAAGCGGTCCGCGCCCGACCTCGTCCACGCCGACGACGCGGCGCGCGCCCTGCGCCAGAAGCGCCTGTTCGTGACTGTCATCGGGTCCGCTCATGCCGCCCTTACTGCCAAGCCGCGCGGGCAGGCGCCAGTCCGTTTCGCAGGAACGCGGAATGTCGGCCCCCCGCCCTGCTATCGGCCCAGCTCAGTATCGCGGCGTGTGATAGCCCCGCTTGTCGAGACAGCGCTCCCCGAAGCCCACGATCTTGCGGCCGTCGCGCTTGATCTTGACGTTGCAGGCGGCGGGCAATGTCGCGAAGCCTGGATAGGTCCGCTTCAGGCAGCCCGAGGGATAGAAACCCCGGCTGCGATCATCCGATACGGGCAGCCTGACCCGGCATTCCGGCGGCAGCGTACGCGGCGAGAGATGGGCATGGCCCTGTCCGTATCCCGGGCTGCCATGCGGATGCGCATGGTGACGACCTTCCTTCCCATGATGATGTTCGCCGTAATGGTCGTGATACCCATGATCCGCAGGCTTCTGTTTCTGCGCCTTGGCCTGCTTTTTCTTCTTGTCGGATTTATCGTCGTCGCGGTCCTGCGCCGCGTCGATGGCGGTGCCCAGGATCAACAGAAGGGCGACGCCGCCCGCGATCTTGGCGATATCCTCGGTTGAGGCCGCGCGCACCTCCCGCGCGGTGAGGCTGACCGCGGTGGCGGCGGCGAGAACGAGGGTAATGAAGCGTCGGGACATGGGATCCTCCTTGGCTGGATGCAGGGGCGATCCGCAGAAGCAGGTCGGGCGCTCGGGATCGCGATGTCCCATTTTCTCGCCGCGCAGCCCCGTCGCTCAATGACCGCGCCCGCGTTATCGGATAGCGCCCCAGTCCAGCGCGGCGATATTGAATGACAGTGCGGGCTGGCGCAGTGTCGGGGCATGAAACACATTCTGATGTCCCTGGCGCTTCTGATCGGCGCGACGCAGATGGCCCAGGCCGCCTGTTACGCCGATTACAAGGCCAAGCGCGAAGATCCCCTACGCCTGCATTACGGCGTGGCCGAGATCGGCGACGATGCCTGCACCAAGGCCGCCGCCCGCCGCGCCCTGACCCCGCGACTTGCCGCTGAAGGCTGGTCGCTTCTGAATATCGTGTCCGTGTTCGATGCCTCGGGCCTGGAAGAAAGGAAGCCGAGTGCCGGACCGAACTACCTCCGTTACTGAGGCCCGCCGGTCGGGCACGCGGATCGTCACGCTGGGCCTTGCGGCGATCGTGCTGTTGCTGGCGGGCTTGGGCGCCTGGCTGCTCTTCACCCTGCCCGATGCGGGCGCCTTCAACGACCGGGTCGAGCGGCTGTTCGTCGAAAACGACGATCTGACCGCGCAGGCCGAGGTGAAACTGCTCGAGATCCTGGCGCAATCCGGCACCGCCTTCGCGGAGACGCTGGCAAGCTACCGCGTGGCGATCTTCGTACTTCTGGTCTTCGCCACCACGATGCTGGTCGCGGCCCTGGTGTTTCTGGTGATGCTCGTCACGCTGAACCGCCGCATGGCCGCCGTGGAACGCTCGGGCATCGAGGTGTCCTCGCTGGTCATCAGCCGCGAGGAAAACACGGTCTACCTGAACACGATGGGCTTCAAGCTGACCGAGGCGATGATGGAGACGCTCGCCGTGCTGGCCGAGGCACGGCTCGACGAGGAGATGCTGACCGGCGTTCAGATCGAGGCGATGATCTCGGGCCGGTCCGAGGCCGATTGCGACGAGGCCGCAGGCGCCACACGGATCAAGCGCCTGCGCGACGGGCTCGGCAATCAGCTCGTGTCGGAACTCCTGGTCAAGACGATTGCCAAGCGCGGCTATGTGCTGGCCGTGGACAAGGGCGTGATCGAGGTGTTGTAGAGGGGCGTCCCGGCGTTACCGGGCCGCACTCATGCTGCCGCGGGTCAGCTCGTCAAACACCCGGGACACATCCTTGATCCTTACGGCGCCGGAATTCGACCGGGCATGCAGCATCGAGAGGAACTCGTGCTTCATGGTGCGCCGGGGGGTCTGCGGCTCCGACGCGGAGCGCGCGGCGGGCTGTTGCGGCGCGGCGGCGCGACGCGGCGCTGCCTGAACCGTCTCTGCCGCAGGCTTTGGCTGCGGGGCGGCCCTGCGGATTGCACCCGCCGACGTCGTGTACTTTGCCGCATCGGCATAATTCCGGATCGCCTGCTGATAGGCGGTCACACGCTGAGCTTCGGTCAAGATCTTATCGGCATCCATGGCAGCACCCGTCGCGAATGAATTGTTGCGTCGGCCCCCCCAGGCCGGACCACATTCCTACGCAATTGCGCCGCATTCTGCCAAGGTTTGCCTTATTTCAGCCCCGATTATGGCGTTAACCCCGGCTTAACGTGGCCAATTCCGTGTCTTTGAGGGCAATTGGAGGTCGCCGCGAAACAAGGCTGGCCCGAATCCGTATGCGCGTCGCCCGAATCGGGCAGCGGCAAGACGGCCCCGAAAGGGCGATCAGCTTTGGCTCTCCGGCGGAGATCGGCGTCATGGCTGATAGATGGCGACCCCGGCAGGATTCGAACCTGCAACCTGCCCCTTAGGAGGGGGCTGCTCTATCCAGTTGAGCCACGGAGCCGCACGGTCCTGTCTCTAGCGCGGGGGCCGCGATCTGTCACCCCGGAAGGCACAGATCGGCACGGCGTTCTCTCAGCGCGCTTGTGACTTGGCCACCCATCGGTCTAGCTTCAGGGAGAAGCCCGACGAAAAGGATGCCGATCTTGGCCGATACGCCCCCTCGCCCGCTGACGCTGCGGGATGTCTCAGAAGCGTCAGGCGTGTCGGAGATGACGGTAAGCCGCGTATTGCGCAATCGTGGCGACGTGTCCGAGGCGACCCGCGAAAAGGTGCTCGAGGCGGCGAAATCGCTGGGCTATGTGCCGAACAAGATCGCGGGCGCGCTGGCCAGCCAGCGGGTGAACCTGGTCGCCGTCATCATCCCCTCCCTGCGCAACATGGTCTTTCCAGAGGTCATGTCGGGGATCAGCGCCGTTCTTGAGGATACGGACCTGCAACCGGTCGTGGGCGTGACGGACTACATGCCTGAGAAGGAAGAGCGGGTCCTTTACGAAATGCTGTCCTGGCGGCCCTCCTCGGTCATCATCGCAGGGCTTGAGCATTCCGATGCAAGCCGCGCGATGCTGGCCGCCTCCGGCATCCCCGTGGTCGAGATCATGGATACCGACGGCATGCCCATCGACGCGATGGTGGGCATTTCGCACCGCCGCGCGGGACGGGAAATGGCGCAGGCGATCCTGAAGGCGGGCTACACCAATATCGGCTTTCTGGGCACGAAGATGCCGCTCGATCACCGGGCGCGTAAGCGGTTCGAGGGCTTCACCGAGACGCTCGCCAAAGCCGGGATCGAGGTCATGGACCAGGAATTCTATTCCGGCGGCTCCGCGCTTCTGAAGGGGCGCGAGATGACGCAGACGATCCTCGAACGGACGCCCGAGCTCGACTTCCTCTACTATTCGAACGACATGATCGGCGCAGGCGGTCTGCTCTATTGTCTCGATCAGGGCATCGACGTGCCCGGACAGGTCGGACTTGCGGGCTTCAACGGGGTGGAGCTTCTTGACGGTCTGCCCCGAAAGCTTGCCACCATGGATGCCGCGCGCACGGAGATCGGCCGCAAGGCGGCCGAGATCGTCGCGGCGCTGGTCGAGGATCCCGAGGCCGATATCCAGAAGATCGTGGAGCTGACACCGCGCGTGGCGACCGGAGACACGCTGAAGAAACGCTGAGCTGCGGCATTGCCCTCATGACGTGAAGAAAAGTTGACGTAGCGTCATGCCACTGTCATAGAATCGTGTCAGGATTTGGCTACGCGGTTGAATCCCCAAGAAACCGTGTTCGCTGCACGAAACCGCGCTTGTTCTCATCCTTTTCAGCACCAGCGGGAGTGGCCTTGGCCACTCCCTTTTTGGTGGCGAGGTGCCGATCCGATCCATCCGAGCCATGCGCGAGCCGGGACGCGGCATTGAGCCTTTGGGCGTGGTTGGCGCCCGCGGCCGCGCCTATCTTCAGGACCAAGGGAGAATGACGTAGCGAATACGGAGACATTCCATGGCAACCGCCACTTACACCGCCCATTCCATTGCTCATGACGCACCGCGCAAGGGCATCTTTCAGCGCCTTTACGACGGGATGGTCTGGCTCGCCGAACGCAATCCGCGCGTCCGCCAGGCCGAGATGCTGCACGCCATGAGCGACGACGAGCTGGCCCATATGGGTCTGAAGCGTGAAGAGATCGCGCAGCATGTCTATCGCGACATGATCTATCTCTAAGCATACCGCCGGGGCGGAAGCGCCTCGACCGACACGATACCAAAGCGGCTGCGCCTTCGGGCGCGGCCGTTTTCTTTGTGTGGTCACGGCATGCGCCACGAAAAAGGGCCACATCCGAAGATGCGGCCCCGTGAGAGCGGCGCGAACCGAAGGATCAGTTCTGCGCGTAGAATTCGATGACGAGGTTCGGTTCCATCTGAACCGCGAAGGGCACGTCCGACAGGCCGGGCTGACGCACGAAGGTTGCCTTCATCTTGGAATGGTCGACCTCGATGTAGTCGGGCACGTCGCGCTCGGGCAGCTGGGAGGCCTCGATCACGGAGGCGAGCTGCTTCGACTTCTCGCGGACCTCGATGACGTCGCCTTCCTTCACGCGGTAGGAGGGGATGTTCACCTTGCGGCCGTTCACGGTGACGTGGCCGTGGTTCACGAACTGACGGGCGGCGAAGACGGTCGGCACGAACTTCGCACGGTAGACGACCGCGTCGAGACGGCGCTCCAGGAGGCCGATCAGAAGCTCGCCGGTGTCACCCTTCTGGCGCTCGGCATCGGCGAAGATGCGGCGGAACTGCTTTTCGGTCAGGTCGCCATAATGGCCCTTCAGCTTCTGCTTGGCGCGCAGCTGCAGACCGAAGTCGGACAGCTTGCCCTTGCGGCGCTGGCCGTGCTGGCCGGGGCCGTATTCACGCTTGTTGACCGGGGATTTCGGACGACCCCAGATGTTTTCGCCCATCCGGCGGTCGATCTTGTACTTGGCAGAGGTGCGTTTGGTCACCGTCTGATCTCCTTCGTTGAGACGCGGCTTCTTCGGTGGTCTCCGAAGCCGCTATGAAGGGCGTTGTCCTCTGGGCCGAAATGCGGGTTCCCGCGGCCCTGACAGGCATCCCCTTGCGGGGGCCACCAACACCAATGAAGCGGCGCTTATATCCGCGCCTCGGGGCCTGTCAATAGCGCCACCGAAACCCTGCGCATTTGAGGCAAATTGGCGGGCCTCGGGCCAAGCCCGTTAGCGGTTTTGCAAGAAAGCCGGGGCAGTCTCGTTCCGTTGCAAGGAAAGGGGACACGGGTTTGGTCAGCGGACTCGATACCAGCACGCCGCAGAACGCACTCGATTTTGCGGTGCGCCATCTGGATCACGACACGCCGCGCCTTGTTGCGGAGGCGGTGCGCAGGCGGAATGTGAACCTCGCCTTTCAGCCGGTGGTGCAGGCCCGGGCCCAGTCCCGCGTGGCCTTTTACGAAGGCTTGGCGCGCGTCCTCGATCCCTCGGGGCGAATCATCCCCGCCCGCGACTTCCTCGCCGATATCGAGGAGGAGGAGACGGGCCGCCTGCTGGATTGTCTGGCCCTCAGCAAGGGGCTTGGCATTCTCGCGCGCAATCCCGACATCCGGCTGTCTCTGAACCTCTCCGCGCGCTCGGTCGGATATCGCAAATACGGCATCATCCTCGATCAGGCGCTCATGGCCGATCCGATGCTGGCCGACCGGCTGATCCTGGAAGTGACCGAGGCCTCCGCGATGCGCGTGCCGGAACTGGTCCAGGCCTTCATCCGCCATTACAGCCCCCGCGGCATCAGCTTCGCGCTCGACAATTTCGGCGCGGATGCCACGAATCTGCGGGTGCTCAGCCGGTTCGCCTTCGATATCCTGAAGATCGACGGTCGGCTGGCGCGCGGATCCGCGCAGGATGCCGACCGGCAGGTGCTGATGCGCGCGATCCTCGCCATGGCCCGCGAACTGGATGTCTTCACCGTCGCGCAGCACATCGAAAGCGCCCAGGATGCGGCCTTCCTCTCCGAGATCGGGGTGGATTGCCTGCAAGGGTTTTACTTCGCCGCGCCAAGCCTGGAGCCCCCCTGGCGGACACCCGCCTGCCGCTCCGCGTAACACCTCCGCAAAGGCGCCGTCGCACCCCCCTGTGACGTAACGTCGGTTGCTCAACTTCCCGTCATCCGGTACCAACACGCCCAACGCGCACGAGCCGCTCGGGTGTGAGTCCGGGTGCCTCGTGTTACATCGTGCAACAGAGGAGATCTGGCATGACGAATATCGTGATTGCATCGGCGGCACGGACCGCCGTCGGAAGTTTCAGCGGCTCTTTCGCCACCACGCCGGCCCACGATCTGGGTGCGGCCGTTCTCGAAGCGCTCGTGGAGCGCGCGGGCATCGACAAGTCCGAAGTGTCCGAGACCATCCTGGGTCAGGTGCTGACCGCCGCGCAGGGCCAGAACCCGGCGCGTCAGGCGCATATCAATGCAGGTCTGCCGCAGGAAGCGGCCGCTTGGGGCATCAACCAGGTGTGCGGCTCGGGCCTGCGGGCCGTGGCGCTTGGTGCCCAGCACATCCAGCTTGGCGATGCGGACATCATCTGCGCGGGCGGTCAGGAAAGCATGTCGCTCTCGACCCATGCC
>CAZTEV010000008.1:0-32044 GCA_964612785.1 uncultured Roseivivax sp. | reverse complement strand
TGTGCTGCAGCTTCGAGGTCAGCGGGCCGTCCTGCACCTTGATCGAGTAGAACTCGAGCTCTTCGTCCCAGGAGGGCGAGGCGATGGAATAGGCGCGCAGAAGCGGCTTCTGCTTGCCGGTCTTGGGGTCGGGATCGCCCATCAGGCCGATCATCACGAACTCGCCCGACCGGAAGCGCAGGCTCGCGGGTCGGGTTACCCGGAAGGAGAACAGCCGGTCGGTCCAATGGGTGACCTCGGTCACCCTCTGGGCGTCGGGAACAGCCATCTTCTTGACCGGCGTGGCGTCTGTGTCTTTCACGGGGCTATGCTCTGTCATGTCCTGTTGCGGGCGCGCGGCCCGTCCTCTGGCTTAGTCGGAATAGGGCGCGGGCGAAAGGGGGCGATCTGTCCCGCCCCGGCCCCGCGCAGGAAGGGGCGCCCGGGTCAGCCGCGCAGGCGCGCCTGATAATCGTGGGCCTGCCAGTCGGCGCGGAAGCGCCATTGCTCCTCGGGCTGCCGGGCGGCCAGCGCGTCGTCGATTTCGACCTCGTCGAAGCCCGCGCGGCGCGCCATCGCGTATTGATCCGCGATCACATGACCGCGCGCGCGCAGACGCCCGCGATAGCCGCGCAGCCGCAGAAGACGCGCCAGCGTGAAGCCGCGTCCGTCGGCGGAGCTGGGGAATTCCACCACCAGCATGTCCGCCGCATTCGAGGCATCCAGCGTCTCCGGCGCGGTGTCGGAGGGCAGGACCACTGCCTCACCCTTGAAATCGTCGGGGCCGAAGCCCGCATCGGTCACGATCACGCTCATGTCGTCTCTCCCTGCCGCCGCGGCCCGCGCACCGCGCGACCATTCTCGAAGTGAATGCCGCATTCGTCCTTGTCCTGCCCGCGCCACCGCCCGGCGCGCGGATCTTCGCCCGGGGCCACGCGGCTCGTGCAGGGGGCGCAGCCGATGGACGGATAGCCCTGCGCCACCAACGGATGCCGGGGCAGGCGGTTTTCGTCCATGTAGGCCGCAACATCGCCGGGCGCCCAATGCGCCAGCGGATTGACCTTGATCCGGCCCGTGGCCTCTTCCAGCTCGAAGAAGTCCATCTGCGCGCGGTCCGGCGTCTGGTAGCGCTTGCGCCCGGTGATCCAGCCATCGAACCCCGCAAGCGCCTGTTCGAGCGGCACGGTCTTGCGCAGATCGCAGCAGGCATCGGGGTTGGAATGCTTCAGCGCGCCGTAAGGATCGCGCGCCTTCAAGGTCTCCGAATCGGTCCTGAGGATGCGGACATCCCTAAGGCCCAGACGCTCGGCCACCTCCTGCTGGTAGACCAGCGTTTCGGCGAAGAGCAGGCGCGTGTCGATGAACAGCACGGGCGTCGCGCGATCGACCATGGCCACAAGGTGCAAGAGCGCCACCGACTCGGCGCCGAAGCTCGACACCATGGCGATGCGGCCCGCCTCGGGGTCGCGGAGCGCCCCGCGCAGCACCGCCGTCGCGCCGTGATGGCGGTAGCGCGCATTCAGCGTCGCGACGCGCGCGCGCCGTTCGGCCAGCGCATCGCCGCTCAGCCCGCCCGGGCGGGCGTCTTCGCGTATGTCAGGCTCATGCCGCATTGGCGCGGGCCTCCTCGGCCTTGTCGTAAAGGGCGGATTTGAAGGGCTCCATGCCGAGACGGCGATAGGTCTCGAGGAACGTCTCCTCACGGTCCTGGCGCAGGTCGAGATAGGTCTCCACGATCCGCTCGATCGCGGGCACGATCTCGTCCGCGGAGAAGCCGGGCCCCGTGCGCGTGCCAAGCGTCGCATCCGGCCCCTGATCGCCGCCGAGCGTGATCTGGTAGTTCTCCACGCCCGCACGATCGAGCCCGAGGATGCCGATATGGCCCACATGGTGATGCCCGCAGGCATTGATGCAGCCCGAGATCTTGATCTTCAGATCGCCGATATCGTGCTCGACCTTCAGCGCATCGAAGCGCGTCGCGATCTCCTGCGCGATGGGGATCGAGCGGGCCGTGGCGAGCGCGCAGTAATCCATGCCCGGGCAGGCGATGATGTCCGAGATCTGGCCGATATTCGCCGTACCAAGCCCGTGCGCGCGCAGAATGGCGTGCACCTGGGGCAGGTCGTCCTTGCGCAGATGCGGCAGCACGACGTTCTGTTCGTGGGAGATGCGCAGCTCGTCATGGCCGAACCGTTCGGCCAGATCGGCCATGACGCGCATCTGTTCGGCGCTTGCATCGCCGGGCGTGGCGCCGTGCGCTTTCAGCGAGATCTGCGCGATGGCGTAACCCGGCGCGCGGTGCTCGGACAGGTTGGTATCCGCCCAGGCGCGGAACACCGGATCGGCCTTGTAGGCCGCTTCATAGGTCTCCGTACCCGTGGCCGCGAAGGCGGGCGGTGCGAAGGCGGCGCGGATCTCGGACAGCAGCTTTTGGTCGATGCCGGTGAAGGCCGCGCGCGTCTCGGCGAACCGCTCCTCGACAAGGCGGCGGATTTCGTCGATCCCGTGTTCGTGCACGGTGATCTTGATGCGCGACTTGTACTTGTTGTCGCGCCGCCCGAGCAGGTTCCAGACCGACACGATGGCTTCGAGATAGGGCAGCAGATCCGCCTCGGGCAGGGCATCGTGCAGCACCTTGCCGATCATCGGGGTGCGGCCCAGACCGCCGCCCACGAGCACGCGGTAGGCGATGCCGCCATCCTCTGAGGTCACGATGCGCAGGCCGATATCATGCGCGGCGGTGACCGCGCGGTCGGCGGGGCTGCCGGTCACGGCGATCTTGAACTTGCGCGGCAGGAACTGGAATTCCGGGTGATCGGTGGACCATTGGCGGATCAGCTCGGCGACGGGGCGGGGATCGGCCACCTCATCGGCGGCCGCGCCCGCGAAATGGTCGGCGGTCACGTTGCGGATCGTGTTGCCCGAGGTCTGGATCGCGTGCATCTCCACCTCGGCAAGCGCATCGAGGATGTCCGGCACATCAGCCAGTTTGGGCCAGTTGTACTGGATGTTCTGCCGCGTGGTGAAATGGCCGTAGCCCTTGTCCCAGCGCTCCGCGATCAGGGCGAGCTGGCGCATCTGGCGGCTGTTCAGCGTGCCGTAGGGGATGGCCACGCGCAGCATGTAGGCGTGCAGCTGCAGGTAGAGGCCGTTCATCAGGCGTAGGGGCTTGAATTCGTCCTCGGTCAGGCTGCCGTCGATGCGGCGCGCCACCTGGGCGCGGAACTGACGGTTGCGTTCGGCCACGAAGGCCGCGTCGAAATCGGTGTAGCGATACATGCTGTCTCTCCTGCCTTTCAGGCGGGGCGTTCGGTGTCGGTCAGGGAAGGGGCCGCGATGCGGTCAGGCGTCGGCGCCCGGGCGCTGTTCCTGCTTGCCATGGGCGTAGTTGGACGGGCCACGTCGGCGGAAATCCTCGCGGAAATGCGCAGGCTCCGGGCCGGTCTTGCCGGGCGTCACATCGGCAAGATAGGCGCCCACGATCTCTCCGGGGCGGCATTGCGCATCGAGGAGCCGGACCTGGGCATGCGCCTCGTCGGTCAGCACCTCGGCCTCGGACAACTCGCGGGTCCAGGCGCCGGTTTCGGTCATGTAGATCACGTCGCCTTCCAGAAGCGCATTGCCGGTGACGACTTTCGGGGTGAACGCACGGGGCATCAGAGAGCCTCCTTGATAAGCGTGGTTGCTGCGACCTCGGCCGCGCGCGGGGCAAGGCCGAAGAGCGTCAGCGCGGGGCCTGTCAGCGCAGCCTCCGCCAGATCGGTGGCAAGCGCGGCCAGCGTTGTTGCCAGCACGCGCTGATCGGGACGCGAGGCGTTCTCGATCACGGTGACGGGCGTGTCGGGGGCCGCGCCATGCATCAGAAGGCGGCCTTGGATGAAACGCGCGGCGCGCTTGCCCATGTAGATCGCCGCAACCTCGCCGGGCCGGGCGAGCGTCTTCCAGTCGTGATCGGCAAAGCCCTTCATGTCGTGTCCGGTGAGAAATCGCACCGAGGCGTTGCGCTCCCGTTTGGTGAGGCTTTGCCCGATCGTGGCGACGGCGGCGGATGCCGCGGTGATGCCCGGCACGATCTCCCACTCGAGGCCGTGTTCGGAAACCGCGTCGATTTCCTCGTCAAGGCGGCCGAACACCGTCGGATCGCCCGATTTCAGCCGCACGACCTGCGCGCCGGAGCGGACATGCTCCACGATCAGGTCATTGATGGCACCTTGCGTCATCGAGGGGCCGAACCCTTCCTTGCCCGCATCGACCAGCACCGCCTCGCGGCGGGCCAGTTCCAGGATCGCGGGCGAGATCAGACGGTCGTGGATCACCACATCGGCCTCGTCGAGCGCGCGGCGCGCCTTCATGGTCAAAAGGTCCGGATCGCCGGGGCCCGCGCCCACGAAGGCCACGCGGCCGGGGCGGGGGGCGGCGGACAGATGCGCCTGCAACAGCGTCTCCAGCCGCTCGCGCACCGCCGTCTCGCCGCCCGCGCGCAGCGCCTCCGCGCCCGCGCCGCCGTAATACTCGGCCCAGAAATCGCGCCGCTTGCGGCCCATGGGCAGGGCATCGGCCATCTTGCGGAAGGCCTTGCCGATCCGGGCGAGGGGGCCCAGATCCGCGGGCAGCCGTTCCTCGAGGTCGCGCTTGATGGCGCGCGCCAGCACGGGGGCCGCGCCCTCGGTGCCGATGGCGATGGTCACCGGGTCGCGGTCGACCATGGCGGGCGTGATGAACTGGCTGTCCTGCAGATTGTCGACGATATTGGCCAGCGCCCCGTCCGCGCGGGCCAGCGCCACGTTGCGCGCGTCCCGTTGGGGATCCTCGTCGGCGGCATAGAACAGCACCGCGCAGAGCGCGTCGCCCGGGGCCATGTCGCGCCGCACAAGCCGCAGCTTGCCTTGGTCCTCCCAGGCTTCGATCTCGGGCGCGGGATCGGAAGCGAAGACCGTCAGATGGGCTTCAGTCTTCAGCAGCAGGCGCAGCTTCGCAAGCGCCGCCTCGCCGCCGCCCGACAGGACCACCCGCCGACCGGCGAGCGCCACGAAGATGGGAAAATGCTGCATGTCGCACCTTTCGGGATAGAACCGCTTTCTGCGCCATAGATAGAATATTGTTCTGAAAAATATCTAGGTGCTTGCGAAAACAAGGACATTCGTTCTATTTCTGTCGTCAGGTGGAACGGAGGTTTCCAAATGGCGGGCAAAGACGGAACAGAGATCCGGCTGGACGAGACGGACCGGAAAATCCTTGGCGAATTGCAGCGCGATGCGAGCCAGTCGCTCGATGAGATCGCGGGCAATGTGGGCTCTTCGAAGACGCCCGTCTGGAACCGGATCCGCAAAATGCGCGAGGCAGGTATCATCGGGGCGCAGACCGTGCAGCTCGATGCGGAGGCGTTGGGGTTCGAGGCCTGTTTCTTCGTGCTGATCCGCACGTCCGAGCACGAGGCGGCCTGGCAGCGCGCCTTTCTGAAAGCGTTGAAAGAGCGGCCCGAAGTGCAGGAAGCGCATCGGCTTGCGGGCGATATCGACTACATCCTGAAGGTCCGGGTGAAGAATGCGCGGGCCTATGACGCCTTCTACCAGGCGCTGATTTCCGAGGTGAAGGTGCACAACGTCACGGCACTTTTGTCGATGGAGGAGATCAAGTCGACGACCGCGCTGCCCTTGTGAGCGCGGCCTGCTCCTTGGCGCTGGCGCGCCGCCTCTCCGGCGCTTTTGTCGATCACACCCTGCGTCGCGTGGGATGGAGATGGCGGGTATTCTGCTGAGAGGCCTTTCAGGGACAGGTCTGCCCTGAAAGCGCCTCATCGAGGATGGGGGCGAGTCGCGCGCGCCTCAAGGACAGGCCGGGCCGGTGGCCCGGTCGCCTGCGGCGATCCTTGACCCGCGCCCGACTCACGCGGGCGCTACGATCAGGCGGTCGAGCCCGTGGAAATGGTAGGTATCGCCGTAAAGCGGCGGCGCGGCGAGGCGCAGGTCCGGCATGCGGGCGAAGAGGATCGGCAGGGCAATCTGCAATTCGAGCCGCGCGAGCGGCGCGCCCACGCAGAAATGCACGCCTCCGCCGAAGGCCAGGTGGCGCGCGGTCGGGCGGGCCGGATCGAACCGGTCGGGATCGTCCCTGCAGTCGGGATCGCGGCCCGCGGAGGCCAGAAGCAACCCCACCTCGTCCCCGCGCTGGAACCTGTGGCCGAAAAGCTCGGTCTCCTCATAGGCGATGCGGGTGAAGAGATGCAGGGGCGGATCGTAGCGCAGGATCTCCTCGGCCGCGCTTTCGGAGGTCTCCGGGCTGACCGTCCGGCCATGCTCCAGAAGCGCCTTCACCCCATTGCCGATCGTGTGCACCGTCGCCTCGTGCCCGGCATTCAGAAGAAGGATCGCCGTCGCGATCAGCTCGTCCGTGGACAGCCGCGCGCCGTCCTCTTCCGCCGCAACAAGATGCGACAGCAGATCGTCTTCGGGTTTGCCCCGGCGCGTCTCGATCTGCGCGCGCAGGAAATCCGCGAAATCCTGCGCGGCTTGGGCGGCGGCGTCCTCCATCACGCGGGTGCGGCGCGCCTGATACATGCCGACCATGGCGTGGCTCCAGCGCAGAAGATCGTCCGCGCGGTCCTCGGGCACGCCCAGAAGCCGCGCGATGACGATCACCGGCAGGCGTTCGGCGAAGACCGGCAACAGATTGAAGGGGCCATCGGGCACGGCATCGAGCAGATCGTGGCAGAGGGCCGTGACCTCGGGCGCCAACCCGGCGATCCGGCGCGAGGTGAAGGCGCGCAACACGAGCCCGCGCAGGCGGGTATGGCGGGGCGGCTCCAGCTCCAGCATCGAATGATCCTCGACGGCATAGAACGGGGCGAGATGCGCAGGCCGCTTTGGGGCCAGATCCGCGGGGCGTTCGCGCCCGAAGCGACGATCCTTCAGAAGCGCCGAGACCGCCCGGTGCGAGGTCGCGCAGACCATGCCGTACTCCTCCCACCGCACCAGATCGCCCGCCGCGCGGGCGCGGGCATAGAACGGATAGGGGTCCTGGACGAAGGCGGGATCGGTGGGGGATTGGTGAAGCGTGTGCATATCGCGCGAAGCATCGCGCGCGGTGGGCCGGGTGACAAGTCCGAGCGCGCTAGGGGATCTGCCTGCCTCTGTGTTATGCTGTGCGTATTTTCAGACCCGGATTTTATCATGACCCAGACATTTGCAACGTGGCTTGCCGCCACGAAGACCGCTGATCTTCACGAACTCCGTGCCCATATCCGCGCCGCGCCCGAAGATTGGGCCGATGTGCAGACCCTGCCGCAAGCCCAGGCCCGGATCGAGGCGCTGCCAGGGCTCGACGACAATGCGCGCCGGGCCCGGCAGATGGACCTCGCGCGCGCGTTTTTGTCCTTCGAGACGGTCCGCAGCCCGCGCCGCGGCATAGGGCTTTTGTCCTTCGGGCCCAGCGTCTTCGCCCTGATGGCGATCGTGCTGGGCGTGATCTCCTTCGGGATCTTCTCGAAGACCGAGCCCACGCTGCTGGATCAATTGTCCGATACGGAGACGGCGCGCGGGCTTATCACCTTCATCTTCGCGCTGGGGGTGATGTCACTCGCCCTGATCATCGTCAGCGCGAGCTTCATCTCCGACGGCTCGCCCAACCCGTCGTTCGACCGCGCGAAAGAGGTCTTCACCTCGCTCGTGGCCATCTTGGGCACGATTCTCGGCTTCTATTTCGGCGTGGGCGAGGCCGAGCGGCGGGTCGAGACGGTGCAGGAGTTGCAGGACACGCTGACCGCCCCTGACGGAGGGGCAAGCGACGGGTAGGGGCGCGGGGGTAGAGGCGCGGGCGCTCAGCCGGCCGCGTCGAGCGCGTCGATGATCCCCCCGAAATCGGAGGCTTTCAGCGACGCCCCGCCCACGAGCGCGCCGTCCACCGCGGCGACGCCGAAGATCTCGGCGGCATTCGCGGGCTTCACGCTGCCACCGTAAAGCAGCGCGATCTCGCCCCCGGTCGCGAACCGGTCCGACAGGGTCTCGCGCATGAAGGCGTGGACCTCGCCGATTTCCTCGAGCGTGGGCACCTTGCCGGTGCCGATGGCCCAGATCGGCTCATAGGCGATGATGAGATTGTCCGGGCGCGCGCCCTCGGGGACCGATCCGGCCAGCTGCGCGCCCACCACGTCGAGTGTGCGGCCCGCCTCCCGCTCCTCCAGGCTTTCGCCGACGCAGAGGATCACGGTCAGGCCCGCATCCCAGCCCGCTTGTGTCTTGGCGGCCACGTCCGCATCGCTTTCATGGTGATCCGCACGGCGTTCGGAATGGCCGGTGATGACGAAGCCCGCGCCCGCATCGCGCAGCATCTCGGCCGAGATATCGCCCGTATGCGCGCCCGACGCGGCCGCATGGCAATCCTGCCCGCCGATGGCGACGGGGCCCGCGACGGCCACGGCACGGCTGACCAGCGTGGCGGGCGGGCAGATCACGACCTCGGCGTTGCCGGGGGCGCGCGCGGCGAGCGTCTCAAGCTCGGCGAGGCTGGCGCCCGTGCCGTTCATCTTCCAGTTGCCTGCGGCGATCTTGCGCGTCATGTCCGTTCCTCTCATCGTGATGCGTGCGCATCATCGCGGGCAGGGCGCGCAGGTCAAGCTGCTTGCCTCGATCCGCGGGGCCGGGCATACGCCATGCGCAACGCTTGCACAGGAGCCGTCATGATCCCCGAATTCGACGCCACCGACCTCGTCCGGGCGGAACCGGTGACGCTTGAGGCCCTGGCGCATGTCGCACGCGACCTGGGCTTCCTGACGGTCTCCAACACCATACTCACGCCCGAGCGCATGGACGCGGTCTTCGCCGCCTACCGCGCCTTCTTCCATCTGCCCGAGGCGGACAAGGCGCCAGTGGACATGGCGCGCACCGGGGCCAATCGCGGCTGGGGGCGGCCCGGATCGGAACAGGTCGATCCCGACGCCAACCCGGACTACAAGGAAGTCTTCGACATGGGGTTCGCCCTGCCGCCCGAAGATCCGCAAGCGCATCTGGCGGTCTATGCGCCGAACCTCTGGCCGGAGGCGCCTGAAGGCTTTCGCGATACGCTGCAAGCCTATTGGCAGGACGCGCTGACGGTCGCGCATCAGATCCTGCGCGCGCTGGCCCTGGCGCTTGGCCGGGATGGCGATTATTTCGCCACACGGTTCGACCGTCCCATGGCGCTGCTGCGCGGCAATTATTACCCGCCGCGGCCCGATTGGGCGGGCGAGAAGGATTTCGGCATCGCCGCGCATACGGATTACGGCTGCCTGACGCTTCTGGCCTCGGACGGGGTTCCCGGGCTCGAAGTGCAGACCAAGGACGGCGCCTGGGTCCCGGTCGCGGCCGATCCCGGCACGTTCATCATCAATTTCGGCGAGATGCTGGAGATGTGGACCGCAGGGGCGGTCAAGGCCACGCCGCACCGGGTGCGCGGATCGCGCGACGAACGGATCTCGGTGCCGCTGTTCTTCAATCCTAACTTTGATGCGGATGTGGCCCCGCCCGGAGCGGCGGCGCCGATCCTTGCGGGCGATCACTTGTCCCGGCGCTTTGCCGAGACCTATCTGCACATGAAGGCGGGCTAGGCGTTACCGTTCGGCCCGTTCGGCCTGCAATTCCTCGACGTCCTTGAACTTGATCGATTCGCCGCAGCCGCAGGCATCGACCACGTTCGGGTTGCGGAACTTGAAGCCCGATTCCAGCAGCGACACCTCGTAATCGATCTCGGTCCCAAAGAGGAACATCTGCGCCATCGGCGCGATCAGCACGCGCGCGCCGTCCTGTTCCACGACCTCGTCATGGGGGTCGGCTTCGTCGACGTAATCCATGGTGTATTCCATGCCCGCACAGCCGCCTTTCTTGACGCCGATCTTGAGCCCGTGGCGGTTGTCGCGCGCCATAAGCTTGGTGATCTGCTGAACCGCCGCAGGGGTCATGGTAAGCGGCGCTTGTCCCGGAATGCCGAACATGGATATCTCCTTCGCTGCATGTGCAATCTATGGGATCCGCGGGCAAATTCCAATGGGGGGCATCAGGCTTTGGGGCGCGCGGGATTGCCCATCACGGTCGTGCCGGGCGCCACGTCGCGGGTGACGACCGCGCCTGCGCCCACGATGGCATTGTCGCCCACGCGCATGCCCGGCAGCACGATGGCCCCCGCCCCGAGCCACACATCGCGGCCGATCACAATGGGATAGGCGCTCTCAAAGCCCGCTTGCCGTGCTTTGGGATCGCGCGGATGATCCGGCGTCAGAAGCTGGACGTAAGGCCCGATATCGCAGCCATCGCCGATGTGAATGGGCGCGGCATCCAGAAGCACGCAGCCATAGTTCAGGAAGACACCCGCGCCGATGGTAATGTTGGTTCCATAATCGACGTAAAGCGGCGCGCGGATCGCGCAATCGGCGCCGACAGCCCCCAGAAGATCGGCCAGGATCGCCTCGCGGCCTTCATCGCCATAGACCGTCCGGTTGTAATCCCGCATCAGCCGCTGCGCGCGCTTGCGCGCCGCGACCAGGTCGGGATCGCCCGGGTGGTAGGGCTCTCCTGCGATCATCTTCTGCATTTCGCTTGCCATGCGGCGTCCCCTTGCCTGTCGCGCGCAGGCTAGGGCAGGGCGCGGGCACGAAAAAGGCCGAACCCGCGGGTCCGGCCTGTCGTCGCGCTGTCCCAGAGGCAGGCGGCTTACATGAAGCCCAGCTCCAGCCGAGCCTCGTCGGACATCATGTCCATGCCCCAGGGCGGATCCCAGGTGATTTCCACATCGACGTGCTTCACGCCTTCCAGCGGTTCGACCGCATCGGCCAGCCAACCCGGCATCTCGCCCGCCACGGGGCAGCCCGGCGCGGTTAGCGTCATGATGATCTTGACCTCGTTCTCGGCCGAGATGTCGATCGTGTAGACCAGTCCCAGATCATAGATATTTACAGGGATTTCAGGGTCATAGACGCCGCGGCAGGCCTCCACGATCTGGTCGTAGAGCGGGTGGTCCGTGCTCGACGGCTGGATCAGCGGTGCGCCTTCGAGTTGCGGGCTCTGATCGTTCATGGAGCGTCCCTTCGCGTCAATTCCGACAATTGATATAAGGAATGCCGACCGGGGGGTAAAGGGCAGCGCGTGCCGCTGGCGCGGCCGTTTTGTCGCGCTATCCTTCCGTGCATGAACCGACGCTCTGCCCTCGCAACCTTGGCCGCCGCCGCCCTGTTCGCGGGGCCGTCCCCTGCCGCGAGCCCGTACATGCTGGACCGTTTCGAGACCGCGCCCGAGGCGCGCTGGCGCTTTTTCACCGACAGGGTGATGGGCGGCGTCTCCACGGGGCGCGTTGTCTTCGGAACCGAAGGCGGCCGGGCGATTGCGCGGCTGGAAGGCGAGGTATCGACGGCAAATAACGGTGGCTTCATCCAGATGCGGCGCGCGCTGGCCGATATCCCTGCCGACGCGCAGGGCGTGCGCCTGATCCTGCGCGGCAATGGTGCGCGATATTTCGTGCATCTGCGCACGCAGGCCATGTATCTGCCCTGGCAGCATTACCGCGCGGGCTTCGTCGCGGGGGCCGATTGGGGCGAGGTGCGGCTGCCCTTCGCGGAGTTCACGCCGCAGGGCCGCCCGCTCAGCCCCGCGCCCGCGCCCGAGACGCTGACCGCGCTGGGCATCGTGGCCTATGGCGCCGATTACACCGCACGGCTCGATCTGCGCGAGGTCGCGATCTACTGAGCGTCGGCCCGCCCCTGCGGCATCTCGCCCTTCGGTCCTGCAAGGCTGGACGCGTCCGGGCCGGGCCATATCTGAGCGCCCATGACAGAGATCCCGCAACCGCCCGAGACACCCATCGCCCGGCTTTTGAAGCTCGTGCTCGGCAATTTCGACGCGCCGCCGGGGGCGGGCCGGATCGCCTTTGCGGTCAGCTACGGCGTGCTGTGCCATCTGATCTTCGCCGCTGCCGTGATCTGGATGTTCTGGACGCTCTATAACGGCATGACCACCGCTATCGGTACGGTGCCCTGGCCCTGGGCGGCGCTGGCCAACCTGCTGCTTATGGCGCAATTCCCGGTTCTGCATTCGCTGCTTCTGAACGGGAAGGGCGCGCGCCTGCCCGCGCGGCTCTTTCCGGAGCCCTACGGGTCGGTTCTGGCCTCCACCTCCTACACGATCTTCGCCTCGCTGCAGCTGCTGGCGCTGTTTGTGTTCTGGACGCCGTCGGGCATTGTCTGGTGGCAGGCCGAAGGCGCGGCGCTCTGGGCGATGACGGCGCTCAACCTTGCGGCCTGGGGGTTCTTGATGAAATCGAACCTCGATGCAGGGGCCGAGCTGCAATCGGGCGCGCTGGGCTGGATGTCGCTGGTGCAGAAGATCCGGCCGCGCTACCCGGACATGCCCACTCACGGCATCTTCCGCCATATCCGCCAACCCATCTATCTGGGCTTTGCGCTGACGCTCTGGACGGTGCCCACATGGACGCCCGACCAACTGGCATTGGCGCTGGGCCTCACCGCCTATTGCCTGATCGCGCCGGGCGCGCTCAAGGAACGGCGCTACCGCAAAAGGCATGGCGACCGCTTCGCCCGCTATCAGGAGAGAACAGGCTACATGATCCCGAAGAGAGACCGACATGGCTGAGACCGCGCGCAACAACCTGGCCATCTATGACGACGTGGCCGCACAATGGTGGTCGGACGAGATCCGCTGGGTGCGCACGCTGAAGAACCTCGTGCCGGGGCGGCTGAGGTATTTCGACCGGCATATCGACTGGGCGGGCAAGGCCGTGCTCGATCTGGGCTGCGCGGGCGGGTTCATGGCCGAGGCGCTGGCCGAGCGCGGCGCGCAGGTCACGGGCATCGATCCCGCGCGCGAGGCCATCGCGGCGGCGCGGACCCATGCGGCGGGTGCCGGGCTGGAGATCCGCTACGATATCGGTGTAGGCGAGGCGCTGCCCTATGAAGACGGCGCCTTCGATGCGGTCGTGTGCGTCGACGTGCTGGAACATGTGGCCGATCTGCAGAAGACCCTGCACGAAGTCGCGCGCGTGCTGCGCCCGGGGGGCCTGTTCTTCTACGACACGATCAACCGCAATCCGTTGGCGCGGCTGATGGCGATCACGATGGCCGAGGACGTGGTGCGCATCCTGCCCAAGGGCACGCATGATCCGGAGATGTTCATCACGCCCGCCGAACTTCGCATGGGGATGGAGGCTGCGGGCTTGCGCGATGCGCACATGACCGGGCTTGGCCCGCGCGGGATCACCCGGCGGGGCGATCTGACCTTCGGGCCGCTGCCGGTGAAGATCGTGCAATATATGGGCTATGCGGAGAAGACAGCATGACGGCATTGGCGCTTCTGGCGACCGCGCTTCTGTTCGGCGGCGCGGTTCTGTTTTCCTTCGGCTTCGCGGTGTTCCTGCTGAAAAACACCGAGGAGCGCGAGGCGCGGCGCCTTCTGCGCGCGGCCTTTCCGCATTTCTACGCGCTGATGATCGGGATGTCGGCCCTGGCGGCCGCGCTCGTTCTGCCCTCCGACAGGGTGTCTGCGGGCATCCTCGCAGCCATCGCGCTCACGACGATCTTCGCGCGGCAGGTGCTGATGCCGCAGGTCAACGCGGCGACCGATGCGGGCGACAAGGGCCACTTCGGGCGACTGCACGGGGCTTCGGTGGTTTTGGGCCTCGTGCAGATCGCCGGGATGGTCTGGGTGCTGCTGCGGTTCTTGTGAGCGGGCCTCAGCCCAGAAGCTTGCGCTTTCGGACCGGGGTCGGGCGGACGCGCTCTTCGATGTGATCGTAGAGCAGCCCCGCGATGTTCTTCTTCGTGGCGCCCTCGATCCCTTCGAGCCCGGGCGAGGAATTGACCTCCAGCACCTTGGGACCGGCCTCCGAGCGCAGCAGATCGACGCCCGCAAGGTTGAGCCGGAAGGCCTTCGCCGCGCGCACGGCCGTGTCGCGTTCCTCCTTCGAAATCCGCACCACCTGCGCCGAGCCGCCGCGATGCAGGTTCGAGCGGAAATCGCCCTCGGCCCCGGTGCGCTTCATCGAGGCCACCACCTTGCCGCCCACGACGAGGCAGCGGATATCCTCGCCCGCGGCCTCCTTGACGAAATCCTGCACCAGGAAATTGGCGCGCAGACCCCGGAACGCGTCGATCACCGAGGAGGCGGCCTTCTTTGTCTCGGCCAGCACGACGCCCTTGCCTTGCGTGGATTCCAGAAGCTTCACGATCAGGGGCGCCGTGCCCACGAGCCGCATCAGGCTGTCGGTGTCCTTGGGGCTTGCAGCGAAGGCGGTGTTGGGCATCCCGATCTTGTGGCGCGCCATGAGCTGATGCGCATAGAGCTTGTCGCGGGACGCGGTGATGCCCTCGGAGCCGTTCACACAGAAGGTGCCGATGGTTTCGAACTGGCGGATCACGGCGGTGCCGTAGGCGGTGACCGACGCACCGATACGCGGGATGATCGCGTCGTAGCGGGGCAGGCGCTTGCCGTCGTAATGCACTTCGGGGGCCATGGCGTTGATCGCCATGTAGCAGCGCGTCGTGTCGATCACCTCGACGGTGTGGCCGCGGGCCTCGCCTTCCTCCACGAGCCTGCGGGTGGAATAATTGTTCTCGCGGCTCATCACCGCGATGCGCAGCGCGCGTTTGGGAGCGGCGGTGCGCACTTTCGTGCTGGCATAGATGTCGTAGCTGAGCTGGGGCTGCAGGAACCGGTCGGTCGCGACGATGGCGATGTGATCCTTCAGCGCCTCGCGGCCCAGAAGCATTCGGCTCGCCATGCCGCCTCTGTTGGTCAGCGTCATCTCGATGGGCCAGGCCTCGCCGCCCACCTGCAGCGTCGTGCCGATCACGTAGCGGCTTTCGCCCTCGCCATTGGAGGAGGTGACGACGCGGCGGTCGAGGATCTCGGCCGAGCAGGGAATGACCAGATCGTCGCGTTCGGGCACCGGGTGAACGGTGAAGCGGACCTTGGGTTTTGCTGCCGGACCGAAGGTTTCGATATCGGAGGCATGCAGCGCCGAGGTGCGCGCGCCGGTATCGACCTTGGCCTTGAGGGCGGGCAGGCCGAGATCGGGCAGCGCCACCCATTCCTCCCAGCCGAAGCGGATCAGGTCGGTCGCGGGATCGGTATCGTCGGTCATCGGATCGGGGCTCCTGTCGGATTTGGCGCAGACCTAGCAGCCCGTCCCGGGCCCGGCCAGTGCACATCGGGCAGGTTTGGGTTTGCGGCGCGCGTGGTCGGGGCGTTGCGTGTGGCTCGGGCCAGCGCGGGCATCGAGCCCGCGCAAAGCCGCTGGAGGCTCTGCCTCCAGACCTCCGGAGGTATTTCCGGTCCGGGCGTGACAGGGGCGGGGCGCCCGGGGCGTTTGCGTGGGACGCGTGGGTGGTGAGGGGGCTTGCGGGGGAGCCCGCATTTCGAAGGAAGGGGCGGGCCGTTCGGACGTCTTGGTTCCGGGTGATTTGGCCTCGGGCGGACGGCCTGGTCTTGCCAGTGGATCAGCCCTGCGCGGGCATCGAGCCCGCGCAAAGCCGCTGGAGGCTCTGCCTCCAGACCTCCGGAGGTATTTCCGGTCCGGGCGTGACAGGGGCGGGGCGCCCGGGGCGTTTGCGTGGGACGCGTGGGTGGTCAGGGGTCTTGCGGGGGAGCCACGTTCCGGGGCAAGGAGCAGTCCATGACACGTTTTTCCTTCACGCTAGAGGCCCGATCGGACGCGGCGCGGCTTGGCCGGATCGACACGCCCCGGGGCACGATCCGCACGCCTGCCTTCATGCCCGTGGGCACCGCGGCCACGGTCAAGGCCATGATGCCCGAAAGCGTCGCGGCCACCGGCGCGGACATCCTTCTGGGCAATACCTATCACCTGATGCTGCGCCCCACCGCGGAGCGGATCGACCGGCTGGGCGGGCTGCATCGCTTCATGAACTGGGACAAGCCCATCCTGACCGATTCCGGGGGCTTTCAGGTCATGAGCCTTGCGGATCTGCGCAAGCTCACCGAGCGGGGGGTGACCTTCAAGAGCCATATCGACGGCTCGAAGCACGAGCTGACGCCCGAGCGCTCGATGGAGATACAGCGGCTTCTGGGCTCGGACATCGTCATGGCCTTCGACGAATGCCCGGCACTGCCCGCGGATCGGGACCGGATCGCGGACAGCATGCGGCTGTCGATGCGCTGGGCCGCGCGGTCGCGCGATGCGTTCGGGGATCGGCCGGGATACGCGCTCTTCGGGATCATGCAAGGCGGGCTCGAGCGGGATCTGCGCGAGGAAAGCGCTGCGGCGCTGACCGAGATCGGCTTCGAGGGCTACGCCATCGGCGGGCTTGCCGTGGGCGAGGGGCAGGAGGCGATGTTCTCCTGTCTCGATTATGCGCCGGGTTTCCTGCCCGAGGATCGGCCGCGCTACCTGATGGGGGTGGGCAAGCCCGACGATATCGTGGGGGCCGTAAAGCGTGGCGTCGACATGATGGATTGCGTGCTGCCCTCGCGCTCGGGTCGGACGGGCCAGGCCTGGACGCGGCGCGGGCAGGTCAACGTGAAGAATGCCCGTCATCAGGACGATCCGCGCCCGCTGGACGAAAACTGCACCTGCCCGGCCTGCCGGAATTACAGCCGGGCCTATCTGCACCATGTCTTCCGCGCGGGCGAGATGATCTCGGGCATGCTGCTGACCTGGCACAACCTGCACTACTACCAGGAATTGATGCAGGCCATGCGCGATGCCATCGCCGCCGACCGCTTCGCGGACTTCGAGGCGGCGTTTCACGCAGCCCGCGCCGAGGGCGATATCCCGCCGCTCTGATCCGGCCCCGGGTAAGGCCGGATATGCGCCGCATCCCGCCGAAAGGCCGGGGCGGTTTGGGCGGCTTTTTGCCGGATCGGCGCCCTGGGCCCCGGTTATTTGATAACACTCAAACGAAATCGCTTTTCGTGCGTTCACGCTCCTAAGGGGACGGGTCACTCACATCGACACGAGGAGTCATGTCATGAAGATCAAAGCGATTGCGGCACTGGCGCTGGGCACTGCGGTGCTGGCGGGATGCAACAACATGTCGTCCGACCAGCGCTACGCCACCGGCGCATTGGTGGGCGGCGCGGCGGGTCTGGCTGCGGCGGACGCCAACAAGGAAAACGAAACCGGGCGGGCGGTCGCCACGCTGGTGGGCGCGGCGGCAGGCGGGGCAATCGCCTCCAATAGCGGTCCGCAGCAAACCAACACCCGCACCGTCAGCTGCGTCTATCCGAACGGCCAGCCCGCGCCTTGTCCTGCGGGGTACTGAGGCAGTCTTCGCACCATAACGTACCCACACGGAAAGGCGCCGCCTCTGCGGCGCCTTTTCGCATTGCGGGGCGCCTCTTGTCCGGGCGCCCAAATCGCTTTTCATCCCGGCGTTTCGCGTTAGAATTTTCGCCAACCGAAAACCCGGCGAGATCGGTGCGGAGGAAAAGGGTGAGGGCATGCTGGATAATCTGAGAACCGCGCTTGAAGATATCGACGATGCGCGCGCGGCGGGCATTACCCTCGATGCGCGCACGGCGATGCTGATGTCGTGTTCGCAGGACTGCGTGAAGCTTCTCGGCACGGACGGCACGCTGCGCTACATGAGCCGCAATGGCCGCTGCGTGATGGAGATCGACGATCTGAAGAAGATCCTCGGGCAGAAATGGGCCACGCTCTGGCCTGCCTCCGCCCGCGATATGCTGAGCGAAGCGGTCAGCGAAGCGGCCAAGGGACGTCTGGCGAGCTTCGTGGCCGAATGCCCCACCGCCGCCGGAACGCCTGCCTGCTGGGAAGTGACGGTCGCGGGCGTGCCCGGACCTGACGGTACGATCGACGAACTGATCTCGGTCTCGGCGCTGACCGAACGCCCGGTCAGCCCGCTCGTGCTGTTCTGACGCGCGCCTCGGAGGCGCAAGGCCGGGCTTTGCGGATCGGGGCGTGCATGTCGCCTTGCGCCCGCCCTGCGGCTTGGTCATTCTGCCCCTGACCCGGGGCGGTTCGGCGCTTGAATTGGGCCTGCCTTCGCCCCACCTACATAGTCCAGACGGGGACGTATGGGATTGCCGCTCTGCCGGGGTCCCGCGCGTTCTGCCAGGTACAAGGAATAAGCATGCAACAGCCACTCAACACATCTTATCCGGTGCTGCCGCTGCGCGATATCGTGGTCTTCCCCCACATGATCGTGCCGCTTTTCGTGGGACGCGAGAAATCGGTCCGCGCGCTGGAAGAGGTGATGAACGACGACAAGCAGATCCTGCTGGTCAGCCAGATGGACGCCGCCGATGACGATCCGACAGCGGATCGCATCTACAAGGCAGGCGTTCTGGCCAATGTCTTGCAGCTTCTGAAGCTGCCCGACGGCACCGTGAAGGTGCTGGTCGAGGGGCAGGCCCGCGTGCGGATCGAGCACTTCACCGACAACGAGTCATTTTTTGAGGCCTCCGCCGAATACCTGACCGAGATGCCGGGCGACGAAACCGCGCTCGAGGCGCTGGTGCGCACGGTCGAGGGCGAGTTCGAGCGCTACGCGAAGGTCAAGAAGAACATCCCCGAAGAGGCGCTTTCCGCAGTCTCCGAGACCGACGAGCCTGCGAAGCTTGCCGATCTGGTGGCGGGTCATCTCGGCATCGAGGTGGATCAGAAGCAGGAGCTTCTGGAGACGCTGTCCATCTCCGAGCGGCTTGAGAAGGTCTACGGCCACATGCAGGGGGAAATGTCCGTCCTGCAGGTCGAGAAGAAGATCAAGACCCGTGTGAAAAGCCAGATGGAGCGGACCCAGCGCGAGTATTATCTGAATGAGCAGATGAAGGCCATTCAGAAGGAGCTGGGCGACGGCGAGGACGGCCAGAACGAAGTGGCCGAGCTGGAAAAGCGCGTCTCGGAAACCAAGCTTTCGAAAGAGGCCCGTGAAAAGGCCGAGGCGGAGATCAAGAAGCTCAAGAACATGAGCCCGATGTCGGCGGAAGCGACTGTCGTGCGCAACTACCTCGACTGGATGCTGTCGATCCCGTGGGGCACCAAGTCCCGCGTGAAGAAGGATCTGGGCCGCGCGCAGAAGATCCTCGACGACGACCATTATAGCCTCGACAAGGTGAAGGAGCGGATCGTCGAATATCTCGCGGTGCAGCAGCGTTCGAAGAAGCTCAAGGGGCCGATCATGTGCCTCGTGGGCCCTCCGGGCGTCGGCAAGACCTCGCTCGGCAAGTCGGTCGCCAAGGCCACGGGGCGTGAATTCATTCGCATCTCGCTGGGTGGCGTGCGCGACGAGTCCGAGATCCGGGGCCACCGCCGGACCTATATCGGCTCCATGCCGGGCAAGATCATCCAGGCGCTGAAGAAGGCGAAGACCACGAACCCGCTCATCCTGCTCGATGAGATCGACAAGATGGGTCAGGATTTCCGCGGCGATCCGGCCTCGGCCATGCTGGAGGTGCTCGATCCCGAACAGAACGCGACCTTCGTGGACCACTATCTTGAGGTGGAATACGACCTCTCGAACGTGATGTTCCTGACCACGGCGAATTCCTACAACATGCCGGGCCCGCTTCTGGACCGGATGGAGATCATTCCGCTCGCGGGCTACACCGAGGACGAGAAGGCGGAGATCGCCAAGCGCCACCTGATCGGCAAGGCGGTGAAGAACCACGGCCTGAAGAAGGGCGAGTTCGAGATCACCGACGACGCACTGACGGACACGATCCGCTACTACACCCGCGAGGCGGGCGTGCGGAACCTTGAGCGGGAGCTGTCGAAGCTTGCGCGGAAGGCGGTGACCGAGATCGTCAAGAAAGACGCCGAGAAGGTGGTGATCACGCCCGACAACCTGTCGGATTACCTGGGCGTGCGGAGGCACAAATACGGCCTTGCCGAGGAAGAGAACCAGGTCGGTGTGGTCACGGGCCTCGCCTATACCTCTGTCGGGGGCGATCTGTTGCAGATCGAGGCGCTGCGCCTGCCGGGCAAGGGCCGGATGAAGACCACCGGCAAGCTCGGTGACGTGATGAAGGAATCGATCGACGCGGCGTCGAGCTTCGTGCGCTCGATCAGCCCTCAGATCGGGGTCAAGCCGCCCAAGTTCGAGCGGATGGACATCCACGTCCACGTCCCCGAAGGCGCAACGCCCAAGGACGGCCCCTCGGCCGGTCTGGCCATGGTGACGTCCATCGTGTCGGTGCTGACGGGCATTCCGGTGCGCCGGGACATCGCGATGACGGGCGAGGTGACGCTGCGTGGCAACGCGCTGCCCATCGGCGGCCTGAAGGAGAAACTGCTTGCCGCACTCCGCGGCGGGATCAAGACGGTGTTCATCCCGAAGGACAACGAAAAGGATCTGGCCGAGTTGCCCGACAACGTGAAGGAGGGGCTTGAGATCGTGCCCGTCTCCCACGTTTTCGAGGTGCTGGACCGGGCGCTCGTCTCCAAGCCCGAGCCCATCGAATGGGACGAGGCCGCAGAGGAGGCCGCCGCCCAGGCGCTGGCCGACAAGCGCGCGGGCGAGGCCGGTGCCATCGCGCATTGATCCAACGCCGACGCTGATCTGATTGCGCCGCGGGCTTCGGGCTCGCGGCGTTTTTCATTGGGTGTGGCGGCTCAGTCCACTGGCTGCCGTTTTGCGTTGATGGCCGAATAATCGTCCATGACCGCGCCGTGCGTGGCGGGGATTTCCACTTCGGGCACATCCAGTGCAGACGCACATCATTTATTCACACAATGCGGCGCAAACTTCTGCTTTCGTCTCCGGACACACAGCCGCGCGCGATATGAAGTCCGAAACATCGGTGTATCCACAAGATTTTGGTGTTGACTGCGAAAATCTGCTAGGCTGCGCGTCAGAAGCCGGGAAACGGCCCTTCAAGAAGGATACAGGCGATATGACCTCGACCACATCCACATCGCGCAGCCGGTCGGCCAAGACCACGCGCGCGCCCGCAAAACCGCGTTCGAAACGCAGCGCAGCGTCGGCCCCGGCGCCCGCACCAGTGGACGATCCGTTGCAGACGGCGGTGGCCGCCACGCTCGATCCGACGCTGTTGCCGCCGGGCCTGCAGCCCGAGCTGAAGAAGCGCGAATTGATCGACAAGGTCGTGCGTCAGTCGGGCCTGAAGAAGCGCGACGTGAAACCGGCCGTGGAGGCGACGCTCGCGACCCTGGGCGCGGCGTTGGCCGAGGGGCGGGAGCTGAATGTCAAACCCCTGGGCAAGGTGAAGGTGCAGCGCGTGCGCGAGACCGGCAATGGCCGGGTTCTCGTGACCAAGGTGCGCCAACCGGACGCGCCTGAAAAGGACGGTCCCGACCCCCTTGCGCAGGCGGCGGAGTAGGGCTAAAGACGCGCGCACCGGGTGATTAGCTCAGTGGTAGAGCGCTTCGTTCACATCGAAGATGTCAGGAGTTCGAATCTCTTATCACCCACCAGATTTCCGAAAGGCGCGTCCCAAGCGGGCGCGCCTTTTTCGTTGCTCCGCCGCGCGCGTCAGGGCTTGAAGGCTGCGCGACACGGCCTTAGACAGCGCGTCGGGGGCGGTTAGCTCAGCTGGTAGAGCGCTTCGTTTACACCGAAGATGTCGGGGGTTCGAATCCCTCACCGCCCACCATTTTCCCAGCCACTTCGGGCCGATCCATGCGATGCGCAACGATGGGGCATGGGCGCTCGGCCCGGATGCGCGGTTGGCGCGTCACCCGAGGTTTAGCGGTCTGCAGAAGGCCCGTGCATGGCGGTCCGAGATTAAACGGCTGTCGCGCCGCCGCCCGATCCGATCATGCGCAAATCTTCAGGATCGAGACCAGCGCAGCCTCGCCCAGCGGCTTCGTATAGACCGCGGTCATGCCCGCCTGACGCAGCGCGTCATGATCGCCCAGATCCTCGGACGCGGTGATGCCGATGATCGGGACCGCGTTCTTCGGGGGCGGGAGCGCGCGGATCCATGTCGTGACCTCCGCGCCATTCGCGCCCGGCATGTAATTGTCCATCAGAACCGCGTCGAAATCCTCGGCCTCGACAAGGGCCAGCGCCTCTTGGCCGTCCGACGCCTGCACGCAATCGCAGCCGAACCGGTCGAGCGATGCGGACAGAACCGTTCGGTTGATCTTGTTGTCGTCCACGACAAGGATGCGCAGCTTGCGCCCGTCATAGACCGCCGTTCGGGGCGATTCCGGGGCAGGGGCGTCCTGATCCAGCGCGCCGGTGTCGCAGGGCAGCTCGATCCAGAAGACGCTGCCCGTGCCGACCGCGCTTTCGACGCCGATGGTGCCATTCATGCTTTCGATGATGCGCTTGCAGATCGACAGCCCCAGCCCGGTGCCTTCGACCTCGGGGGCATTGTCGGCCTCGATCCGCCCGAATTCCTGAAACAGCTTGTGCTGCATGTCGCTGGAGATGCCCCGCCCGGAATCCGCGACGCGGATGCGCAAACGATCACGCCCGCCGGCGCCGATCCGGTCGACCTGCACCGTGACTTCGCCGCCATTGGTGAATTTCAAGGCATTGCTCAGCAGGTTGTCGAGCACCTGGCGCAGGCGCTTCGGGTCGGTCTGGATAACGTGCGGGACGGCTTCGGCGATGGACAGATCCAGCGTGATCGCCCTGGCCGCGGCCAAGGGCTGCCAGGCGGCGACGGTCGAGGCCAGCAGATCGCGGATCGAGACATTGTCCGTCTCGATCGTGAAGCTCCAGCCGTCGGCGCGTGACACGTCGATGATATCCGACAAGAGGAAAAGCATCTGCCGACCGCTGGCGAGGGCCACCTGCAGCAGATGGTCCTTGTCCGCATCGGCCTCACCGCCCGACAGCAGCTCGAGGCTGGAGACGATGGCGCTCATCGGGGTGCGGATGTCGTGGCTGATCATGGCGAGGAACCGCGACTTGTCCCGGTCGGACCGGACCGCCTGGCAGCGCGCCTCCTCGAGCGATTTGCCGAGGGCCTGAAGCTGCGTCACCTGATGTTCGAGCTGTCTGCGCTGCTCGCGCAGCCGCGCCTCGGTGGCGATATGCCCGGTCACGTCCGTGTAGGTGGCGATCAGCCCCCCGGCTTCGCGCGTTGTCACCTTGATCTCGATGGCGGTGCCATCGGGGCGCACATCGACGTAATCGCCGGACTTCAGATGTCCCAGACGGTCATTGACCGAGACCGACTCCGCGCGCGTCCCGTTGCTCGCTAGCGGACGGAACAGGTCCGAAAAGTCATTGATGCACATGCCTTTTTGCAGGGCTGTCCTGGAGAGCCCGTAAAGCCGGAGGAATTCGTCGTTCCAGGCCACGAGCTGTTCGAATTCGTCGATCACCACGACGCCCTGATTGATGCTGTCGAGGATCATCGCCTGAAAACGATTGGTCCGCTGCAAGTCGTTGGCCGCGCGGTAGAGCTGGTTCGACTGCACCTGCAGATCCCGCAGGGCAGGCCCCGGGTTCGGGTGGCCCGAGGCCTTCCTGTCCTGCCCGGGCTCTGGCTCTGTCCGTTGCGTATGATGACCGGCGTCTGCCGATCCTTGCGTCATCTCGTCCCTGTCCCGCATTTTGGTCCCCCGAGGCGCGCGCGGCGGCGCCCGATATTTCTGTCTATTCAGGCAAAGTGAACGCTGTTGTCAGCGTTCCCAAGGACGGCCGCGCCAGAAGCGGACCCTGAAAGAGGGTGATCCCTTCATCGAGGAACCAGAAATACTCCTCTTCGGTCTCGATCCCTTTCGCGATGATGTCGATTCCCAGATCATCACAGGTGCGGATGATGCCCCGGACGATTGCCTGGAGGGGGCCGTGCGCCTCGATGCCCTGGACCAGCCGCGATCCGAGTTTCACGACCTCGGGCTGAAAGTCCGCAAGAAGGTTCAGACCGGCGAACCCGGCGCCGAAATCCTCGATCGCCAGCCGCAGACCGGCCTGGCGCAGATCGTCGCTGCGTTGGGCGAAAGTCACCGGATCGACAATGATTTCGGTCTCGGTGAATTGCAGCAGAAGCTGATCGCCCGAGATGCCACAGGCTGCCGCCTCCTCCAGCGTGGATTGCAGCGCATCGGCCGAGTTTTCCAGCGCGCTGGGCATCACGTCGAGATTGAGCAATGTCGTGAGCCCGGCCTCACCCGCGATGCGCAGGGCCTGTTTGCGGAAGGTTGCATCCGCCAGCGCAAGCAGCCCCGGTTCGACCGAGAGAAATAGCGATTGCGCCGTCTCGCCGTGTTTCCCGCGCACCGTCGCATCCTGCGAGAAGATCCGGCCCGAGAGGGCGTCGATGATCGGCTGGAAGGCGATGTCGAAATCGGGAAGGAAGTTGTGATGCATCGTCATTCGGGAAGCCGGATGTCCGTGGGAAAGTCACCGAGCTTCGGGTTGCCGAAATATCCGCCCTGGAACAGGTCGATGCCTTCGGATTCCAGCCACTCGAATTCGCTTTCGGTTTCGACATGTTTGGCGATGATATCGATCCCGAGATCGTCGCAGGTCTGCACGAGCCCCCGGATGATGGCCTGCTTGGTGCCGTTCGTATCGACATTGCGCACAAGCTGCGCGTTCAACGCGATGCTGTTGGGCTGGCTCATTTCCATTTGGTTCAGGTCCGACCGCCCGGCGCCGAAATTGTCGAGGCAGATCAGAAGCCCGTGCTCCTTGCAATCCTGCACGATCTTGATGACCGAATTCAGATCGGACTCGAGGTAGTCCTGATTGAGTTCCAGGGTGATGCAGCGGTTGTGCGGGTTGTGGGCCTTCGCCTGGTCGATGACCGATTGCATCTTCGTGACCGCATCCTGAGCGGTGGCCGGGCGCAGATTGATATTAAGCCCGAAATCGCCGTCCGACGCCTCGGATATCTGCATCGCGCGGTTGCGGACCTCGGCTTCGATGGCATTCAGGACATCGGCGGTCTGATCGGCGCTTGTCACCTCGCGCTGCATCCGGGTGTCCCAGCCCAAGGCCTCGTAGGATGTGACGCGGCGCTGGGAGAGGGAAATGATCGGCTGGAAGGCAATGCCCATCCCGTCGAGCGGCGCGGCACCGGCCTGGGTCGGCGCAATCGCCGCGGCTTTCTTGCGGGCCCGGGGCGCCTTGCTGCGCCACCGTCCGTCCTTGAACGCGCTCAGAAGCTTCTGGGCGCGCCCGGGCACAAGCGCGCGCACGGCATCGGGGCTTGTCATGAAATCGTTCCAGCCGCTGACCTCTTCGAGATCCTCGCGCCGGACATCGGCAAATCCCATGCTCCAGTCCGAAAAGGCCCGCCGCGGGATCGACTCGCGCACGATGGTGACGATGTTGCCGTGGCGCGGATCTTCGGAAATCTGCTCGAACAGCGCGTCGATATCGGCCTCGCGGCCCTCGATCACCTGCAGAAAGCTGCCTTCGACGTGCAGCAGCATGCCGGTGATGTCGAGACCGGTATTCTTGCTGCGCGCATGGCCGAGGAGCGCCAGCAAATCGTCCGAGTCGAAAGGATGTATCGCGGCGCTGGAGTAAATGATGTGGATCAGGCGTGCCATCTGGCCCTCGAGGCTATTCAGAGCGAGCAATTAGTCGATTTTGGTGCTGAAAAATCGTTATCGACAAGTGTCGGGATAGGCCAAGTATCCAAAAGAAGTATCGGCAGGTGCAAAAGCTTAATCGGCGCCTGCACGACGCGATGACGTCTCAAATCCTGGCCGGATTTCCTAGAGTTTTCAGGCAGGGGGCACGGTCGGCACGGCTTGGCCATCTCTTTCGCGGAAGGGGGCTGATCTGCGCGGATTGGACGGGACGGTCCGAGCGCGCGCTGTCACCGTCCGCTTTCCGCGTCGCGCGGGGCGTAGCCTGTCATCTCCAGATATCCTCGTCCGGGATGGCTGCCCGACAGGGTGATCGGCCCCTCCCAATAAGGAAACAGCGTGCCCATCCAGGCCTGCGGGTTCAAGGGCGCCGCCGTGATATCGAGCCCCTCGGCAGGCAGTTCCACACGCCAGCGCACGGGAATGTCACGCCCCGCAACGCGCGCGGTCTCAAGCGGGGTGACGCGCAGCGCGCCGTCGCCATAGGGCCGGGTCGCGCCCTCAGGCGTGATCCATGTGGCCGAGGTGAAATGGCTGCCATCCGAGGATCGCAGCCCGAACCCCATCAGCTTCGCGCCATCATCGAAATTGAGCGAAAACCAGTCCCAGCCGGTCTGCGTCTCGGACAGCGGCTGCGAGGACCATTCCCGGTCGAGCCATGCCGTCCCGGTCACGGCCACGTCGCCCTCGGGCAGGGACAGCGTGCCTGCGACCTCGTAGAAGGGCTGGGAATAATAGTAGCTGGCCTGACCTTCGGGTGATTTGACCGAATAGCCCGCATCGCCCTGAAAGATCAGGGGACCATCCGCCTGAAGCGCCAGGTCATAGGCGAAATCCGCCCCCCGGGCCGTCAGGCGCGCGGCAGACAGCGCATCCGCGCCCGGTCCGGCCGTCGAACGCAGCGACCAGTCGTCGATGAAGGCCTCGAAGGGCGTCGCGGTCACACCGGCCTGTCCGGTGCCGCCCCGGCCCAGCCGTTCCGCCACGCGGTGATCGCTGGCTGAGGTCAGCGCTGCATGTCCCATCCAGAGTTGATCCGCCTCCCATCCCGCCGCCGTGCCGGGCGTGCGCGCGGAGCGGAAAAGCGTCCATTGGATGCCGTATTCGGTGCCGTCCCGGGCCATAAGGTTGGCGGTCAGATACCACCATTCGATGCGGAAGCTCGGATGCGGCAGGTGATCGGCTGGGAAGTCGAAGACGGTGCCGCGTTCGGGCACGGCGAAGCCCTCGGCCTCGGCGCCGAGGCCCGCGAAACCCTGCGCCAGGGCGGGCAGGGGACAGGCGAGGGCTGCAAGGAGAAGAAGGGCTTTAACGGTCATTGGCAAAGACCCGCAGAAGGTGAGAGGGCGGCAGGCGCATCAGCCGGTAGACCGGCCAGAGGCAGGCTAGGATCGCCGCCGCCAGCGCGGCCAGCGCGAGCCACAGCCATTGTGCCGGGAACAGCGCCATGGGCAGGCGCCAGCCGAAGGCCTCCACGTTGACGATGGCCAGAAGCACCCAGGCCAGCGCCAGACCCACGGGCAGGGCAATGGCCCAGGTCAGAAGCGCCAGAAGCGCCGTGCGCGCAATCTCGAGCCGCCCGAGGCGGGCAGGCGTCAGCCCCAGCGCCCAGACCGGCGCAAGCTGCGGCAGGCGCAGGGTCGACAGCGTCAGAAGGCTTGTGAGGATCGCAAAGCCCGCAACACCCAGCGTCAGCACATTCAGCGCGCCCGAGACCAGGAATGTCTGGTCGAAGATGCGCAGCGACAGCGCCTTCACCTGTGCCTGGTCGATCACGTTGGAGGCGGGCAGATCGAAGTCGTCCCGCAGGCTTGTCGCCAGGGCGGAGACACGCTCGGGCGCCACGCGCAGGGCAAATCTGAGGCGCGGGCGGTCCGGAAAGCGCTGGTCGAGCGCGTCGATCCCGGTGATCAATTGGCCCGCGGGATTGCCGTAATCGGAATAGACCCCGGCCACGGGCAGCGTCCAGTCGGGCGTGATCGCCAGCGGATCGCCCAGCGCGAGATCCTCGCGCCTGTAAAGCTGTTCGTTGACCAGAACGGCGTCGCCTTGCGCGATCCGGTCCCAGACATCCGGCACGGAGTCCAGAAGCGGCCAGTTGTCGCGATAGGTGGGATGATCGACGACGCCGAAGATCTCGGCCGGCTGATCCGCGACGGTCACATCGACCGACCAGACCGGCAGGATCGCGTCCACCTCGGGGGTGACTGCGTCGCGGATCGCGCGGGCCTCGGCGGGGGTGCGGGCGGTGACGTAAAGCTCTGCCGCGAGCCGCTGGTCCAGCCATCCGGTGAAGGTCGTGCGGAAGGATCCGACCATCGTGCCCACCCCGATATTGGCCGCAAGCGCCAGAAGAAGCGCCATCAGCGCCAGCGACAGCGCGGGCACCTGCTGGCGTGCATCCGCCAGAAGCCAGCCCCCGATGGGCCCCCGGGCGAGGGGGGCAAGCACGCGCAAGGCGCCGATCAGAAGCGGCGGCAGCGCCAGGGCCGCGCCGATCAGAAGGGCTGCGAGGCAGGCGAAGGCGGCAATCAGCCCGTCGCCCGCAATCCCCAGCGCGAGGCTTGCGGCCAACAGCCCCGCGGCTAGGCCTGCCTGCACACGCAGCGCGCGCGCATTGGCCATGGCCCAGGCGCGCGGACGGGCGGGCGCCAGAAGCGGCATGCGCGACACCCGCCAAAGCGCCTGTGCCCCGGCAAGCCCCGCGCCCAGAAGCGCAATCGCCAGCGCCGACAGTGCCCAGAGCGGATCGAAGCTCAGCTGGCCGGACACATCGGCCCCGTAAAGCCCGCGCAACGTGCCCGCGACACCGGGCAGGAGCGCCGCCGCGATGGCATATCCCAGGGCAATGCCGATCAGGCCCGCGATCAGCGCGATCACCGACAATTCCGCCGCCAGTAGCGCCATGAGGCGCGACAGCGGCAGGCCCAGCGCGCGCAGGGTTCGGAAGGTCGCGCGGCGCTGCTCGAAGGCGAGGCCGATAGCCGATTGCACGATGAAGAGCCCCACCGCGAAGGACAAAAGCCCGAAGGCCGTGAGGTTGAGGTGGAAGGATTCGGTCAGGCGGGAAAGATCACCGCCCGATTGCCCCTCGATCCGGGTCAGCGCGGTCGCGCTTTCGATCGCGGGCAGGCCGAAAGGCTGCTCCGGCGCGATCACGAGCACGGTCAGCTGGTCGAGCCCCAGCAGACGCTGCGCGGTGGCAATGTCGGTTAGGGCCACGCCCTGCGCGACCTGCCCGGACAGGCGCCGGGGCGGCAGATCGACGTCCTGAAAGGCAGCCGCGGTTTCGGGCGCCATCAGCAGCAGTCCCTCGCGCGACAAAAGCCCGTCCAGCGCCTCGGGATCGCCTGCAATCGCCGCCCCGCCCAGGCCCGGCGGCGCGGTCAGCGGGTCGATGCCCCGCAGCGACAGCCGCCCTTCTCCAAGCGTAAGCGTGCCCTCGATCAGCGGCGTCACCGCATAGCCCGCCCGGCGCAGCGCGGCGAAATCGGCCATGTTCACACCGTCCGGGGACACCAGACGGTCCAGACTGCCTTGCCCCAGCGCCCCCGCCGCCCGGTCGTAACTCGCCCGCGCCTCCGCGTTGATGGCCTGCACGCCGGACCAGAGTGCGGTGGCCAGGGCCAGACCGATCAGCAAAGTCGCCAGTTGCAGGGGATGCCTGCGCCAATGCGCCAGAAGGGCCGACAGCCCCGTGCGGGTCATGGCAGTGGTCCCTGTCACGCGATGCGGCCCTGTTCCAGATGCAGCCTGCGATCCATCCGCGCGGCGTGGCGGTCGGAATGGGTGACCATCAGGAAGGCCGCGCCGGTTTCGCGGGCAAGCTCCAGCAGCAGATTGAGAACACGGCCCGCCGTGTCCTCGTCCAGATTGCCTGTCGGCTCATCGGCCAGCAGCAGGGCCGGGCGGTTGGCGATGGCGCGCCCGATGGCCACGCGCTGCTGTTGCCCGCCCGAAAGCTCTTCCGGGTAGCGGTCGAGATAGGGCGCGAGGCCCAGCCGCTCGGACAGCTCCGCCAGCCAGCCCGCATCCAAGCGGCCTGCAAGCTGCGCCTGAAAGGACAGGTTCGCGCGCACATCGAGCGAGGGGATCAGGTTCAAGCTTTGGAAAACGACGCCGATCCGGTCCCGCCGCATTGCCGCGCGCCCAGCCTCGTCGAGCCCGGACAGAGGCGTGCCGTCCAGCACCACCTCGCCCCGGTCGGGTGTATCGAGGCAGCCGATGCAATGCAGAAGCGTGCTCTTGCCCGATCCCGATTCCCCTGTCAGCGCGACCGCTTCGCCCCCCGACACCTCCAGCGAGACGCCGCGCAGCACGGCCACTGCGCCATCGGCGGAGGGATAGCTCTTTTCGATGTTGCGGGCGGTCAGCATGGGCACTCCTCGGTCGTGTGACCGAGATAGGCGCGCGCCGCGTCAAGGCAAAGCGTCAGCCCTGCCCGAGCCAGGTCTTGACCTCGGGCAGACGGGCGCGGGCCACGGGCACTGTCTGGCCGTTGACAAGGCGCAGACCGGGTCGGCCTTCCTCACGCGTCAGCTCCGCGACGGCGCAGGCGGCGACCCACCAGGAGCGATGCGGCTGGATCCCGGTGGACAGCGAGGCCTGCGCGATCACGTCGCGCAGACGGGCGCGCACGGTGAATTCCCGGTCGCGCAGGACCACGCGCAGATGGTGCTCCTGCGCTTCGATGGCAATCAGTTGATCCTGATCGACGGCATGCCCGCCGATGAACAGCGCATCGACCTGAGGCTCCGCGCTGTCCTGGTCGGGCACCTCCGTGTTCGACGCCGCAGGAGGCGCCATCACGCAGCGCAGGAACATCATCTCGAAGAGTGCCATCACGAACGCGTAGGCCAGCGTCCCGCGCAGGATCGTGGTCCAGCTTGCGCCGAATGTCAGCGCCATGAGCGGGACGATCACCAGGGCCGCACAGACGAAAGACGAGATCGGCACCGGCCAATGCGCCAAGGCCTGCGCATGCTCGAGCCACGGGCGCCAGGATAGGAATACCCAATGCAGAATACCGTAGATCGGCAGGAGGAGCCCGTAGACCAGCGCCATGATCAGGGCCCCGACGCGGTTTTGCATCTGCAACGGATCGGCAATGATCAGGACGGCGATAATGCTGGCCACGAAAGCGAGGCCCTGTCGGCCGCTCAATGTGTGAAGAACGCAGCTTGGATTGGCTTTGTGGGCGCGGCCGAACAAATCGCGCAAGGGCCAATATGTGTCGGGGTCTTGTCTGAAGTCGGTCACTTAGGGGGGACTCGTAACTTAACTGGGTGGAGGGGGTATGTTCTCAGAGTATGGCGTCCGGTAGTTACAAAAACCGATCAGACCTGATGCGGTTTCGCGTCACATATCGTGAATCTGGTGTATCGGTTTACAGGTTTCAACGGCATCCTTTCAAGGGCGCCATGTATCCTGCGAAACTTCATGTCATTGTGATTGGAAGCGCATCATCAAGGATCCCCGCCATGAGTTGGAACCCCGCCCTCGACCCGCATTGCCCGACGGGCGACGATGTGGATGCGATCGAGACCGTCATCATTCCCCGCGCCCGTGATCTGGGCGGTTTCGAAGTGCGCCGGGCGCTGCCTGCGCCGAAGCGGCAGATGGTCGGGCCGTTCATCTTCTTCGACCAGATGGGGCCCGCGGAATTCCTGCCCACCAAGGGGCTCGACGTGCGCTCGCATCCGCATATCGGGCTCGCCACCATCTCGTATCTCTTCCGGGGGCGGATGCATCACCGCGACAGCCTTGGCACCGATGCCTGGATCGAGCCGGGGGCGGTCAACTGGATGGTGGCGGGCCACGGCATCACACATTCGGAACGCACCGACGATGCGACCCAGGCCGATCCGATGCCGTTCTTCGGCATTCAGACCTGGGTGGCGCTGCCCAAGGATCATGAGGACCGCGCGCCCGAGTTCGACCATGCCCCGGCCTCTGCGCTGCCTGTCCTCGAAGGCGAGGGCAAGGAGGTGCGTCTGATCCTGGGCTCCGCCTGGGGCGAAGCCGCACCAGTCAGGACCGCGTCCGAGATGTTCTATGCCGATGCGGTGCTTGAGCCCGGCGCGCAGATCCCGCTGCCCGACAATCACGAGGATCGCGGCGTCTACGTTGTCTCCGGCGCGGTCGAGGTCGCGGGCGAGACCTATGAAGCCGGACAGATGATGGTCTTCCGCCCCGGCGACCGGGTGTCGCTCAGGGCAGGCGGGCAGGGCGCGCGGGTGATGTTGCTCGGCGGCGAGACGTTGGAAGGCCCGCGCTACATCTGGTGGAATTTCGTGGCCTCCTCGAAGGAACGGATCGAGGAGGCGAAAGAGGCCTGGCGCCGCGAGGACTGGGCCGCTGGCCGCTTCCAGCTGCCGCCCGAGGACGATGCCGAGTTCATTCCGCTCCCCGCCCGGTAAGCCGCGGGCCAGGAAAAATCCGACGCGGCGTCTTTCGCGGCCAATTCCGCTTGACGGGGCATCGGACGGGCCATAGAACGCGCGACACGTCCGGGGCAGCCCGGACGGGCAGCGAGCGGTTGTAGCTCAGTTGGTTAGAGTACCGGCCTGTCACGCCGGGGGTCGCGGGT
>CAZTEV010000007.1:5109-32083 GCA_964612785.1 uncultured Roseivivax sp. | reverse complement strand
GTCCGGTGGGGCCGGACCGGCGCTGGCCCGGCACCTTCGGTGCTGTTCGGGCCGGTCTCGCCCCTTACACCTCCTCGGGGAAGTGCTTCATCACCAGCCGGATGGGGTTCGGCGCCGCCTGTCCCAGCCCGCAGATCGAGGCATCGACCATCGCCTGGCTCAGCTCTTCCAGAAGCCCCTGGTCCCAGCGGTCCGCCTGCATCAGCTTCACCGCCTTCTCGCAGCCCACGCGGCAGGGCGTGCATTGCCCGCAGCTTTCATCCTCGAAAAACCGCAGCATGTTGAGCGCCGCGTCGCGCGCGCTGTCCTGATCGGACAGAACCACCACTGCCGCCGAGCCGATGAAGGAGCCATGCGGCTGCAGCATGTCGAAATCGAGCGGCACATCATCAAGCGCGGCAGGCAGCAGCCCGGAGGACGGCCCGCCCGGCTGATAGGCCTTGAAGACGTGCCCTTCGGCCATGCCACCGGCGGCGTCGATGATATCGGTGATCGTGGAGCCTGCAGGCAGCAGGTACACGCCCGGTCGTGCCACCCGGCCCGAGACCGAGTAGGAGCGCAGGCCCGTGCGGCCGTTCTTTTCATGCGCCGACAGCACCTCCGGCCCCTCGCGGCAGACCCGCGCGACCCAATAGAGCGTCTCGACATTGTGCACGAGCGTCGGACGCCCGAAAATGCCCACCTGCGCGACATAGGGCGGGCGGTGGCGCGGCAGGCCGCGCTTGCCCTCGATCGATTCGATCATCGCGCTTTCCTCGCCGCAGATATAGGCGCCGGCACCCCGGCGCAGGTCGATGTAACCGGCCTCGACAATCCCGGCATCCTCGAGCGCCGCGATCTCGCGGCGCAGGATCTCCAGCACGGCGGGGTATTCGTCGCGCATGTAGAGATAGACGCGCTCGGCCTCCACGGCCCAGGCGGCGATCAGCATGCCCTCGAGGAAGAGATGCGGCGTGCGTTCGAGGTAGTAGCGATCCTTGAAGGTGCCCGGCTCGCCCTCGTCACCGTTGACGGCCAGGTAGCGCGGGCCCGCATTGGCGCGCACGAAGCCCCATTTCTTGCCAGACGGGAAGCCCGCCCCGCCGAGGCCCCGGAGACCCGAGGACAGCACCTTGTCCTGCACCGCTTCCCAATCGCCGCCGTCGCGCAAGGCCTCCAGCGTCGCGTAGCCGCCCGCGGCGCGATTGGGCGCGAGATCCTCGTAATCGGAGATATGCGCATGGGTCTCGCCCGCGTCGATCGCGGCGCGGACCTTGTCGGGCGTGGCATGATCGATGTGGTTATGGCCAAGCTCGAGCACGGGTGCGGTGTCGCACCGGCCCATACAGGGCGCGCGCAGCACACGCACCTCGGCCGGGTCGAGCCCGTCTTCAAGGGCCGCACGCAGCGCCTCGGCCCCCGCAAGCTCGCAGGAGAGCGAATCGCAGACCCGGATGGTCAGCGCGGGCGGTGGCGTCTCGTCTTCGCGGACCACATCGAAATGCGCATAGAAGCTCGCGACCTCGTAGACCTCGACCTGGCTCAGCCGCATCTCGTCGGCCAGCGCGCGCAGATGCGCGGCGGACAGGTGGCCATAGCGGTCCTGGATGAGGTGGAGATGCTCGATCAGGAGATCCCGGCGGCGCGGCGCATCGCCCAGAAGGGCCGCGATGTCGGCTGCGGCCTTGTCGAGAAGCGGGCGGCCTTTCGGCACGGGCCGTCCCTTGCCGCGCCCCGATTTCCAGACCCCTTTGGTGTTGTCGAGCGCCATGGCCCACTCCCGTCGCGTTGTGTTCGTTCTGCTTCTAGGCCGGAATGGGCCGGGGGACCATCTGCATTGCGGCGCATTCTTCGCCCGATGCGACGTCGGGCCGCCGCAGATGGGTCTTAGAGTGGCCGGATTTCCGCGCTATCACGGGATCCGACACGGACAGGACGGCAAATCGGACGAACGCGATGGCGCGCTTTGCACTCATCACCCTGACGGGCGTGGCGCTTCTGGGCCTCGGGCTGACGCAAGGGGGCCTCTGGGCCGGGGCGGCGTTGTTCTACATCACCGTTTTCACCTTCTTCATGGACAAGATCGCAGCCCTTGCCGCGCCCGATGCGCCGGAGGGGGCGGAATTTCCCGCAGGCCACGGCCTGTCGGTGCTGCTGGGCCTCGTGCATTTTCCGCTGCTCTATGCCGGGACCGCGAGCGTTGCGGCGGACGGGCACAGCGTGGTGGAGCGGGCCTTGCTGTTCTTCGGCCTCGCGCTCTTTCTCGGCCAGGTGTCGAATTCCAATGCGCATGAATTGATCCATCGCGCGGCGCGGTGGCCGCGCCGCTTGGGTGTTGCGGTCTATGTGAGCCTTCTTTTCGGGCATCACGCCTCGGCGCATCCGCGCGTGCATCACGTTCATGCAGCAACCGACCGGGATCCTAATTCGGCTCGTCTGGGCGAGGGGTTCTGGCGCTTTGCCGCGCGGGCCTGGCGCGGGTCGTTCCGCGAGGGGTTGCGGGCGGAGACGGCCTTGCGCGCGCGGACGCGGCGGGGCCTGCATCCCTATGTGCTCTACGGCGCAGGCGCGCTTGTGTCGCTGGCGGCCGTCGCCGCACTCGTCGGCCCTGCGGGCCTTCTCGTCTATCTCGGGCTGTGTCTTTACGCGCAGCTGCAGCTTCTGTTGTCGGATTACGTCCAGCATTACGGGCTGCGTCGCGGCATGGGCGAGACCGGCAAGCCCGCGCCCATCGGGCCGGGCCATAGCTGGAACGCGCCACAGGGCTTTTCCTCGGGCTTGATGCTGAACGCGCCGCGCCATTCCGATCATCATGCCAATCCCGCGCGGTCCTATCCGGGCCTGAGGCTCGACCGGGAGGCCATGCCGATTCTGCCGCATTCCCTGCCGGTGATGGCGGTGATCGCGCTTGTGCCGCCGCTCTGGCGGCGTGTCATGGATGGCCGCGCGCGCGCCTGGGCCGCGCCTGCGTCCGATTGAGGCCTTTCCCATGCGTGGGGCGCGTGGCAGGCTGACCCCCATGAGACGCGCCCTGATCCTTTTTGTCCTGACAAGTTCCGCCGCGTTGGCCCAAGAGGGCGCGCCGCTCGATGCCGACGCGTTCGAGGCCTATACGCGGGGCAAGACGCTGACCTTCTCGGAGGGCGGCCAGCCCTACGGGATCGAGCGGTATCTGCCCAACCGGCGCGTGCGCTGGTCCTTCCTTGACGGGCAGTGCAAGGACGGGCTGTGGTATCCCGACGAGGACCGGATCTGCTTCGTCTACGAGGACGATTTCACCCCGCAATGCTGGCGGTTCTTTCGCGAAGGGGCGGGGCTGCGCGCGGTGTTCGGCGACGAGGCGGGGGGCACGGAGCTTTATGAGGCGGGCGAGGAGGCGGAGCTGACCTGCCTTGGGCCCGATGTGGGCGTCTGAGCCCGCGGGCGCGTTTGCGTTTTTTTGGAAAGGTGAAACAGGGGCGGGGTTTCCCTACGGCCCTCGACCTGTGGCGTTCAGGCGCGTCGGAGCCGATGCGGCAAAGGCCGGCGCGCGCGGTCGCGCGTCAGGGATTGCGGTAGACGGCGCAGAGGCAGCCCGCCGCCCGCAGGCGGTCGCACAGCCTGCCTGCCGCGCGTGCATCGGGTGCGCCGAGGCGGGCCATATAGAAGCCCTGCCGCCCCGAGACGCGGTTTTTCACGAAGACCAGATCGAGCGTCGCGTCGCGGGCGGGCCGCTGGCAGGCCCGGGTCTTGCGCGCATAGGCCGCGCGGGCGGCATCGGGGCTTTTGCCGAAGGCCAGTTGCACGCCCCAGGGGGCATGGCGCGGCTCGGGCGGGGGATAGGCGCTGAGGCGACGGTTGCGGGCCAGATCGTGACAGGCGGGCCGGAAGGCAAGCCCCGCCTGAAGCGAGAAATCATGCGCCTCGGGCGGAGCATCACGCCAGGTCTCGGCCGTGAGCCCGGTGATGATGCGCACATACTCGACCGTTTCCCGGGCGAGCCCGCCGGTCTTGGCGACAAGGCCCTCGGCGCGCGCCTCACCGCCGTTATAGGCCACGGCGGCGAGGCCCGGATTGCCGAAGCGCCGCGTGAGCGCGCCCAGATAGTGCGCGGAGTGCTCAAGTGCGAGCGCGGGATTGAGGCTGTCGGACAGGCCGCGCCGGGCTGCCGTGCTGTCGATGAATTGTGCGATCCCGCGCGCCTCGGCGGGCGAGCGTGCGTTCGGGTCGAAGCGGCTTTCCTGCCAGAGCAGGCGCGCGAAGAAATGCGGGTCTAGCCCGTGGCGGCGCGCGAAGACCTCGATCGCCTGGCAGGTATCGTGCACGAAATGGGCGGGCCGGATGCATTGCACCGCCGTCCACTTGCCCGCGCTGCAGAGCGTGCCGGGCGCGCGCGCGGGATCCGCGCGGGCGGGCAGGGCGCAGAGGCTCAGGGCGATGGCGAGGATCAGGGACCGCATGGCCAAGTCTAAGGCGGGGAGGGGCGCCCCGGTCAATCGCCCTTTTCCTCGGAAGGGCGAGGCGGTAGGGAGACAGGGCCTCATACACCTCTCTCAGGTTTTGCGATGTCCTTTTTCGGCAAGCTGAAATCCAAGCTGTTCAAATCTTCCTCGAAGCTCGAAGAGGGGCTCGATGCGATTGTCGACGAGGGCGGTGAGGTCGATGAGACCCCGGCGGCGCCGGACCCGCGGTCCGAGATGCGGGAGGCGCCCGCGGCGGAACCGGAGGCCGAGCCGGACCATCCCGAGGAGCCCGATGATGCGGGCGAAGCGTCGCCGACGCCGCCTGAGGCGGCCGCCGAGCCAGAGACACCGTCGGAGCCTGCGGCCGAGCCTGAGACGGAAGACACCGATCCGCCCGAGCGCGCGGAAGAACCCGCGCCCGAGCCAGAGAGCCCGCCCGCGCCGAAACCCGAGCCCGCCCCCGTTCCGCAGCCCGAGCCGGAGCCCGAAGCCCGCGCGATCAAGCCGCTCGACATGCCTGCCCCCGAGCCCGCGCCAGAGGATACGGCGGCGCAGGGCGGCGTGCTCTCGCGTCTCTTCGGGCGCAAGACCGGCCCGGCCGAGGTTCGCCGCGTGCTCGATGACGACATGGTCGAGAGCCTCGAGGAATTGCTCATCAGTGCCGATATGGGCGTCGAGACCGCGCTGCGCGTCACCGCCAACATGGCCGAGGGGCGCATGGGTCGTCGCCTTTCGGCGCGCGAGATCAAGGAATTGCTTGCTTCCGAGATCGCCCGGATCATGGAGCCGGTGGCCAAGCCGCTGCCGCTCTATCCCACAAAGCCCCAGGTCGTGCTGGTCGTGGGGGTGAACGGGTCGGGGAAGACCACGACCATCGGCAAGCTTGCCAGCCAGTTCCGCGCGGCAGGCAAGAAGGTGGTGATCGCGGCGGGCGATACGTTCCGCGCCGCTGCGGTCGAGCAGTTGCAGATCTGGGGTGACCGCGCGGGCGTTCCGGTCCTGACCGCGCCGGAAGGATCGGACCCCGCAAGCCTCGCCTTCGATGCGATGACCAAGGCGCAGGCCGATGGCGCGGATCTTCTGATGATCGACACGGCCGGGCGGCTGCAGAACCGCGCCGACCTGATGGAGGAGCTGGCCAAGATCGTCCGCGTGATCCGCAAGAAGGATCCCGACGCGCCGCATAACACGCTTCTGGTGCTCGATGCGACGACCGGACAGAACGCGCTCAATCAGGTGGAGACCTTCCAGAAACTGGCGGATGTGTCGGGGCTCGTGATGACGAAGCTCGACGGGACCGCCAAGGGCGGCGTGCTTGTGGCGCTGGCCGACCGGTTCGGGCTGCCGATCCATGCCATCGGCGTGGGCGAGCAGATCGACGATCTGGCCCCCTTCGATCCCGAGGAATTCGCCGCCGCCCTGACGGGGCTTGCGCGCTAGGCCGCGTGCCCGATCCGGGGGCGCGCGATTGTCTTGGGGCGCGCGTGGCCTAGTCTGATGGGGCGTTTGCCGGAGTGCCCTGATGCCGTCCCATCCCCCCATCGCCTTTGCCGTGCCCGGCGACCTGTCGCAGCCGACGGGCGGCTATCATTACGACCGGCAACTGATCGCGGGCCTGCGCGCGGCGGGCCATGAAGTGACGCAGATCGCCTTGCCGGATGGCTTTCCTTTCCCGACGGATGCGCAGATGGAGGCGGCCATTGCCCAGCTTGCGGCCGTGCCCGCGGAGACGGTGCTGATCGTCGACGGTCTGGCGTTCGGGGCGCTTTCGACCAGGGCCTTGGCGCGGATCACGGCGCCCGTGGTGGCGCTTGTTCATCACCCGCTTGCCCATGAAAGCGGCCTGCCCCGGGCAGAGTCGGCGCGGCTTTTCGCGCTCGAGCGGGAAAACCTGCGGCAGGCCGCCCATGTGCTGGTGCCCAGCGGCCATATCGGTGGCGTGCTGGAGGCGGAGTTCGCGGTGCCCGGGGACAAGATCACCGTGATCCGGCCCGGCCGGCCCGAATTGGCCGGGACCATGCCTGACGTGCAGGCGGTGGCCACAGCGCCCCTGATCCTGTCGGTGGGCATTCTCCATCCGCGCAAGGGGCACGACGTGCTGACCGCCGCGCTGGCGCAGGTCGCGGATCTGCCCTGGCGTGCGGTGATCGTGGGCAGCCCGTGGGAGGCCGGGCATCAGGACGCGCTTCAGCGGCAATGCGATGCAGCGGGTTTGACGGACCGGGTGACGCTGGCAGGGCGGGTTGCGCGGGACGTGCTCGACGCGCTTTACGCCGAGGCGCATCTGTTCGCGCTCGCCACGCGGTTCGAGGGCTACGGGATTGTCTTCGACGAGGCGCTGATGCGCGGCTTGCCCATCGTCTCGACCCGGGCGGGGGCGGTGCCCGGAACGGTGCCGGAGGCTGCGGGGCTTCTGGTGGCCCCGGACGATGCGGACGCTTTTGCAAGCGCGTTGCGCGCGATGCTGGAGGATGCGGATCTGCACCGTGCGAAGGCCAGGGCCGCGCGGGCGGCCGGTCGGGCGCTGCCCTCCTGGGCCGATGCGGCAGGGCAGGTCAGCGCCATTGTGGGCCGCATCGCACGGGAGGGCCTGTCATGAGTGCGGAGGATCTGGATCTGGCCGTCACGCTTGCGCAGGAGGCGGGCGAGATCCTGATGGGCCATTGGCGCGACCGGGGCCGGCTCGTGGCGCAGAACAAACGTGCGGGCGATTTCGTGTCCGAGGCCGATCTCGCGGCAGAGCAGCATCTCCGCGACCGATTGGCCCGGGCGCGCCCCGGGGATGGCTGGCTGGGCGAGGAGACGGGCGCGGGATCCGGGGCAACATCCGGGCGGCGCTGGATCGTCGATCCGCTGGACGGCACCACGAATTTCCTGCGCGGTATCCCGCATTGGGCGGTCTCCGTGGCGCTGGAGGTCGATGGGCGACGCGTCGCAGGCGTCGTGCACAGCCCCGCCCAGTCCGAAACCTTCGCGGCAGCGCTGGGCCATGGCGCGACGCTGAACGGGCTGCCCATCGCGCCCGCCACGACCAGGACGCTGGAGCCTGCGCTCTTCGGTACGGGGATCCCCTTCGGCGCCATGCCGCATATCGACGCCCATGCCGCGGATATCGCGCGGCTCATGCCCCATTGCGCGGGCGTGCGGCGGATAGGGGCAGCGGCTCTTGATCTGGCCTATGTGGCGGCCGGTCGGCTCGATGGGTTCTGGGAGCGGCGGCTGCAACAATGGGACATCGCGGCGGGGCTCGTCCTGCTGGAAGAGGCGGGCGCGCGCATCGAGGGCTGGACCGCTGAAGAGCGTCCCGAGGAGACGGGAACGGTCATCGCCGCGCCGCCAGATCTGTTCGACGCCTTCGCGGGGATCGTCCGCGGCGGCTGAGGGGCGATCAGCCCTCCAGCCGTGCAAAAAGGTCGCCCGAGGGCGCGGTCTTGGGCAGCGCGTCTAGCCAGGCCTTCATCGCGGCCGCATCGCGCCATTCGGACCAGAGAAACCCGCCACGCTCGCCCTCCACCGGGTTGAAGCGGTAGCGGCCCAGCTCGGACAGCCGGTCGATCACCGCATGGCTCAGATGCGGAAAGCCCGGCAGATATTCTGACGACACAAGCGGCAGCGGCTGGGACACGCCCGCGAGCACATCAAGCTCGAAGCCCTCAACGTCGATCTTCACATAGGCCGGACGGCCATAGCGCGCGATCAGGCTGTCGAGCGTGACCATCCGCACCCGCTGCGTCCGGTCCCAGCGCACATGTTCGAATCCCGGCGCGGTCGCGGCATCCGCGACGAAATCCGTGCGCAGCGAAGAGACGGTGGGATGGCGCGAGGAGACGGCCATCTGGGCCTCGGTCTCGGACGGACCGGCGGCGGCTTCGATCAGGGTGATGTCGGAGGGCAGCGTGCGGCGCAGAAACCCCGCGAAAGGCGCCTGCGGCTCCAACGCCACCACCCGCGCACCCGATGCGCGCAGAGAACGTGACCGGCTGCCCACATGGGCGCCGATATCGAAGGCCAGATCGCCCGGGCGCAGCAGGTCGCGGTAGAAGCGCCGCCAGGCCCGCATCGACACGGGATTGTGATAAATCACCAGCGATCGCAGAAATCCTGCCCAGGTTTGCATGAAGCGGCCCTTTCACCCAATTCTCACCGCAGATAGCGCGCGGGCAGGCGCCTCCAATCTCCGCGAAGGACGGTTGCGGGAAGTCGCGCATGGCACTTGCCTCTGCCGCGCATGGGCTAACTCCCTAGCAACTCACGAAGTCAGGGGTGGCATCAGTGCAAATCTTCCGGAAGGCCGATCTTCAGACCGCATCCGCGAGCGACCCGCTTGCGCCCGGGGCGGCGGAATATCTTCTGCGCATGAAGGGCGATCTGCGGCTCGGGCTGCCGGTCGTGCTGACCGATGGTCCGCGCAGCGCGCTGGTGGCCTGGGTGGAGACGCTGAGCGCGGAGCGGCTGGCCGCGCTGAGGGGCCTTGGACGCGCGGAGCTTGCCCTGACCGCCCATCGCGCGGCGGCTTTGGGACACGCACCCGAAGCCGCCCGGGGCAGCGTTGCGGTGCCGCTTCCCGAAGGTGCGGATTTGGACTGGCTCCGGGCGCTGGCGGGCGGTCGCGACGCCCCGGCCCAGGCGCCCGAGGTGACGCCCGGCAGCGTGCTGCACGACGCGGTCGTGGCGCTTGCGAAATCCGAACACATGCTGCCCGCGGGCCTCGTGGTCCCGCTTTCCGACGGGGCGGAGATCGCTCATCGCCGCGATCTGATCCAGTGGTCGGCCGAAGGCGTTCTCGACGCGCTCTCGGCGGAGCGCCCGCATCACCCGGTCTCTGATGCGCATCTGCCGATGGATGTCTCGGATACGGGCCGCGTGCACGTCTTCCGCCCCGATGATGGCGGCGCGGAGCATTACGCGATCGAGGTGGGCGCGCCGCGCTTCGATCAACCCGTCACCGTGCGGCTGCATTCGTCCTGCTTCACCGGCGACGTGCTGGGCAGCCGGAAATGCGATTGCGGCCCGCAATTGCGCGCGGCGATGGCCGCGATGGCGGCAGGCGGGGGCGGTGTTCTTCTCTACCTCAATCAGGAAGGGCGCGGCATCGGGCTCGCCAACAAGATGCGCGCCTACGCGCTGCAGGATGCGGGGCTCGACACGGTGGAGGCCAACCACTGGCTGGGCTTTGAGGATGACGAGCGGGACTTCCGCATCGGCGCGCACATGTTGCAGCGCCTGGGCATCGCCCGGGTGCGTCTGCTGACGAACAACCCCGCCAAGATCGCGCGGCTGCGGGCGCAGGGGATCGACGTGACCGAACGGGTGCCCCTGCGCGAAGGGATCACCGAGTGGAACGCGCATTACCTGGCCACGAAGGTCGCGAAGTCCGGGCATCTCGACCGATGAACGCGACCGCGCTCTGGTGCACCGCCCCGGGACAGGCGGCCCTGCGCGCCGCCGCGCCCGGTTCTGGCGTGGCCGTGCGCACGCTTTTCACCGGCATCAGCCGGGGCACCGAACGGCTGGTCTTCGAGGGCCGGGTGCCCGACAGCGAAGCCGACCGGATGCGCGCCCCTGCGCAGGAGGGGCATTTCGGCTTTCCGGTCAAATACGGCTATTGCGCCGTGGGCGAGGCGCTGGACGGTGCGCTGAAGGGCCGGGCCGTCTTTGCCCTGCATCCCCATCAGACCGAGTTTCGCATGGACGCGGCGATGCTCGCCCCGCTGCCCGAGGGGCTGCCGGCCGCGCGCGCCATTCTGGGCGCGAATATGGAGACCGCGCTCAACGTGATCTGGGACAGCGGCGCGGGCCCGGGCGACCGGATCGCGGTGATCGGCGGCGGCGTGATCGGTGCGCTCGTGGCCTATCTGGCCGCGCGGCTGCCCGGCGCCGAGGTGACGCTGGTGGATCTCGACCCGGCCCGGGCGGATCTGGCGCGGGCGCTGGGCAGCGCCTTTGCCGCGCCCGAAGATGCGCCTCGGGACTGCGATGTGGTCGTGCATGCATCCGCCTCGGAGGCGGGACTCGCCACAGCCATCTCCTGCGCGGGCGCTGAGGCCACGATCGTCGAGGCCAGCTGGCACGGAGCGGGCACCACCGCAGTGCCCCTGGGCGGCGCATTCCACAGCCAGAGGCTGCGGCTCGTCAGCTCTCAGGTGGGTCAGTTGCCGCCCAAGCGCAGGCCGCGCTGGGATCATGGCCGCCGCATGGCCAAGGCCCTTGAGCTGCTGCGCGACCCCGCGCTCGACGCGCTGATTTCAGGCGAGACCGATTTCGCCGACCTGCCCGACCGCTACGGCGCGATCCTCGCCGATCCCGCCACGCTTTGTCACCGTATCCGCTATCCCCAGACCTGAGGAGACCGCATGTTCGCCGTCGAAGTCCGAGATCACATCATGATCGCCCATTCCTTCGCCTCGCCGCTGTTCGGGCCCGCCCAGAACATGCATGGCGCGACCTTCACGGTCGACGCGGCCTTCTACACCGAGGATATCGACCAGCACGGGCTGGTCGTCGATATCGGCCTCGCCACCGAGATCCTGACGGATGTGCTGGCGCCGCTGAAGTTCCAGAACCTCGACGAGATGCCGGAATTCGCGGGCAAGTTCACCACGACGGAATTCCTGTGCCACCACATCCACGGCCAGATGGCCGAGGCGGTGCGCGCCGGGCGGCTCAAGGATGACGGGCGGGTGAAGAAGCTGCGCGTCTTGCTGCACGAAAGCCATGTGGCGCGCGCCTGGTACGAGGCGGCGATCTGAGATGGGGTTTTCGGCGGAATGGCTGTCCCTGCGCGAACCCGCCGATCGGGCAGCGCGCGATGACGCGCTGATGAAGCGCGCGGTGCTGGCGGCCGGTCCTGCGCCGGTGATCCTGGATCTGGGCTGCGGCACGGGCTCGACCGTGCGCGCGATGGGCCCGCATCTGCCCGAAGGCGCGACCTGGCGGCTTGTGGACAACGACCCGGACCTTCTGGCCCGCGCGGCGCAAAGCGCCGGGGGCCGGGCCGAGACGCATCTGCTGGATCTGGGCGATCTGGCGGCGCTGCCGCTTCAGGGCGTGACGCTTGTCACGGCCTCGGCGCTGCTGGACCTGATGTCCGAGGACTGGGTGCGGGCGCTTGCCGCGCGGCTGCGCGTGCCGTTTTATGCGGCGCTGTCCTATGACGGGCGGATGGGCTGGACGCCCGGCGATAGCCGCGACATGCCCGTCACGCAGGCCTTCAATGCCCATCAGCGGGGCGACAAGGGACTTGGCCCCGCGTTGGGTCCCGACGCTGTCACGCGCAGTGCGGCGATCTTCGCCGAGGCGGGCTTCAGGGTGGAGACCGGGCACAGCCCCTGGCGGCTCGGTCCCGACGCCGCGGCGCTGCAATCCGATCTCGTGCGCGGGATCGCAGATGCCGCGGCCGAGGCGGGCGCGCCCGAGGCCGCGCAATGGGGCGCGATGCGCGCGGCCCGGGCCCGCGCCACCACCTGCCATATCGGTCACGGGGATCTTCTGGCCGTGCCAGCGAAGGAGCCCTCCCATGCAGTGCATTGACGTGAGCAAACGGGTCTGGGAGCGGCTTCTGGCCGTGCGGCAGGGGCTGTCCTGCACCTGTTGCGGCCGCTGGCGTCCGGGCGAGGCGGAAGCGCTTTCGCTTTACGGTCCGCTGGCCCGACGGGATCTCGGTCCGGTGACGGTGGCTCAGATCGGCCAATCGCTCGACGGGCGGATCGCTACGGTGACGGGCGATGCCCGCGACGTGTCGGGCCCGGACGGTCTGGCGCATCTGCACCGGATGCGCGCGCTGGTCGATGGCGTCGTGATCGGCGTGGGCACGGCGCTGCACGACAATCCCCGTCTGACCGTGCGCATGTGCCCCGGCGCCAACCCCGCGCGCATCGTGATCGACCCGCGCGGGCGCTTGCCCTCGGATGCGCCGCTTCTGCGCGAGGATGGCGCGCGGCGGATCGTCGTGCAGGCGGTGGATCGCGCCTGGCCCGAAGGGATCGAGGTCATCCAACTGAATGCGCAGGACGGCGTGCTGGATCCGGCCGAGATCCTGGACGCTCTGCACAAGGCGGGCCTCTCGACCCTGATGATCGAGGGCGGCGGCATCACCATTTCCCGCTTCCTCGAGGCGGGGCTGATCAGCCGGTTGCAGGTGTCGGTGGCACCGCTTCTGATCGGGGGCGGGCAGCAAGGGCTGACCATGCCCGTGCCGACCGAGAAACTGGCCGATGCGATGCGGCCCGAGACGCGGGTCTTCTCGCTGGGCTCGGACGTGGTGTTCGATTGCGGCTTCGATGCGCGGGCGGCCGCCGGGACCGAGGCCATGCACGAACAGCGCAAGCAGGGTTAGGCTAGACGGATCCCGCAGGCGCCCCCGCGCGGCGCCCGATCAGCACCAGAACGCCCGGCAGGGTCGATGCGATCAGCATCAGCCCGAACACGACGCTCGCGGCTAGCCCGCCACTGGCCGACGCGCCGGCCACCGGAAACAGGATCGCCGCGGCCCCTTCGCGCAATCCCCATCCCGACACCGTCAGCGGCACCAGCATCGTCAGAAGAATGAGCGGCACGAAGGCTGCGGTCGCGGCAACGGACAAACCGTGGCCCACCGCCTCGGCGCAGAAGGCGAAGGCGGCGAGATTGCAGAGCGTCGTGCCGAGGCTCAACGCCAGTTGCGGGACGATCACGGGCGGGGCCGCCAGCGCATGCGTCAAGGTGTGTCCGAAGCGGCGCAACGCGGCGCCCGCGCGTCCGGGCATGCGCGTCAGCGCGAGAAAGAGGACCGGCATACAGAGACCCGCCGCAACGATGAGGCCCACCGCCCAGCCAAGCTGCGGCGGCCAGGTGACCCCGCCGGGCAGGGCGAGCGTCACGATGAAGGCCGTCGCGGTGCAGAGAAAAAGGCCGATCTGGCCTGCGAGCCGCTCGAACAGCACGGCCTGACCCGAGGCCCAAAGCCCGGCCGCCCCCCGCGCGCGCCGGGCGCGTTCCGCATCGCCCAGAACGCCGCCCGGAAGCGACTGGTTCACTGCCTGGCTGAGGTAATATTCCGCAATCGCCGTCCGCCGCCCCAGCGCAATGCCCAGCCGCGACGCGGTCAGGCGCCAGCGCAGGGCCGACAACACGGTCTGCAGGGTCAGGGCGACTAAGGCGGCGGCCAGCCAGCGCGGATCGGCACTGCGCAGGCTTTGGGCCGCCTCCGGTCCGCCCGCGACGCGCCACAGAAGCGCCAGCAGCGCCACTGCGATGCAGAGCTGCGCAAGACGCAAGGCGCGCGGGGACAGCCGCGGCAGGCTCATCCCGCCTCTGCCTGCAATGCGAGCCCTGTGGTGAAGGCCTCGATCAGCCGGTCGCGCATCTGCTCCATGCCCACAGGCGTCAGGTCGACGTCGGGGATCAGGCCCGGCGTCCAGCCCCAATCCGCGATCCGGGCCACCAGATCGGCCGGGCCGAGCACATGGATCGGCACCTCCGCGCGGGTGTCGAGCGACACGAAATCCGCCGCCTGATGGTCGCCCAGCACGATCATCAGCGGCGGCTCCTCTGCGTGCCGCGCGGCATAGTCGAAGACCGTCCGTAGGGCATAGTCGATGGCGTCGCGATATTGCGACCGCACGCGGTCGCGGTCGCGCCAGACCTCCTCGGGGGGATCGCCCGACAGCGCCATGTCGTTGAAGATGCGCCCGTCGTCGATGGACTCCCACGGGACAAGCTCGGGCACGGGCACCCAGGGCGCGTGCGAGGTGCCGGTGGCGACCTGGACGAAGACAGGGGTGTCGGTCACGCGGTCGCGCACCAGCCGGTCCATCGCCAGATAGGTGAATTGATCGGGCATGGTGACCCAGTTGAAGGGCGCGCCCGCATAGCCGAGATCGGCCGCACCCAGCACCGTGTCGAACCCCATGACCGAGGATTCGGGCCAGTCCATCGTGATCTGCGGCATCACCGCCGCGGTGTGGAATCCGGACTTCGCCGCGAGGTGGAACAGCGTCTCCCGTCCCGATGCCAGTGCAGCGCGGTAGCGCGTCTGATCGTCCACCCAAAGCCCGTTGGCGAAGGTCGCGTGCGACAGCCAGCTTTGCCCGCCGCGCGTGGGGGCGTTCAGCAGGCCCGAGACCATGGCGAAGCCCCGCTGTTCCAACGCGTCCTCGGCTGCCTGCAGCGTCGCGCGGTGGGTGTCGGCATAAAACGGCGTGTCGAGGCTCGTGCGGCCATAGCTTTCCACGAAGACCACGATCACGTCCCGGTCGATCCCGTTCAGAAGGTCCGCGCGCTGGGCCAGCGGATCGCGGCGCGCGGCGATGCGGAAGGCGCGCAGATCCGCCAGTGTCTCGCGCACGAGGATAACCCGTTCGAGCCCCACGCGCGTGGTGAAAGCCGCGCCCGGCGGCGCGACCGGCAGGCGCCATGTGCCCCAGCTTTGCCCGACCTGCGCAACGATGAGCCCTGCGCAAATAAAGGCGCCCAGGCCTGCAGCCCCCCGCCCCGCAGTCGGAAGCTGCAGCGCCGCCCAGCGGCCCGTCGCCCACCAGAGCGCGGCCGCGATGCCCAGCGGCGCAAGCAGGGCCGCGATTCCTGCCGCGATCGCGGGCAGCGTGCCGATCGCGCCTGCGAGCAGGCGAAAGCCCGCATCGATCAGGACGAGATCGGCCACCGGGTTGAAGCCGCGCGCGAGCGCCGTGAACATCGCGTAATCGGCGGCTTTCAGGACTGCGATCACGGTCAGAACGGCTGTCAACGCCAGGCGGAAGGCCAGCGCTCCACGCCCCTGCAACGCGATCAGGGTCAGAAGGACGAAGGGCAGCTCCAAAGCGAACAGACGCAACGCGCCCCAGGTCATCGCGGCGGGATGGTTGGGCTGGATCAGGGCGAGATGCAGGATCAGCGTGGCGATCAGCAGCGACAGAAGCCGATGCCAGGGCAGCGGGGTCAAGACCGCGCCCGCCACAGCCAGAGAATATCCCGCGCGAAGGACCAGACCAGCGCGACGGCGGCGACGAACAGGATCACGCTCGCCCACATGTCGGGCAAGAGCGGCAGCTGCAATGAGATCAGGGCGGTGATCTGGGCAACGCAGACGGCCTTCCGGCTCATCCGGTCGGGCAGGTCGGCCTGCATCCAGGGCAGCGCCCGTCCCGCCAGCAGGAACAGGTAGCGCGGCAGGCCCAGGATCAGCACCGCGGGTCCCACGCTGCCCGCCGCCCAGGCGTTGAGCGCGAGGATCAGGCCAAGGGCGGCGTCCACCTCCATGTCGAAGAGCGCGCCGAACCGCGAGGTCAGCCGTTGCCTGCGGGCAAGCCAGCCGTCGACCCCGTCGAGCGACAGGGCGAGCGTGGCCAGCGCGAAGACCGCCCAGCCGGGCGTTCCGCCGATCAGCACGGGCGCGGCCAGGCTCGCAGTCAGAACCAGCCGCAGAAGCGTCGTCACATTGGCCAGACCCAGCGTCGCATGGGGATAGCCCCGCATGAGACCCCAGGCCGCCAGCAGCGCGGAGGCAAGATAGAGGCCCAATGTCGCAGCCATCGCGCCCGGCCCGGCCAGAAGCGGCCCCGCCGCAAGCGCCGAGACGGCAATCCCGCCGAGCCCCGCAAGGCCCAGAAACCGCAGCACGACGGGCGCGGGTCCGTTTAACCGGGCCCAGCTGCGCGGCGCGCGCGGCGGATTTGTCTGCAACGTAGTCATGTCGCTGAGATTAGTGCGAAGCGCCGGGCGTCAAGCGGCATCGGCGGCTTGATGCGCATGGGCGATCGGCTACCATCCCCTGATCAGAGAGGTGCGTCATGACCCCGACAGATCCCCGGTATTCCGGCCTTGCCCGTTTCCTGCACTGGCTCATGGCGCTTTTGATCCTGTCCATGATCCCGGTCGGATTTCTGATGATACAGGAAGGGCTTAGCCGATCCCTGCAGAACAGCCTCTTCATCTATCACAAGAATCTCGGCGTCGCGGTCTTCCTGCTGGCGGTGCTGCGGCTGGCCTGGCGCGGATTTCGCACCCCGCCGCCTTTGCCCGATCACATTCCGGTGTGGCAGCAGCGCGTGGCCGGGGCGAGCCATGCCGCGCTTTACGTTCTGATCCTCGCCATGCCCGTGGCGGGCTATATCCGCGTGATCGCGGGCGGCTTCCCGATCGAGGCGTTGAACGCGCTAGGCGTGCCGCCCCTCGTGCCGCGCTCGGAGGGCCTCGCCGATGCCGCGAAGGCCGCGCATTTCTATGGCAGCTATGCGATCTCGGCGCTCGTCCTTCTGCATATGGGGGCCGCGGCCCAGCACGGACTTCTGAAGAAGGACGGGGTCTTCTCGCGCATGTGGCCGCCGCTCGGGCGCGGGGCACGCTGAACACGACGCTTGCAGACGCGCAATCCCGCATGGCGGGCGGCACCGGCTTGCCCCGGGGCGCAAAGTCCTGAATAGACAGGGCAACGTCGGCTATCCGAGAGCACGCCCGCCCCATGGCATCTGTGCATATCCCATGCGTTTGATCGTGGGCCCCATTCCGCCCGGGCGCACCGCGCCATGATGGACTACGTCCTGTCCCTCGACGGCACCGATGCGGGCCACACCGCGGCGCTGGTGCTGGCGCTGTCGGCGGCCTTCCTGCACGCGGTCTTCGGCGCGCTGCAGAAGGGGCGGCACGATCCCTGGCTGTCGCGCGGCGCGATCGACTTTTCCTACGGGATCGTCGCGCTGCCGCTGGCGCTTTTCGTGGTGCCCTGGCCCGAGCCGCATATGTGGCCGATCTTCGTGGGCGTCTTCTTCATCCATCTGGGCTACAAGATCATGCAGGCGCTGGCCTACACCAAGGGCGCCTACACCGTGGTCTATCCGGTGGTGCGCGGCACCGGGCCGCTATTCGCCGTGATCGGGGCGGGCATCGTCTTCGGCGAAAGCTTCAGCGCGGTGCAATGGCTGGGCGTCGCGGTGCTGCTTGCGGGGATTTTCGGGCTCGCGATCTACAACCTGATCTTCCTCGAGGCCGAGCGGGACACGCTGGGCATCGCGCTTGTCCTCGCGGTCATCACGGGCTGTTTCGTGGCGCTTTACACCACATATGACGCCTACGGAATCCGGGCGACGGCAAACCCGTTCACCTTCCTCGCCTGGTTCTTCCTGATCGACAGCCTGGCCATGCCGCCCTACGCCTTTCTGCGCTGGCGGCGCATGGGGCCGGAGCGTCCGACGCTCGGCCCGCTTGCGCTGCGCGGAGCCGTCGGCGGCGTCGTCGCCTTCTTTTCCTTCGGCTCGATCATGATGGCCACGCGGCTCGACAGCGTGGGCGAGGCGGCGGTTCTGCGCGAAACCTCGACCGTCTTCGCGGCCATCATCGGCTGGCTTGTGCTGAAGGAAACCGTGGGCCCGCGCCGCATCGCGCTGATGGCACTGATTGCGCTTGGTGCGGTCATCGTTGAGATGGGCGGCTAGATCGCCCATATAGCCCCCGGACGGCCACGCGCCGACAACCCTGAGGAGGATCTGCCCCGTATGGCCAATCACCGCGAAGTCTCGCCACTTGTGAAATCCGGACTGGAGCTGGGGCCGGTGGTCCTGTTCTTCGTGGCCTATCTTTGGCTCAAGGATCGGGTCTTCACCATCGGCGGCACCGAATATGACGGTTTCATCGTGGTGACGGCGGGCTTCATCCCGGTGATGCTGGCCGCGACGGGGCTTCTGTGGTGGCTGACCGGCCATCTGAGCCGGATGCAGATCGTGACTGCCGTGCTGATCGTGGTGTTCGGGGGGCTGTCCGTGTGGCTCAACGACGACCGCTTCTTCAAGATGAAGCCCACCCTGATCTACCTGATCTTCGGCGGTATCCTCGGCATCGGTCTTCTCCGCGGGCAAAGCTATCTGCGCGCGGTGATGGACGGGATGATGCCGCTGCGGCAGGAAGGCTGGATGAAGCTGACCCGCAGGCTTTGCGCCTTCTTCTTCGCGCTGGCCCTTCTGAACGAGATCGTCTGGCGCACCATGTCCACCGACACATGGGTCTATTTCAAAACCTTCGGGCTGACCGCGGCGCTGTTTCTCTTCTTCATGGCGCAGGGCGCGCTGTTTCGCGATTACGGCACCGAAGAGGACGGCTGAACGCAAAGCCGCCCTCCACTGGACACTGGCGCGGGGCGGCTTAGTCTCCGCGTGATCCCGTTCCCCTCATCTGCGGAGACCCCATGGACGCTTTCGGAAAAAGCCAGCCCGTGACCCGACGCGAAGACCTGCGCCTGCTGACCGGCGCGGGGCGTTACACCGACGACACCGCGCCCGAGGGCGCGCTTTACGGCTATTTCCTGCGCTCGCCCGTCGCGCATGGGCGGCTGACCGGCATCGATTTGGATGAGGCGCGCGAGGCGCCGGGGGTGCGGCTCATTCTGACGGCCAAGGATCTGGCCGAGGCCGGGATCACCGAGGGTCTGTTCACCGTCATGGTCAAGAACCACGATGGCAGCCCCGGCATCGCGCCGCGCCGTCCGATCTTGGCCGAGGACAAGGTGCGCTTCGTGGGCGAGCCCATCGCGCTCATTGTCGCGGAGACCCTGGAGCAGGCCAAGGACGCGGCCGAGCTGATCATGCCCGACATCGAGGATCTGCCGGTGCATCTGGATCTCGCGCCCGGCGGCGAGGCGATCCATGAAGACGCGCCCGACAACCAATCCTTCGACTTCGCCATCGGCGACGAGGCCGCGACCGAGGCCGCCTTCGAGGACGCGGCCCATGTGGTCACGCTCGAGGTGCCGGATCACAAGATCATCGCCAATTCGCTCGAAGGCCGAGCCTTCATCGCCGAATGGCGCGACGACCGGCTGCGCGTGAGCATGTCGAGCCAGGGGGTCTGGACCCACAAGACGCAGCTCGCCAAGGTGCTGGGCCTGCCCGAGGACGCGGTGCATGTGGTGACCGAGGATGTGGGCGGCGGCTTCGGCATGAAGACCATGGTCTATCCCGAATACTTCGCCATTGCGCAGGCCGCGCGCAGCCTGGGCTGTGCCGTGCGCTGGGCGGCGGAGCGGGGCGAGGGCATGTTGTCCGACAATATGGGCCGCGATCTGGTCTCGACCGCGAAGATGGCGTTTGACGCGGATCTGAAGATCACCGGCTACCGGGTCGACACGCGCTTCAACCTGGGCGCCTATGCCAGCCAGTTCGGCCCGCTCATGCAGACGCAGCTGTTCAGTCGCGTTCTGACGGGCGTCTATGACATCCAGGCGGCCTATCTGCGCAGCAAGGCCTATTTCACCAATACCTGCCAGATCGATGCCTATCGCGGCGCCGGTCGGCCCGAGGCGATCTATGTGCTCGAGCGGGTGATGGACCGCGCCGCGCGCGAACTGGGCGTCGCCCCCGACGATCTGCGGCGGCGCAACTTCATCGCGCCCGATGCCTTCCCCTACACGACCGTCGGCGGCGAGGTTTATGACGTGGGCGATTTCGCCCGCGTGCTGGCGCATGGCGAAACGGCCGCCGATTGGGCCGGGTTCGAGGCCCGTCGTCAGGCCTCCGAGGCGGCGGGGCGTCTGCGCGGACGGGGCTTGTGCTATTATATCGAGGCGATCCTCGGCGCGCCGGATGAAGGCATCCGAGTCGAGTTCGAGGAGGATGGCGCGGTCATCTATGTGGGCACGCAATCGAACGGGCAGGGGCACGAGACCGTCTTTGCGCAGTTCCTTTCCGATCAAAGCGGCATTCCCGCCGACAAGATCCGCGTGGTGCAGGGGGATTCGGACCTGATCGCCGCGGGCGGCGGCACGGGGGGCTCGCGCTCGGTCACCGTGCAGACCAACGTGACGCTGAAAGCCGTCGGTGACATCGTCACCGCATTCACCGCCTATCTGTCGGACAAGCTGGGTGTCGCGGCCGAGGATATCGCCTTCGACGACACGCATTTCCGCGCGCAGGGCTCGAACGAGGTGCTGTCGATGCTCGACGTGGCGCAGATGGCGCGCGCCGATGGCCGGACGGAGCTTCTGAGCTTCTCGGCCAATGCCAAGCTGCCCGCCCGGTCCTTCCCCAATGGCTGCCACCTGGTGGAGGTGGAGGTCGATCCGGATACCGGCACGGTCGATCTCGACCGCTACACGGTGGTCGACGATTTCGGCAATCTCATTAATCCGCTGCTGGTCGAAGGACAGGTGCATGGCGGCATCGCGCAGGGCGTGGGCCAGGTGCTGATGGAGCGGGTCGTCTACGACGAGACCGGCCAGCTTCTGACCGCCTCCTTCATGGATTACGCCATGCCGCGGGCCAAGGATCTTCCCTTCTTCCACTTCGAGACGGAGCCCGTTCCGTCCACCTCGAACCCGATGGGCATGAAGGGGTGCGGCGAGGCCGGAACCGTGGGCGCCATGGCCGCGGTCGCCAACGCGGTGCAGGACGCGCTTTGGGCTGAGGGCGTCCGGCAGGCCGACATGCCCTTCACGCCGCACCGGGTCTGGGAAATGCTGGCAGAGGCGCAGATTGCGGCGGAATAAGGTTTTTTCGGAAACGCAACCCAAAAGATCACGGTTTTGCGACCGGGCTTTAAACTGTGTCTTTCATGCCCATCTCTTTTGAAGGATCGCGGGCTCGGAACGCTCGCGACACCTTCACTGTCCCTCGTTCCGTGACTGGCGTTCGGGCCTTGGCCCGGACGCTTTTTTATGGCTGGTTCGCGACATGAACACACGCGATTCCCATCTCCGCGATATCCTGAAACGCACCCGCGTCATCGCGATGGTCGGCGTGTCGGCCAATCCGATCCGGCCCAGCTACTATGTGGGCCGCTACCTGTCGCTGAAGGGCTATGACATCCGGCCGGTCAATCCGGGCCTCGCCGGGCAGGACCTGTTCGGCAAAAAGGTCGCCGCCACGCTTGCGGAGGTCGATGCCGAGGTGGACATGGTCGACATCTTCCGCCGCTCCGAGGCCGTGCCGCCGATCGTCGACGAAGCGCTCGAGGTCTTTCCCAAGCTGCGCACGGTCTGGATGCAGATCGGGGTGAGCCACGCGGAGGCCGCCGCCAAGGCAGAGGCGCGGGGCATCGACGTGGTGCAGAACCGCTGCCCCAAGATCGAGTATCAGCGCCTCTTCGGCGAATTGCGCAGGGGCGGCTTCGCGACCGGCGTGATCTCGTCCAAGCTGTGAGCGGCGCATGACGGCGCGCGGAGGCGGATGACGATGCGCGTCGTCGTGATCGGGGCGGGCATCGTGGGGGTGTCGACCGCGCTCTGGCTGCGGCGCTTCGGTGCGGAGGTCACGCTGATCGACCGGGCCGCGCCGGGGACGGGGGCGTCGGCGGGCAATGCCGGGGTGCTGGCGGCCTCTGCCGTGCGACCGTCGCTCGATAGCGCGGCGCTGCGCGCGGCGCCCGGTATGCTGCTTGATCGCGACGCGCCGCTGTTTCTGCGTTGGTCCTATCTGCCGCGCCTTCTGCCCTGGCTTGCGAAGGCCGTGCGTCATGTGGGCGAGGCCGAGGTCGAACGGATCTCGGATGCGCTCGGGCAACTGGTGACGGATGCGGTGGACAGCCATGCGGCGACTGCGCAGGGCACGCCTGCCGCGGCCTTCCTGCAACGCTCGGACTACGTCTATGCCTATCGCGACGCGCAGGCCTATGCGCAGGCCACAGCCGGGCTTGCGGTGAAGGCGACTGCGGGCTTTCCGCATCAGCGTCTGTCCGGCCCGGAGGTGCAGGACTACGATCCTGCCATCGGTCCCGGTATCGGCGAGATCGCGGTGCTGGGCGCGCATGGCTTCATCACCGACCCGCAGAGCTATGTGGCAGCGCTGGCCCGCGGGCTGGAGGCAGAAGGGGGCGTCATCCGGCAAGGGGTCGTGCGCGATCTGCATGTCGAGGAAGGTCGCGTGCGCGGGATCGGGCTGGAGGGCGCGGTGCTGCCCTGCGATCACGCGGTGATCGCCATGGGCGCGGCCTCTGCCCCGCTGTTGGAAAAGGTGGGCGTGCGCCTGCCGCTTGAGACCGAACGCGGCTATCATCTGCAATTGCAAAGCCTGATGGGCGCGCCGCGTCAGCCCGTCATGGTCGCGAGCGGCCAGTTCGTGGTGACGCCCATGGCGAAGGGGGCGCGGCTGGCGGGTATTCTGGAGCTGGGCGGCCTAAAGGCCGGCCCCTCGCGCGCGCCGTTCGGATTGCTGCGCCGTCTGGGCGCGCAGGCGTTCCCGGGGCTCGATTTTTCGGGAGCAGAGGAATGGATGGGCCATCGCCCGGCCTTGCCCGACAGCATGCCGCTTCTGGGGCAGGTGGGCTCGTCCGGTGTCTGGGGGGCGGTCGGACATCACCATGTGGGTCTGACCGGCGGGCCGAAATCGGGGCGGCTTCTGGCCGAGGCGCTGACCGGGCGCCGCCCCAATATCGACCTTTCCGCTTACGGCGCAGACCGTTTCGCGCGCCGCTGACTCAGCCGCATTCCGCGATGCGCGTCGCGATATCCTCGATCAGCGCGGGATAGAGGCCTGCATCCTGCGGCATGAACGCGCCTAGGATGTCGATTTCGGCCACGGCGATGTCCGCGCCCAGGGCATCGACGATCCGGGGATCGTATTGCGGTTCGGCCAGCAGGCAGGTGCCTGCAGGGATCGCGTCGCGCAATTCGGCCATGCGGCGGGGGCTTGGCTGTGCGGCATCGGATGGCGACAGGGCGCCCAGCGTGGTCAGGCCGAAGGCCTCTTCGTAGTAGAAGAAGGCGTCGTGGATCACCGCGAGCGGGCGGTCGATCCCGGACAGCGTTGCCGTGGCGCGATCCACCGCTGCGGCGATGGTGGCCTTGCCCTCGGCGGCATTGGCCCGGTAGGCCGACGCGCCCTCGGGATCCTGCGCGGCGAAGGCCTCGGCCATGGCATCGAGCCACAGCGCGGCATTCTCCGGGTCAAGCCAGAGATGCGGATCGTAGGGGCCGTCATGGGCATGGCCGTGACCAGCCGCCTCGGCGTGGTCGTCCTCGTGTCCTTGTTCGTCTTCGTGCCCGTGTTCGTCGTCGTGGCCGTGTTCATCGTCATGACCATGGGCATCCTCGTGGCCATGCTCGTCCTCATGTCCATGATCGTCGTCATGGTGAGCCGCGAACAGCGTCGTCTCGCGCGGTTCCAGCAGACGGGCGCCGTCCAGATCGGCAAGCGTGATCCGCTGCGCGGTGCCCGCGACATTCTCCAACGCCTTTTCGAGATTGGGCGTCAGCACCGGCCCGACCCACAGGACCAGATCGGCCTCCTGCAGGGCCCGGGCATCGCCGGGGCTGAGTGCATGATCGTGCGGCGATGCACCCGGCGGCAGAAGCGTGGCGACAGGGGCGTCATCGCCCAGCACCATCTGCGCGAGCGCCGCGACAGGGGCGATGTCGGCGACGATCCGGGGTGGTTCGGCCACCGCAGGCGTGGCGAGAAGGGCGAGGCAGAGTTGGAGGGGGGAAGGCAGGTGAAGACGCATGGTAGACCTGTTATAAGATAACATATCGCGCCTTGCTAAGCGGAATAGTATAACATATCAAGTCGAAAATTGAGGCAGGAGCGGAGCGCATGGACAGTCTCGGATTCGAACGCCACGACCACGACGCCTGTATCGAGACGGGCCTCAGGGCGGTCGAGACGCAATGCGCGCAAGCCGGGCTGCAGCTGACGCCCGTGCGGCGCCGCGTGCTCGAGATCCTGATGCAGCGCCATGCGGCCATGGGCGCCTACGACATTCTGGATACCCTGCGCGAAGAGGGGCTGGGCGCGCAGCCGCCCGTGGCCTATCGCGCGCTCGATTTCCTGACCACGCATGGCTTTGCCCACCGGATCGAACGGCTGAACGCTTTTGTTGCCTGCGCCCATCCCGGTGCACGCCACGCACCCACCTTCCTGATCTGTCGCGGCTGCGACGCGGTGGCCGAAGCCTGTGCGGCCCCGCCGGTGGACGAGGTCCGATCGGCAGCGGAGGATCTGGGCTTTGCGGTCGAGAAAATGGTGATCGAGGCCGAAGGGCTCTGCCCTGCCTGCCGCAGCCCGGAGGCCGCATGCGTCTGATTTCCGCCCAAGGCATCGGCGTCCGGCTGGGCGATCTGCAGGTGCTGACCGGGGTCGACCTGCATGTGGATGCGGGCGAGATCGTGACAATCGTGGGCCCCAATGGATCGGGCAAATCGACGCTTCTGCGCACGCTCATCGGCGCGGTGTCGCCCGGGGCGGGACGCGTCGTGCGCGCCGAGGGTCTGCGGCTGGGCTATGTGCCGCAGAAGCTGGCCATCGACCCGACCCTGCCGCTGAGCGTGGGCCGCTTTCTGAACCTTCCCAAACGCGTGAGCCGCGCGCAGGCGCAAACGGCGCTTGACCGGGCGGGCGCCTCGGCGCTGTGGGACCGTCCGATGGCCGGGCTGTCGGGCGGGCAGTTCCAGCGGATCCTGCTGGCCCGGGCGCTTCTCGATTCGCCGCAGCTTCTGATCCTCGACGAGCCGACGCAGGGCCTCGACCAGCCGGGCTCTGCCGCGTTCTACCGCCTGATCGAGGAGGTGCGCGACACGCTGGGCTGCGGCATCGTCATGGTCAGCCATGAATTGCATGTGGTGATGTCGGCCTCGGACCGGGTCGTGTGCCTGAACGGGCATGTCTGCTGTCACGGCACCCCCGAAGTGGTCGCCAATTCGGCCGAATACCGCGCGCTCTTCGGGACCGGCACCGCGGGCGCGCTGGCGCTTTACCGGCACGAGCACGCCCATAGTCACGATCATGCCTGCGGGCACGATCACGCGCGGGAAAGCGCATGATGCTTCTGGACGATTTTCTGGTCCGCGCCGCGTTGGGCGGGGTGGGCGTGGCGCTGGCTGCCGCCCCGCTCGGGGCTTTCGTGGTCTGGCGGCGCATGGCGTTTTTCGGCGATGCCACCGCCCATGCCGCCATCTTGGGCGTGGCGCTGTCGCTGGCCCTGTCGCTGCCGATCACGCTGGGCGCGCTGGGCGTCGCCCTTCTGATGGCGCTGGCGGTCAGCGGGCTGTCGGACCGGCGCGTCGCGCTCGATACCGGGCTCGGGGTTATGGCGCATGCCTCGCTGGCCGTGGGTCTGGTCGCGGTCAGCTTCGTCGAGGGCGTGCGCATCGACCTGTCGGCCTATCTGTTCGGCGATATCCTGGCGGTCAGCAAGGCCGATATCGGCGTGATCTGGGGCGGCGGCGCTCTGGTTGTCGCGGGCATCGCCTGGCGCTGGCAGAACCTGCTGACCGCGACCCTGTCCGAGGATCTGGCCCATGCGAGCGGCATCGACCCCAAGCGCGAACGGCTTCTGCTGACGCTCGGCATGGCTGTTGTGGTGGCGGTGGCGATCAAGGTGGTGGGCGTGCTGCTGATCGTCGCGATGCTGCTGATCCCGCCGGCCGCCGCGCGCCCCTTTGCGCGCACGCCCGAAGCGATGGCGCTGATCGCGGCCGGGATCGGCGCGGCCTCTGCGCTGGCGGGGCTGTGGGGGGCGTTCGTCTTCGATGCGCCCGCGGGGCCCGCCATGGTCACGGCGGCGGCGCTGGCCTTCGTGCTTTCGACGCTCAAGAGGGTCTGACCGGTAGGGTCAGCCGCATGTCCGGCGATGATCGGGAGGAAGTGGTGGGCGACCCTGGAATCGAACCAGGCGTGGGTCTCCCCGGCGGATTTACAGTCCGCTGCCGCACCTTGCAGCGCGTCGCCCCAAGCCGGGCGCACCCGGCAAGTGAGGGGTCGAATACAAGCGGGCCTTTTGCCCGTCAACCGGAAAATCCCTTGCATGCGCGGGCAGGCTCGGTCAGGCAATCCGCGACACAGGAAAGGCATGCGTGATGGCGAAAAAGCCCCGCTGGGTGGTGGAAAAGGAGCAGGCGAAAAAGGTCGAGGGGGCGCAGACCCTCTGGCTTTTCGGCCTGCATGCGGTGCGCGACGCGCTGGAAAACCCCCGGCGCGAGAAGCTGCGCCTGATCACGACGCCGAACGCCGCCGAAAAGCTTGGCCCGGCCATCGCGGCGGCGGGGATCACGCCCGAGATCAGCGATCCGCGCAAATTCGCCGCCCCGCTCGATCCCGGATCGGTGCATCAGGGCGCCGCGCTTGAGGTCAAGCCGCTCGATTGGGGGCGTCTTGCGGATGTGGCGCAGGGCGATGGTGTGCGGCCGCCGCGGGTCGTGCTGCTCGACCGGGTGACCGATCCGCATAACGTGGGCGCGATCCTGCGCTCGGCCGAGGTCTTCGGCGCGCGCGCGGTTATCGGCACGAAACACCATTCCGCGCCGGAAACGGGCGCGCTGGCCAAGACGGCTTCGGGTGCGCTCGAGCGTCAGCCCTACCTGCGCGAGGTGAACCTCGCGCGCAGCATCGCGCAGCTGCAGGAGATGGGCTATCTCGTGCTGGGTCTCGACGGCGAGGCGGAGGAGACGCTGGAAACCGCGCTCGAGGGGGCGGGCACGCGCGCGGTGGCGCTGGTGCTGGGCGCGGAAGGGCCGGGCCTGCGTCCCAAGACGAAGGACAGCTGCGACGCGCTGGTGCGGATCGACTTCGCGGGCGGGTTCGGCTCGCTCAATGTCTCGAACGCGGCGGCGGTGGCGCTTTACGCGGCGCGGGTCCGGTAGGCGCGCGCTGTCCCGGGCTTGC